>CAZRUR010000009.1:8875-46756 GCA_964603335.1 uncultured Sangeribacter sp. | reverse complement strand
AGACCGTCACTGCCGCAACCTGGGTGCAGGAAATAGAGAAACCCCTCGATGATGAGGGCGAGGCTGAAGAATACGGCATTGGCACTTTCGTCTATTTCCGCCGCCGTCCATTCGACATCAACAAGTTCGACTGGTTTGTTGCCAAACACTGGCCTAAGAGCGTGATCCGCGCAAAAGGTATCTGCTACTTCTCCGACAACACCGACATGTCATACCTCTTTGAACAGGCCGGGGTACAGAAAAAATTAACGGAAGCCGGGCAATGGTATGCCACAGCTCCCGAAGATGAACTCGAACGTATGCTCGCCACTGAGCCGGGTCTGCGTCGCGACTGGGACGAGGAATACGGCGACCGTATGCAGAAACTCGTATTCATCGGTCAGCACCTCGACCGAGATGCCATTACAAAAGCTCTCGACGACTGTCTCGACTAAAACCCCAACCCCTCTTCTAAACTCTAAACTCTCTTCCTACTTCGCACCTGTCTTGGTCGTCACAAGGATCGCCCCATTCGCTCCACGCGAGCCATATTGGGGCGCATCTTTTAATACCTCAACATGATCCACATCATTCAGGCTGATAAAGTCTACTGAGTTGACCTGCACTCCATCAACCATATACAGCGGCTCACTCGACAGCATAAACGACTTTATGCCTCGTATATTTACCTCATAATTGCCTGGCGATCCATTTATTGTCAGTCCGGCAACCAACCCTTTCAATGCACCAAGTATGTCATGCGACCCGGTAGCCCTGAGTCGTTCTCCACTGATGCCGGTGCTCGACCCCGTATACTCGCGGCGCTTCACATAGCCATAACCGGTATTGGCTATCTCCTCGTCAAACTCTGATTTTGTCTCACTTCCATCTCCCGCAAGCACAATCTTAAGACTCTTACGTCCGTCAACAGCTATGCGTATCTTCTCTTTCTTCTTCAGTTCTATCGTGATGGTGTCATCAGGTGCCACATCCGTCAAGCCAAAGCGTCCCTGTTTGTCGCTTGTGGCATAACGCTTTGGATCATTCACATACACTTTAGCCTTCTTCACCGGCTGCAGCGTCGAGTCAAGAATCAGCCCATTAAAAGGCACATCTGCCATCGCCTGCCCCACCAACATAAGCACAAAACATATTGTTAATATCTTCTTAATCGCTTTCATAACTCCTATTTTTTTATAAAATTACTATCCAAACTCACAGAAGCTAATGATATGTTGTTCTGTGCCGCGCCCAGAGGGCGTGGGTGCTATCTCTTGTATCCGCAAATTTAACAAAATTTCCCCATTTTAACAAAATCCCTACAAAAATTTAGTTACTTTTGCATCAAAACAAGCCATCATCATGAAAAATCTAATATATCTCATATCTCTAATCTTTGCAATCGCTCCTCCTATTCAGGCACAGAACCATATCAAATTTAACGAGATTTCATTTACTCTCAACGATCACACTCTCCTTCTCGACCGTGAGGGTATCTACAGCCATCCGGATGCATTCTCCGACCCTGTCGCAGCTTTCGCTAAAGTAAATGAGATTGGGAACAACGTCACTCTCCTTATCGCCCCTTCTGTCTATTGGCTTGATAATCCCGATGCCCCCGAAATCCGCACCGATATGGGTGGCACCCCTTTTGCCCTCAGACTCAAATGCGACAACCTTCACATTATCGGTCTCTCTGACAATCCTGAAGATGTGGTGTTCGCCGTAAACCGTGGTCAGACACAAGGCGCTGTCGGAAATTTCACTATGTTCGAGTTCAAAGGCAATTCCCTGACAACTGAGAACATCACTTTCGGGAACTATTGCAACATCGACCTTATTTACCCCCGGAATCCAAACCTCAACCATCCCCGACGCAAGCAGGCTATTGTCCAGGCGCAGATTGGAATCTGCAACAACACCGATAAACTGTTTGCCCACAATTGCAGGTTCCTGAGCCGCCTTAATCTTTGTCCATTCGTGGGTGCTCGTCGTAGCCTGTATAACCATTGCCATTTCGAGAGTACGGATGATGCCCTTTCCGGTAGCGCAGTCTATCTCGATTGCTCTTTCCTTTTCTGCAGCAGCAAACCTTTCTATACCACCGCCGAGACCGGTGCTGTCTTCCTCAATTGCGACATAACGAGCCTTTGCGACGGAACCCAATATTTCACTAAGGTGCCGGGGCAAGTCACTGCTATCGATACCCGCTTCCACGGAAATGATAACCTAAACATCGGCTGGACTCGCGACCCTTCCGACCTGAAATGCTTCCAACACAATGTCTCCCTAAACGGCAAACCTTACACCGTGGATGCCGACAGACCTGACCTTTGGGTCGACCTTGCCCACAACTCCCTAATGGAGGCATATGTAGTGGAATGTAATGGCGAGAGATTCTACAACCTCCCAAATCTCCTCAATGGCAATGACAATTGGGATCCAATGGATTATAATGGCAAGGTTGCTAACGCCGAAAAGATTCTTGGAAGAAAACTGACCGGCATTCCCGTGGCTATGCGCATACACGCCGACAAGACAAATCTATCTCCACTAAATGACACTGCCAGAATAGTCGCAACACCGCTCCTATGGGGCGGCTTCCCCTCCGATGATGTGCATGAGATAATATTTGTCTCTGACAACTCCTCTCCTGAAATGGCTCAGAAGAAACTTACACATACTCTCTCCAACGGTCTCACTGCAAGCCAGACTGTTACTATGGAGCCTCTCCTTCGCGATGCACCTTCTTTTAAAGAAAAGCCCATCGTAAGATTTGACAGCAATAGTGGCACTTACTATGTAGACTATAAATTGGATGGTGATGGCGTCGACAATTCCACAATCTATTGGGCAAGGATAATGGCTGATGATTCTGCAGCAACCCCTCAACTGATAAAGAAGGGATTGCGCCATCTCGACTCCATCTATATGCCTATGGCTGCCGACTATAAAAATGGCATAATGGCGTTGGTTGTCCCAAAATTCAGTGATTCAAGAGAAGGTGAGATGACTCCCTCTGCTCCTGTCACCTTAAGCGACGCCAAAAGTATAAGGCAATCCCCGGAAGCAAACCTTTCCACCGATTTCTCCGACATCCCCTTAACCGACAATCACTCCCACCTTCCAAGTGTCTGGAATTTTGATATCTACAAACCCCTTGACACTGCCCATGTCACCAACTGGGAGGCTCGCGAAGGCTCTGGATGGTATTACGGCAAAGGTTTTGATGCCTCCGTCAGCGAAGGGCTTGTGCAGAGCGAGCGTGGAGCAAGACTCTCTTATATCCCCTCCCGCGACGGATGTCGCGACATGAGGGCTGAACTGGTTGTAGAGCCCGCCAAGAGTGGCGGCCAGGGCTTCGGTAGCGCAACATCTCAATATATGGACATATGCCTGAAGTTTGACCCTGTATCGCTTGATGGCTACGCACTCCGAATCGAACGTACTCCAGACTATGACAACGCTGTAAGATTTTCCCTCGTCAAATACGACAAGGGACACACTTCCGTCATCAACGAGGGCATCGTTAGCAATTGCTACCGCACTGCATGCCATATCTCAACTGAAATAAATGACGGCATCTTTACAGCTTCTGCCTACACCGATGCCCCGCAGGCAAAATCAAAACGCGACGACGTCATGAGTTCTGTCTCCCTCTCCTCTCCTATTGAAGACAATTCGCTCGCCGGCTTCTGCATCCAGCACACCGGCTCTACAGGTCCCTCCTCCACCCTCATCAAATCCCTCTCCCTCTCCTGGAAATAATAGTTACTGGAATAATACTTCTGGAAATAATACTTCAAACCATCATAATCAAAGACCGCTAACTCTCCACGAATTAGCGGTCTTTGATATGTTGTTCTGTGTTCCGGCCAGGGGCCGGAAGTGCTGTCGATTATAACTTCTTCGGAGGATAAAGAGCATCCCACCAGGAGGAGTCATCCTGCAGATATTTCGCAAACCATGCAAAGATGGTGTCCTGCCATTTCTGGCGCTTGTGGAAATCCTTTATCTGATGATCCTGGCCTTTCACTGCCACAAATGCTGTCGGACGGTCGAGCAGTTTCAAGGCTGTATACATCTGGATACTCTCGCCAATCGGCACGTTGTGGTCATCGTCGCCATGAAGGAAGAGTATTGGGGTATGTATCTTGTCGGCATTATATAGCGGACTCTGCTTTACATAGAGATCCGGGTCTTGCCATGGATAACTGTTGGCCATGCTCACCTCTGAATACGAATATCCCCAGTAACCCTCTCCCCAATAGCTGGTGTGGTCGCTGATGCCGGCATGAGAGACAGCTGCCGCAAACAGGTCGGTCTGAGTCTGAAGATACTGGGTCATGAATCCCCCATATGAGGCTCCGATACACCCTATCTTGTCGGCATTCACAAAAGAATTCTCGGCGGTAAATTTCTTGACTCCCTCTATGATATCTTCTGCCACTCCCTTGCCGGCTGTGTTGACATGGCGGGCGGAAAACTCCTGACCAAAGCCGCTGCCACCGCTCGGGTTGATGAGCAACACCACATACCCATGGGCTGCATATACATGGTGGGGATAGCGGGTCTCAAAGTCGCGTGAGGTCGGGCTGCACCCTCCGTAATAGTTCACTATCAACGGATATTTCTTGCTCGGGTCAAAGTCTGCCGGCACAATATAGCGGGCATTGATGGTGTCGCCCCTTGATGTCACGAAATCCCATGGCTCTACCTTGCCTAACTTTATCCCTTCAAGACGTTCTGCACTCACATCGTCAAGAAGCTTGTGGCTATTGCTGGTGAGGTCGAGGGCATACAGTTTGTCGGAATTCATTGCCCCATGACCGTAATACATCATCTTCAGCGCTTTCGATGCAAGGTCGAACGATGCAACCACCTCTTCGCTTGAATTCAGGTTCTCAACCTTCCCGTCATTGGGATTCATCCTGTAGAGCGACACAAGGTCACGGTTCTCTGCATTGAAATAGATGTATCCGTCGTTGGCGTTCCACTTATAGTCTTGCACCGATGGATTGAAATACTTTGTCAGCGGTTTTACATCGCCTGATGCAAGGTCAAGCAGGAACAACTGGTTGTCATACATGCTCGGGGTCTGACCCTCCTTCACATTCTTACCGATAGAGCCAAACGCCTCAGGTGAGCCGCCTACCAACGCCTTCTTCCCGTCGGGCGAGAATTGCGCAAAACTCAGGAAATCTTCCTTATCAAGCACTTTCTTGGTTTCGAGGGTCTTTACGTCCATCACATATAGCGAGGTGACGGTAGTTGGACGGCGCTGCAGTCTCGGCTCATTCACCGTGAATAGAATCTTACTTCCGTCTGCGGAGATATCGTTGAGCGTAACGCCCTTATAACCAAATGTCATCGGTTGGGCGATTCCGGTCTTGAGGTCATATTTCACAAGGTTTACCCTGTCGCGCCAGCCTGGCTGACGATCTTCCGGATGTGCTATCTCGTAGATGTCTGCATCCTCCTTCGGACCCTCTGTTACCTGCGACAGTATAACATAGTCTTCCATCGGTGACATGGTGATGTAACCCTTCGGCAAATCCTTGACAATCACATTCTCTTTCATTGTCAGCGGATCATAGGTCACGAGCTCTGTCTTGCCGCTCCTCTGGCGAGTAAAGTAGAGCACATCGCTCGAGGGCATCCACTGCATGAAGTCTTTCACTGATGCCAACGCCGCTCCGGTCGTGGAATCTATTATTCGGGTGGTATAGTCCGTGTTGCCGTCATTGTCGGTGTAGGAATATGATTCTACAATATATTTCCCACTCGGTGAGATTGAGGCTGCCACAATCCTTTTCCCTGTGAGCACGTCAAGCAGGGTGTAGCGGCGGTCCTTATTGTCGGTGAAACTCCAAAGTTCCGGGGTATCAGTGTCGATGCTTACCTTGACATCGTGCTTGTTGCCTGACAATGACAGACACTTTATCACCACATTATGCGTAGCCGGCTTAAGTGTAATCTGATTGGAATCTGCTTTCTTCCCGTCAACATACACTTGGTAATCATCAATCCCCTCCACGTTAACAGTGCCCGTGGTGTAGCCGGAATTGTCTACATTAAACGACAGTAGATGCAGCGCATTGTCTCCACTCGCCTTAATAGTGGTAGACTTCACAGTCTTCCCGCTCTTCGCAAGGTCTATATCAATGGGAGTGTCAAGAAGTGTTTTGGAGTCATATTTCTTTACATTGACATCCAGAGAGTCAACCTGATAAGGTGTCTTGACATTAAATGGTCCCGCATATTTCAACGGCGACACATTCACAATATCTGCATTAGCCCACAAACCGCAGGCCAGCGACAACGATATTAAAAAGAATTTATTCATTTTGAGGTTAGTTTGATTAGTCATCCAAAATATCGTGAATCACCACGATTCCACAAAATTAAAACAAATAACCGCAACCACCAAATTTCCCCTCTAGAAAATCCTAAATCAATTTTAACTTGTTTGAAAAATATTTTGTAATTTTGCCGCCGAATTGGTTCGCAGTCTTTTGGTTGCTTTCTTAATCATTCGACTTGCGACAATAGGGAACTCGGGTGTGATTCCCGGACAGTCCCGCTGCGGTAATTTCCACGAAACCAACACATTTATTGGTTTCAGTCTTTCTGCAAAACAAACGAGCCATTTCGCAAAACAAACGAGCGATCGTTGCCACTGTGCCGGGTCAACCGACATGGGAAGGGCGCAGAAAGATGATTGGAATAAGTCCGAAGACCTGCCAATTCCTTATTTGTCAAGTGTTTTTCTTTCGAGGACGAGAATGCATATCAATCTTTTCACACATAAGGCTTTAGCCGGCATACTTGCATTTAGTATGTCGCATTTGATGTGCACTTACGTCTGTGCTAATCCTGCCATTGCATCCTCACTCCCGACCGACACAATCCCTCACACTGCAGCTGACACTGTCCATGAAGATGTCACTAATATAGAGGAGGTGGTGGTGACATCCCGACGCGCCCCAGGCAAAATCTCCGCAACTTCGCCTGTGCAGACCCTCACCTCCGCACAAATCGACAAACTCGGAATCCGCGACATGGCTGACGCCGTGCGCCGCTTTGCCGGAACTAATGTCAAGGACTACGGTGGCGTCGGTGGACTGAAGACTGTGTCGGTCAGAAATATGGGAGCCGCTCACACCGCCGTCAGCTACGACGGTTCCCCCGTAAGCAATTGCCAAGCAGGACAGATTGACATAGGGCGTTTCTCCCTCGACAACGTTGGCATGCTGTCTCTCTCTGTCGGTCAGTCTGACGATATGCTCCAGCCTGCCAGGCTTTACGCTTCCGCAGCCGTGCTCGGAATCTGGACTGAAAAACCACATTTCGACAACGGCAATCCCTACGCTTTCAGAGTGCAGCTGAAAGGCGGCTCTTTCGGCTACGTCTCCCCTTCCGTAAGATGGTGGCAGAAAATTGGCTCCCGAGTAACCACCTCTGTCGATGCCACTTATCTCCGCTCTGACGGTAATTACCCATTCAAACTTGTAAATGGAAAGTTGGTCACAACTGAAAAACGCAACAACTCTGAGATTGACTCTTGGCATGCAGAGGGCAACGTATACTATAATATGCCCGACGGCGGTGAACTGCAGGTGAAGGGTTATTACTTCTATTCCAAACGCGGTCTGCCGGGTGCTATCACGCTCTATAATCCTGTCTCTACCGAGAAACTTTGGGACGAGAACGCATTCGTCCTTGCCCGTTACAAGAAGAAGTTCAATCCAAAATGGAGTCTTCAGGCGCAGGCTAAATACAATTATGGCTGGAACAAGGATGAGGAGACCGGTCCTCAATACGAGAACAATATTTATAGGGCGGTGCATCATCAAGACGAATGGTATGTCTCTGCAACCGGAATGTACCAACCTATCTCAAATGTCTCGATTGCCCTCGCACAAGACGGTGCCATCAACAGTCTGAACAGCACCATGTTTGAGTGCCCATATCCCACACGTTATTCCTCAATAACTGCCCTGAGTGCACGCTGGATTATACCTCACCTCACTGTCTCCGGCTTCCTTGTCGGCACTCTAATCACTGAGAAAGTAAAGATTGGAGACGCTCCTGATGACATCAGCAAGCTCAACCCATCCATCTCCCTAAGCTACAAGCCTATCGTTGACCGACTTTTCTACATCCGCGCTATGTATAAGAGCACTTTCCGCGTGCCTACTTTCAACGACCTTTACTATTATCGTCTTGGAAGCAGAACACTGCGCCCGGAAAAGGCCAACGAATATGACCTCGGTATAACCTGGGGACACTCCATGTTCCCGGCAATGGAGTACCTCTCCTTTACTCTCGACGCTTATTACAACAACGTCACCGACAAGATTGTCGCGTTCCCAACAACTTACGCTTGGCGTATGGTGAACTTCGGGAAGGTGCACATCACCGGTCTCGACTTTACTCTCGCCACTGCCTTCTCTCTACCTCACAATATGGACCTCATATTCTCCGGTGCTTACACTTGGCAGAAAGCCATTGACCTTACCGACAAAACCTCCAAGACTTATAAAGACCAGCTCCCCTACACCCCGGAACATAGCGGCAACGTGTCGGCGATTGTTGAGACTCCTTGGGTAAATGTGGGATATTCAATCGTCTTTGTCGGCAAGAGATATTACCTTGACCAGAATATACCTGCCAATGAGATTGCAGGTTATGATGACCATACACTCACCCTCTCTCACGATTTCAAGTTCAAAAAATGCAAGCTCTCTCTCCGTGGCGAGATTCTCAACCTCACCAACAAACAATATGACGTCATAAAATTTTACCCTATGCCCGGCCGCTCATGGCGTCTCACCGGCGTAATAAATTTCTAACTATAAACGAAAAACTAAAAACCAAAAACGGAAAACTAAAAACTAAAAACTAAATACCAAAACCTAAAAAACAATGAAAAAAAGTAATCTATGGCTTGGCGCTTGCGCCATTCTCGCTTTCGGTAGCTTCATGACTTCTTGCTCCGATGATGATGAGCCCACTTGGGATGATTCCGGCTCTAAAGTTGATCTCCCCAACGACCGTATGTTTATCCTCAATGCAGGCTCTTACGGTGACAACAACTCCAATGTTTCTCTCTATGACATCGATGGTGGCACTGTAGTAGATGATCTCTTCTATAAGCAGAATGGTCAGATGCTCGGTGACACTGGTCAAGATATCATTGAATATGATGACCATATCTACGTGGCTGTCTACGGATCCAATTATCTTTCCAAACTCAATGCCGCTGGTGTGGAGGAAGCAAGACAATCTTTCGCTTCCGACTCTGAACTTCAGGGTGGCGTAAGATACATCGCTGCTGAGAATGGCTATATCTACGCCTCTTTCCACGGTGGTGTGGTTGCCAAAATCAACGCAAGCAGCCTCGCTGTTGAGAAGAAAATCACCAATCTTGGTGCAAACCTTGAGGGCGTGGCTATTGAGAATGGTAATCTTTATGTGGCTAATTCCTACTCTGTAAGCGTGAACCCGGACACAGGCAGGAATGTCTATACCTACCTCGATGAGATGTTTGTGATCAACCTCAGTTCTTTCACTCTTTCGTCTACGTCTACTCTCACTGTCGCCACCAACCCCAATCAGGTGCTCGAGGAAGATGACAAGGTGTTCTTAATCGGCTGGGGCAACTATGGTAGCATCGGTTATCAATTCCAGATGATTGAACCTAAGAACAACAATAAGATAACAACCCTCGCCACTGCGACCATGATGGCTGCAGGCAACGACATCGTTTATCTTGTCAACTCTGAGACTGACTGGTCTACATATACCACTACCAACACATTCACCTACTATGACATTAAGAATGGTAAGTATGTGGATTCAACTTTCCTCAATAACGCTCCTGAGGAACTCGGTTCTGCAAGCATCTATATGATGGCTGTTGACGATGAGAATGGCGACATCTATATCGGGACATCTGATTACGTAACCAACGGTGACATCTACCGCTTCTCAAGCAATGGTACTTATGTCACTAAATTCGACTCTGGTGGCATAAACCCATGCAAAGCTGTTTTCCTTGACAAACATTGATTCTTAGACTACTATGAAACTTCAGCATTATATATCGCTGACAATCCTCATGTTGTTGCCGCTGCTCGCTTCTTGCGGGGGCGGCAACAACAATATCTCTGTCAATCCTAACGGAGATGTCATTCCTCTCAAGTATGCCGAAAATCTCTCCCTCACCCAATACCCAGACTACGTTAAGGCTGTAGTAAGAAATCCTTGGGATACTACCAAAATCCTCCATACTTATCTCCTTGTGCCGGATTCAATCGACCTACCCTCCAATCTTCCGCAGGGCACCATCGTGCGCACACCCCTCAAGAGTAGTCTTGTATATTCCTCTGTCCATAATAGCCTTATCTCTGAATTAGGCGCTATCGAGGCAATCAAGGGCGTATGTGACGCGCAATATATCCATCAGAAAAACCTCTCCGACAGAATCAAGTCTGGTGTTGTGGCTGACTGCGGCAACTCCATGACTCCAAACATTGAGAAAATCATCAAACTGAATCCTGACGGCATTCTTCTCTCACCTTTCGAGAATTCCGGAAGTTACGGTAAACTCGGGCAGTTGGGAATTCCGATTGTGGAATGTGCCGACTATATGGAGACATCTCCCCTGGGGCGCGCTGAATGGATGAAGTTTTATGGCTTGCTTTATGGCAGGGAACATTATGCCGACTCCCTCTTCAACAGCACTGAAAAAGCATATAACCACCTTAAAGGTCTTACTGTAGATTCCAAAGAAAAGCCCAAGGTATTGGTCGACAGAATCTACGGCTCGTCTTGGAATGTGCCTGCCGGACATTCCACTATGGGTATCTTCATTGAAGACGCCGGTGGCATAAATCCGTTCTCTTACATCGACAGGAGCGGAAGCACAGGGCTATCAGGTGAGCAGGTGCTACATAAGGCTGGGGATTCCGACATTTGGATTATGCGCTATTCCCAAAGCAACGACAAGACAATCAAGGAACTTTCAAAAGACAACGCCATATATCCGCAGTTTAAGGCTCTGAAAGAGGGAAATGTCTACGGTTGCAACACATCCGACGTCTTCTTCTACGAGCAAGTGCCATTTCATCCCCATTGGTTGCTCGCCGACCTCATCTCAATCTTCCACCCCAACATCGCAACCCCCAACTATAACCACCACTACTTCACCAAAATGAATTAACTCACCCTTTACCTTTTTTGCCTTTTACCCCTTTTTACCCTTTTACCCTTTTACCCTAATATGAAATTTGCCCTCGTCACCATATCTGTAATCATTCTCTTCCTCCTGAACCTATTCTTCGGCTCAGTAGATATACCCGTAAATCATGTCCTCGACATCCTGCTCGGTGCTGATAATTATGGTGCTGAGAGTTTCATAGTGCTCGGCAGCCGCCTGCCGATGGCAATAACCGCCTGCTTTGCCGGCGCCGGACTTGCTGTATCCGGACTGCTGCTCCAGACTGCATTCCGCAATCCACTTGCCGGACCATCAATATTGGGTATCAATTCCGGAGCGAGTCTGGGTGTGGCTGTTGTCATGCTTTTTTTAGGAGGCTCGATTGGTGTCGGCACATTCTCTATCGGTGGTTATGCGGCTGTCATTTTTGGCGCTTTTGTGGGCAGCCTTTTGGTGATGGGGTTGCTCATAATGCTCTCGTCTGTCTTAAAGAATGACCTTATGCTCCTGATCACCGGTATTATGATTGGGTATCTTGTCTCGGCGGTGATTATGCTGCTCAACTATGTCTCCACAGCCGAGGGTGTCCAAAACTATGTGATGTGGGGAATGAGCACATTCAACGGTGTCTCCCAGCAACAATTGCCCCTGTTCTGTGGAATAACTCTCTTCGGTATCATCCTCGCCCTGCTATTGACAAAATCTCTCGACCTCATCCTCCTTGGCGACTCTTACGCCCACAACCTGGGCGTAAACCTTACAAGGGTAAGGAATACGCTTCTACTATCAACCGGTATACTTACAGCCGTTATCACTGCTTACTGCGGACCGGTATCCTTCATCGGTCTGGTTGTGCCGCATATCGCCCGTATGGTGTTCCGCACCGACACCCACCGCATCCTGATGCCCGCCACAATGCTTTGTGGTGCCTTAGTGGCTTTAGGATGCTGTCTTCTTTGTGTGCTTCCCTCAAATTCCGTGATACCGGTCAATGCCGTAACGCCGGTTATCGGTGCCCCAGTCGTTATCTACGTCCTCTTCTCTCGCCGCAAATCATAACACCATATTCTCCGAATTCCAACCCCACCCCTAAACATAAAAAAGGGTCACCATACCTAAGCACGATGACCTATACAAATAATGGATAATTACTTCAGACGGAATGGGAGTGTGTGGCGGATATCGGTCGAGGAGGATGCGATATGCGCCTTGAATGTACCCGGCTCTGCCACCCATGAATGACTCTTGTCATCGAAAAATTTCAAGTCGTCTTCAGTGATGACAAATTCCACATTGGCTGTTTCGCCCGGTTTGAGATTTATCTTTTTGAAATGTTTCAACTCCTTGACGGGACGCGCAACTGTGGCCTTGTCATCACCGATATACAACTGCACTGTCTCCTTTCCCTCCACATCACCGGTGTTGGTGACCGGTACCATCACAGTTATTGTCTCACCATCTGTCATCTCCTTGGCAGAAAGCGACGGCTTGCCATATTCGAATGTAGTATAGCTGAGACCGTGTCCGAATGGGAACAACGCCGGGATCTTCTTGGTGTCGTGCCAACGGTAACCCACGAAAATATCCTCGAGATACTCCTGCTGTGGGTCTACACCATTGAGCTTTTTCTCTATGCCGGGATAGGAGGTCTGCCCGAAATGATGGGCGGCATTGTCTTCCAATTTCTTTGGGAAAGAGAACGGAAGTTTGCCGCTTGGGTTCACCTTTCCGGTGAGCATATCAGCCATTGCCGGACCAATCATAGTGCCGAGATACCAACTCTGAACCACTGCCGGAACCTTGTCTATCCACGGCATGGCATACGCATTGCCGGTTATGTTGGCTACCACCGTATTTGGATTGGCAGCCACCAATTCCTCAATAATCTGGTCTTGTCCCCACTGTAGGTTATACTCGCGTCTATCTGTTGACTCGCAATCCTGCCAGCCGTTCTTATTCAGTCCTCCAATGTAGATTACAGCATCATAACCTGGGGCCGCACTGACTGCCGCGTTGCGCAAGGAGTCAAGTGTGGCCTGAGGTATGATATCCTCATGATGATACATCGCACGTCCTGTCTTGTAGCCCGGCTGATAGTCTACCACCTCAAACACCTCCTTCAGTGCGTCAAGCGGTGTGAACATATCCTTCACTTTAAGCTCGGATGAGCCACCACCCTCGTTGAGTGGACGCACTGCGTTCTCTCCAACCACCAATATCTTCTTATATTTGGCAGGGTCGAGTGGAAGCAGACCATTATTCTTAAGTAGCACAATAGCCTCGTCTGAAATCTGCTTTGCCCCAGCATAATGCTCCGGTGATGCCAATGAGCCAAATGGTTTGTCGGTATTCATGGCGGTGCGGAAAATCAGCCTGAGGATATTTCGTGCCTTGGCGTTGACCGTGGAGTCTGACACCTCTCCGCTTTTAAGCATCTTCAGATATGGGTCAGCAAGATAGTAGTCGTTATATCCGAACTCACTTTCGGAGGTAAGACCGTTGGTGTATGAGCCCATCTCAATGTCAAGACCATTCTCGGCAGCCTGTTTGGTGTCGTGTGCGCCACCCCAGTCAGTAATCACAACGCCGTCGAAGCCCCACTCATCGCGAAGTATGTCGCAGAGCAGTCGTTTGTTGTGGCATGCGTGCTCTCCCCAAATCTGGTTGTACGAGCCCATGATCGACCATACCCCGGCATCCTGAACTGCTTTCTTGAAAGCCGGAAGATAAATCTCATAGAGTGCACGGTCTGAAAGCACCACGTCCACCTCTCCACGCCATTCCTCCTGATTGTTGAGGGCGAAATGCTTCACACAGGCGGCAACGCCATTCTTCTGCATCTCTGTGATGTAGGGTACCACCATCTCACCGGCAAGGTATGGATCCTCGCCCATATACTCGAAGTTTCTGCCGTTGAGGGGTGTGCGGTAGATATTCACGCCGGGACCGAGCATTACGTCTTTCTCCCTGTATCGAGCCTCCTCGCCGAGATTCTTGCCGTATACACCTGAGAGTTCCGGATTCCACGTGGCAGCAAGTGCTGTGAGTGCAGGGAAAGCGGTAACTGAGTCATTGGTCCAGCCGGAATGTCCCCAGTCGTTCCAGTTTATCTCCATTCTCACCCCATGAGGACCGTCGCTCATCCATAATTCAGGGATTCCAAGACGTTGCACTCCGGGTGATGAGAACTTGCTTTGCGCATGGCAAAGTGCCACTTTCTCTTCAAGTGTCATCCTTGACAGTGCATCCTCCACGCGTTCCTCAATGGGCGCGTTTTTATCAAGATACACTGGATTGGCAGTTGTTGTCGCAGCCGACGTTGTCATGGTCATTGCCGATAATATGATTGCTATGTGGTTCATTTATTTGCTGGTTAGGGTTATATTTGCTGGTTGGAGACCGGGGGCTGTCGCTGTAATCTGTATCTCACCGCTATCGCCGTTGTTCTGCACGATTAGGAGAGTCTTGCCGTAGAAAGCCTTGCGGGTGTCTGACTTAAACATCTCGAGCGATGTCGGGTTGCCGTTGTCTACGCCGGCATTGAACCCAGACCCGGTCACATCAAAGGTTACGACGTCGGTAGCCCCCGGACAGAGATTGCCCTCTTTGTCTACTATCTCAACTGTTATGTAGCTGAGGTCTGTGCCATTGGACTCTATCCCTTCGCGGTCTGGGGTAAGACGGATGGCATATGGCGTGGAGGCTGTCTTTATCTCCTGACGCTTCACTTCCTTGCCATCCTTGCGGCTCACTGCCGTAAGGGTGCCGGGTTCAAAGATTGTGTTCCACACCACATGGAAATCGTCTGCTCCCTTCTTGCGTACGCCCTGCGATTTGCCGTTGACAAAGAGCTCTACCTCATCGGCATTGTTGTAGTATGCCCAGATATCAACGTTCTGTCCCTTTTCCCAATTCCAATGCGGATAGACATGAAGCACTGTGGAGTCGGGATTCCACTCACTCTGATACATGTAATACACATCCTTCGGGAATCCGGCAAGGTCCACGATGCCGAAATATGAGCTTCTTGCGGGCCAGCCGTAGGGCGTCGGCTCTCCAAGATAGTCAAAACCGGTCCAGACAAACTGTCCGGAGATGAAGTCATTGTTCTTGACATGCCTCATTGTTCCCTCATGGGTGTTGCCCCAGGGCACATGGCAATTGTCATAGGAGGAGCAGGAGAACGAGGCGTCGAAATAGGGTTTGTCCCAACGTTCCGGCACTATTATCATGCTGTCTGACGGCATCACATAGTAGCCGCGTGTCATGAGTCCGGAGACGCTCTCTGTCACAATGAATGGCTTGCCGGGGAAATTCTTGGGAACATCCTTAAACCAATCGTCATGATAGTTGAATCCTATAAGGTCGAGCGCTCCTGAGCGGAACAGGTGGTTGCCCGGGTCTGGCTCGTTACATCCAGCTGTGATTGGACGCGTGGAATCAAGGTCGCGAACCATGTCTGCCAACTTGCGCGTGAGCAGTGAGTTGACCGAAAGTTCGTCGCCTTCGGCAGCAAGCATGTCTTTCGACCTTCCGAAATTCAGTATGAGGTTTGCCTCCTCAAGACTCAATGTGTCTGCCTTGGCGTCTGTCCATTGCTCAAGCACCTCGTTTCCGATGTTCCATATAATCACTGATGGGTGGTTACGGTCGCGCTTCACCTGGTCTGTGAGGTCTGTCTCATGCCATTCATCGAAATAGCGGGAGTAGTCGTGGGCTGTTTTCCTTTTCCTCCACATGTCGAATGTGTCGTCCATCACGAGGAAACCCATCTCGTCACAAAGGTCAAGGAATTCCGGAGCAACCGGATTGTGGGTAGTGCGGATGGCGTTGGCACCCATCTCTTTCAGAATCTTAAGCTGGCGGCGCATGGCGGCTGTGTTGGTCACTGCCCCCAAAGCCCCGGCATCATGGTGCAGGCACACACCATTTATCTTCATATTCTCTCCGTTAAGGGAGAAACCTTTGTCTACATCAAAATTGATGGTGCGGAAGCCAAACTTTGTCTTATAGTCGTCTTCACCAAGCTTGACTTCTACCGTGTAGAGGTCTGGAGTCTTGACGCTCCAAAGTTTGGGATTGCTCACCGACAAGGAATTGGCAAACACTTGCGAGCCATTCTTGGGAACGTTTACCACCGTGTCTTTTTGCGCAACAATTTGTCCGTCGGGTGAGATGATGGAGATTGAGAGTGGTCTTTTCTGATTCTTGGCTGATAGGTTCCTGACGTCTGTCTCCACCAAGACATCATTGAGGTTTGGAGTCATCACATACACACCGTCTTTGGCAATGTTGCAGTCATCGACAATGCGGAGCCACACGTTGCGGTAGATGCCACATCCGGAATACCAGCGGGAGTTGGGTTGCTCTGCGTTGTCAACACGCACTGAGACCACATTTTCGCCGTTTGGCTTCAGATAGGGGGTGATGTTGTAACTGAAGGAGGCATACCCGTAAGGGCGCGTGCCGAGTTCATATCCATTTATATAGACGGTGCTGTTCATATAGGCGCCGTCGAAATCGATATAGACCTGTTTCCCTTTGATGCTTTGGTCAAGTTTGAATGTCTTTCTATACCAACCAATTCCACCAGGCAGGGCGCCACCTCCGGTGCCGGAAGGATTGTCGGGACTGAACTTACCCTCGATTGCCCAGTCGTGTGGAAGGTTCAGGGTTCGCCAGTCGGAGTCATTGAAATCCGTTTTTGAAGCCTCTGCGTCATCACCCAGAGAGAACTTCCAGCCGGAGTTGAAATTGACAGACCTGCTGTCTGCTGTCGCTGCTTGCGTTATGGCAAGCAGCGACAGCAGCAGGGAACTGAACAATCTAATTACCTTCGTCATTTTACTCGAGTATCAGATAAGGATAGGTATTACAATTTGATGGAGACTGCCTTGCCGGAGTAGTCAACAGTCTTGGCGCCGGAAGTGCTGCCGAATCCCACAGGATGGCTGCCATCCACGAGGATTACGTTAAACTTGCGGTCTTTGAGCATTCCGGGGAATGAACCCTTGCGCTCTCCGATTGTGAGGGTGGATGTGGCATTGTCCCATGTCATGGGAATCTCTGCATACATCCCCTTCTCGTAGTTGTAGTTTGTGCCCTCGTCTTCATAAAGGGTAAACTTGCCGTTCTCGCCCGCATATACATAGAGGTCGATGACGTCTGCCGGTTTCTCGTCGCTCCACTGCATGTCAGGACCGATGGGAAGGATTGAGCCAGAGCGCACAAAGAGTGGCATGCGCTCGTAAGGAGCGTCAACGGTGAGTTCCTGTCCGCCGTTCACCATCTTGCCGTTGTAGAAGTCATACCACTGGCTTCCGGCCGGGAAATACACCTCGCGTGTGCGTGCCTCGTAGTCAGTGACCGGGCATACGAGGAATGCCGGACCGAACATATATTCATCCTTCACATTCTTGGTGAGGTCGTCAGCTGTGAAGTCCATCACGAGAGGACGCATGATTGTGTAGTCATCAAAATGGGTCTTGGCTGCGAGTGAGTAGATGTAGGGCATCAGGCTATAGCGCAGCTTGGTGTAGTAGAGCATCGACTCATAGGCGGGGTGTCCTTCGGGTGCGATGTTGAAGATTTCGCGGAAAGGCCATTGTCCGTGGGCACGGTAGAGGGGTGCGAAGGCGCCAAACTGGAACCAACGGGAGTTGAGCTCTCGCCATTCCTTGAGGTCGTCATTCTCGATGCCGGCCTCATTGAATTGGTTCTGGGCATTCACGTAGCGGTCTTCCACGCAGAAGCCGCCGATATCCATAGTCCACCAAGGAATTCCGCTTGCGGCGAAGTTAAGGCCGGCGGTAATCTGTGCCTTCATGTCTTCCCAACGGGTGGCGATGTCGCCGCTCCAAGTGGCTGTAGAGTAACGCTGCTGACCGGGGAATCCGGAGCGTGTGAGCAGGAACACACGGTCATTGTCGCCGGTGCCACGCTGTCCGTCATAGATTGCCTCTGCATTCATGAGGGCATAGGCATTGAAATATTTTGTTGACGGACCAAGATAGGTAGGCCCACAGAGTGCCTTGCGATAGTCCATGTCGACGCAGTCGCGCACGTTGGGCTCACTTGCGTCCATCCACCATGCGTCGATGCCGAGGGGCACATAATGGTCGTTGATCTGGCTCCAGAAGAGCTTGCGGGCATCGGGATTGTAGGCATCATAAAATGAGCCGAGGTAGCCAGGTCCAACCCAGTCGCGGATGCTGTCTTTCACTGCCTGCTGATACATCCAGCCATTCTTGTCAAACTCCTTGTAGTGGTCGGTGGTTACATAGAACTTGGGCCATACTGAGATCATCACCCTGCCGTTCATGTCGTGGATAGAGTCAACCATCGCCTTGGGATCGGGGAAACGCTCCCTGTCAAACTCATGGCTGCCCCAGGAGTCTTGTTTCCAGTGGAGCCAGTCGATTACGATGTTGTCGATTGGTATGTTGCGCTCGCGATACTCTGCGAGTGTTGAGAGCACCTCCTCTTGGGTGTTGTATTTCTCGCGGCTCTGCCAGTAGCCCATAGCCCACTTCGGCATGATGGGGGCTTTCCCGGTGAGGGTGCGGTAGCCATGGATAATATCGTCCATATTCTCGCCATATACGAAATAATAGTCGATCATATCCTGCATCTCGCCCCACCATTGCATCTGGTTTTTCTCTTTCTCAGAGCGTGGCTTATAGGCGCGGAGACCGCAGTAAGCCACACCACCGTTGGGCTCCCACTCTATCTTGATGGGCACCTTCTTGCCTGCCTGAAGGTCGACGGAAAACTTATAGCTGTTGGGGTTCCAGGCTGTGCGCCATCTCTCAGGCACCACGAGCTTGTTGTCGATGTAGATCTTCTGATAGCCGGAATAATACATGATGAAGTCATACTGCCCGGATTCTGTTGGCTCGATGTAACCCTCGAACTCTACCTTCGACCCGTAGAAATTAAAGCCGTCGGGGGTGTTGATCACCTTGTTGAGATTGTGTGTCTCGAGGTTCTCGAAATATATCTTGTCTTCACGGCGTGAGAAAGCGTCTCCATTCATTGGCATATAGGTGCCGGTGAGTGCGTCTGGCTGTCCGTCTTTGTCAAAAAGTTTGAAAGCGTCTCCAAGCTGGAGATAGTCTTCCGAGTTTCCCCAGCGGCAGAAAGAGTAGCTGTCCCAAAGGATACCGTAGTTGCCGGTCGACATTACGAATGGCACCGACACCTTGGTGTTGTATTGGAAGAGTTCCTCGCTTTTCCCTTTGTAGTTGAACTCCTCAGCCTGATGCTGGCCAAGACCGTAGATACCCTCATTGTCATCGGGCGACGCGAAAGTCTGGGTCACTGTGAATGCAGACTCTCCGTCAACGGTGATGGGAGTGAAGGTTCTTCCTCCGGGGTTCTCGGCAAGTATGAGTTGCCCCTTGGAGTCGTAGAATGTGATTTGACCGTCGGTCTGGTTTACCGCCACCTGCAAGTCTGGAGTGGCGATAAGCAGTCTTTTACCCTCGGGAGTGACAGTGAAGTTAGTGTATTCGGGTTGCTCCACTGCGACGAGACTCTCAGTGACAGGGATAGTGTCACCCTCCACAGCGCTTACGCGGATCAGTTTTTCGCCAAGCACTTTGACGCGCACGGTCTGGGCAGCCGTAGAAGAGGTGGCAGGAATCTGTAGGGTTATACCGTCTTTATTTTGGGTGTAGTTTGCGGCAAAGGCAGCGGGAGAAGCCATCGCCAGCAGCAGTCCGAATGTTGAGATTCTAAGATTATTCATGTATAATTAGTTATTGAGATACGTGTTCAAATTAAAAAATTAAAACGCTACCATTGTTTATGATGCAAAATTACAAACTAAAAGAGGCAGAGTCAATCCAGAATGTTAAATAATAAGGATAAACGGCATCCAAATCCCGGTTAAAATGATAACAATTACGGCTCCATTTGTTAACACCACCCACCAACCCCACCCCAACACCCCTGACAATCAAGAAGATTTTCACTGAATGTGGCATCACTCGTATGGTGACAATTATTGACGACAATATGAAGAAGGAACTTGTATGGCTGTTGGAGTAATTTATAAGTCATTATAATAGTCAAGAGCTTGGAAATCAAAGGGCAGAATATGGCAAGTAAATTGTATCGACACTGGCTACACAATTGTCTTGGTCGCACTTTGTGGAGATTTTACCACTGAAAGATGAAATTCAAAGAGAATTCTATCTTACACTGGCGGCTGAAGAGCATTGGACCTCAAATTGGGTCGCTTCAAAGCTCAATATAAGGGGCAAATGGAACTATACTTTCGCTGGTTGGAACGTTACGAGATGCAACCGAAACAGCCGTCCTTCCTTGCCTAATATTTGATCCAGGTATGAGGGTGTAAGCCCGATTCCCCAACAAAAATCACCCTCTGTCAATAACTATCTTCCAAAAAACACCCCCAATTCTCAAATAATTTTCGTAACGTTGCATTCAGGCACGCGAAAGCGCTGACAAAGACCAATTAATGTAAGTAAATATTTATACTCAACTTCTAAAGGATCTTCCATGTAGTCGTAAAAGGCTCGGTCGCCTGTCAGCACTATAAGGAAGTTTCTTGCTTTGTATTAGAATGACGGAAGACAATCTTCTTGAAAGCAATTGGTCTGATGCGGTTTCTAACGACCCCAAGCACCGTCCTCAGATTATTGACTGGCCTTCAACTACCGTTCGCAAAGAATGGTGCAGAAGACCACAAGAGGCATATCTTGCCGATGGTAAAAAGATACGTCGCATGAGTGTTGCAGAGATTGCCGCCATTCAAGGATTCACCGAAAAATGGGTAAATGTAGATGGAGTCTCCACAAATGAGAGAATTGCTGTTCTTGGTAATGCTGTTCCACCTCCCATTTCTCGATTACTTGCGCGTCTTGTTTCCGAAAACTACCAATTTGAACATAATACACTTATTGAGATTTGTGCTGGCATAGGCGGTTTAAGTTCCGGCTTTACATTTCTCACACCTATCGCTAAAATAGAATTGTGGGATGTCGCAGCTAAAATTCTACGTACTAACAAGCCCTGGCCTTCTGATTGCGTGGTAGAGGGAAAAGCCCAGGATTTCGATTATTCCAAATACATCAATAAAGTTGGCCTACTTTGCGGCGGACCTCCGTGTCAACCATGGTCAATGAGTGGTAAGCAAAAAGGAGCTGATGACCCTCGCGATGTTATGGGATTCACACCCACTGCTATCGCTGAGTGTGAACCCGAAATGTTCCTTTTTGAGAACGTCCCAGGTTTACTCTTTGTGAAGGAACATACTAAATACGTTGAGGATTTATTTAACAGAATGTCAAATCCTAAAGAGAATCTTAAATATGGATTGGCAACCATAGTCATAAATGCTGCCAATTATGGGATTCCGCAACTTCGTAAGCGTGTTTTCATTATGGGAATTAAAGGTAAGTCTAACATATTTGTCAAGAAACTCCTCAACAAACTTGTCAAAATGGAAACTCATCATGACCCGAATAAGGCAGCCATTGGAAAGCTTCCATCACTTCGAGAAGTCTTTGCTGACATTCCCGTCACGGAACCATGGCGAGAATGGAACGCGACTCCAGAAACTTTAGCAAGACTTGGAATTAAATGTTAATTATGAAAGACAATATAGAGACCTCTCCTTACTCCGGGATAATCGAACTTTCATGGCCTGGGAAAAATAATCCTCTTACCTTCACGAAAGGGAAATGGATTATGAATGATATTACATCCAATTCTTTCCATAGAGCTTTACTCTATGATAGTGAATTGGGCGAGGGGAATGACGTGATTGGCTATGCAGTTAAATCTGATCAATTATCCGCGTTGCTTGCACTAAAGCCATTTGTGTCACACAAGATTCAGATGGTTTATTTTGATGCTCCTCGACTTAATGTTTTTCAATCAATATCTGCTTCAGGGTATTCAACTGCCACTTGGCTCAATCTTTTAAGGCAATCTGCATTAAACGCCATTCCGCTTCTTTCCAAAGATGGGTTCTTCGTCCTTCATACAGATGAAGAAATGTCGCATTATGGACGAATGGTTTTGGAGGAAGTGTTTGGCAAAAACCATCATGTGGGTACATTTGCTTGGCAAAAACAGTATGCACCTCAGAATGATTTGAACATACCTACTGATGTCTTGGATTACATCATAGTATTCAGCAAACAGGACACTGACCTCCTCCCAAAAATTGGTCCTCTTGTAACTCCAAAAGACTTAAAGGATGACGGAGATTTTCGAGGCCTATATATTGGTCATAAAGGCGCTCGTTCAGGAAGTGAAGCCACAAAATTTGACTCACGGTTATGTAAACATGTATGAATATGACCCCTCTTTTGAATCATCGCTTAATGTACTTGATTTCCCTATTGCCTCTGATGAGTGGGCTGATTTTGTCATGGCAAACCGGATGGATAAAGATTACTCTCATGACTTTGATATTGTGAAAGGTCCTGTTGCTAATGACAATGTGTATGCTGCCTTCGCTTTTTATGAAAGTGGACTATTTAACAAAGAGCAACTTATAGTTGAACTTAAAACATATAAATTGGTTAATCAAATACTGTTGCACACTGAAAGGGCTTTGCCCTCAATAACATTTATTAAAGCTAAGGAGGTGACAAAATGATAGGAAAAATAACAGATAAAAACCTATATCTTATTTTGCCTGGCAAGGTGAGCAAGATGGCGTTAATGTATGCTGAAGATTTTGGCGTTTCCATTACCGAGGCCTTGAAGCGCGTATATAGGTCTGCTACATATAAGGAACTTGAAAAGGAAGACACAAAGTTGTGGCATCTTGGCCCGGTCGCTCTCTATCAGATGTTTCTTGAAAATGCCAAGTCCTAAGAATCATTGATTTTATTGTGTGTGGTGATCAGATATACCAAGCTCCGATATTACATGCTCGAATATAATTTTACATATTCATTTGTGGCAAAATAACGTTATACCCCCTATATCTCCACCAACTTTGTGTCCTCATCGAAACCCCACAATCGAACATTGGCATCCTGAAAACAACCCCTTTTGCGAACTTTGCCCCTTTGCGTAACAATAAGAACTGCGTAGCCACCCTCCCCCTGTGGGGGAGGGCCGGGGTGGGGTTGTGGTGGGGTTAGGGGGTTGGATTGTCTTGGTAGAGGGAGGGGAGGATGCCGAATTCTTCTTTGAAGTATTTGCTGAAGTATTTGGGGTTGTTGAAGCCGCAGCGGTAAGCTATCTCGGAGACGTAGAGCTGGCTCTCCCGCAGAAGCTGCGCAGCCCTCTTGAGACGGATTACGCGGATAAACTCTATCGGCGTCTTGCCGGTGAGCTGCTTCAGGCGTTTGTAGAGATGCACACGGCTCATGCCAAGCTCGGCACTCATCTCCTCAACCGTAAGCTCTGGTCTGTCCATGTTGTTCTCCACGTATTTCACAGCCTTTTCCACCAGCTGCTCATCAAGCGATGTTATCTTAATCTTCTGTGGCTCAGGGTCAATAAGGGTGCCTTTCACTCCTTTCTGCTTCAAGGCAAGCAGTTTGTTGATTCGCAGTTTCAGCACCTCTATGTTGAAAGGCTTAGTGAGATAGTCATCAGCACCAAGGGTCAGTCCCTCTATCTTTGCCGCCACGTCGTGCTTTGCCGTGAGAATCATAAGGGGGATATTGACAGTGGCGGGATTGGATTTGAGTATCCGGCACAGCTCAATGCCGTCCATTTCCGGCATCATAATATCCGAGAGGATAAGGTCTGGGGCCACACGCTTCACTTGCTCGAGAGCCAACTTCCCATTGGCGGCAGTTGAGACAGCATAATCGGCACCAAGCTCATCCTCAAGAAGGGTAAGAAGGTCTGGGTTGTCATCCACTACGAGAACCCTGCTTTTCCCCTCACCGCTGTCTTCGTTCTCAGATTCGTGGGGAGCAACAGAGGATGCCGGGTCTTCACTTGAAGAAGTTGCGGATGCTGTCGCGTCTAATCTCTTGATCGGCATCTCAACGGTGAATATCGAACCTCCGCCGGGATTATCGCTGACCGATACGTTCCCTTCATGGAGCTTGACATATTCCGCCACAAGACTAAGCCCGATGCCGGTGCCGGCAACAGAACTTGGGGTGTCGGAAGTCTGGAAGAAACGGTCGAAAATATGTTTCTTGTCCTCGTCAGAGATACCTTTGCCAGTGTCTGTCACCTTAAGGATCAGTTTGTTGCTGGCAGTCGAGATATCCATAGCCACAGAACCGTTGTCGGGGGTATATTTAAAGGCGTTGGAGAGGAGGTTCGTAATGGTTTTCCCCATCTTGTCCTCGTCGAAAGTCATCGGTATGTAGTCAGCAGAGGCGTGGAAACTAAACCTTATGTTTTTCTTTTCAGAGAACGCAAGGAATGAGTCGCAGATATGTCGTGCAAACGCCACAATGTTGCCCTGCGAAGGGTGTAGCGTAAGCCCCGACATCTCATTCTTTCTGAAGTCGAGCAACTGATTTACGAGATTCAGCAGTCTGTTGGCGTTCGACTGCATAATGGTGAGTTTCTTCTTCTTACTCTCATCCTGCTCCTTACCAATCATAGAGTCGAGAGGGGCGGTGATAAGGGTGAGGGGTGTGCGCAATTCATGGCTGATGTTGGTGAAGAACTTAAACTTCATCTGGTTTAGTTCCTCCTGCTTCCGATGGTTTTCCTCGCGTATTTTCCGGCGGTAGATTCTTCTCTCACGCTTGCGGATAAGGAAGATGGTCAGCAGGATAAGAGCGATGAAAAGAAGCACGTAGAGAATTATGGCGAGTGTGGATGCATACCAAGGAGGCGTAATCCTGATTATTATAGACTTGGGATTGGATGAAGTGATGCCATCGTTGTTGGTAGCCTTGACAAACAGCCTATAGGTTCCAGGCGAGAGGTTGGTGTAGCTGATGTGATGCATTCCAGCCGGAAGGTCGGTCCATTCATTGTTAAACCCCTCAAGACGGTAAGAGAAAACCGTCTTTCCCGGCAAGACGTAGTCGTCGGTGGCGACATAGATGGAGAAATCATTCTGGGAATAGTCGAGGGTTAACTCGGAGAGGGTGTTGAGAGGGGCTGGGAGTGTCACATGCCCGTCATATTTCTCACCAATCTTGACATCCCGATTGAAAAGCTGCAGCCCGGTAAACATCACATCCGGAATGAACGTGTTGAAGAGGATGCGCTCCGGTTTGAAACTGTTGATACCATAAAGACCGCCCACCAGCATCTCCCCATTAGGAAGCATACAGAACGACCGTTGGTTAAACTCACAACCCTGCAGTCCGTCGCTGCTGTTGTAGTTATGGAACGTGAATTGTGGGAAGTCGCCTTCAGACTGCGGATTTACAAGGATATTGGTGAGGGTCCCACCGGCGCTAATCCACATGGAATGATTGCGGTCTTCCGTAATTCCAAGGATAAAGTTCTGACCCGACAAGGAATTGATATCGATCTCCATCAGTTTCCCTTTAACAGGGTTATAGATGTTAAGACCGTTCCTTGTGGCAATCCACAGGAGTCCACGGCTATCGACAAACACCTGGTTGATGTTAGGATTTGACAACACCTGCTCCTTCAGTTTATCAGAGAGCATGGATATGGTCTGCGATTTCTTGTCGAAAATAGCCACGCCGTCTGATGTGCCGACGTAGACAAGCCCATTGCCATCATCAGCCAAAGAGGAAGTGAACCTTGATTTCAACCCGGAGTTGTCTGTGTTGAAGGTCTGAAAACTGAGATTAGCTGGGTCCATAATCTGAAGACCGCCACCCAAAGTGGCGAGCAGCAGTTTGTCATCCCCATATTTGCGCATAGCCCATACATTGTCTGACGCGAGTCCATCCTTTTTCGTCAATTTGGAAAGGACACCATTGCGGATGCGCATAATCCCACCGGCGTATGTGCCTGCATAGATGGTGCCGTCGTCTGTCTCGAGAAGACACACCACTGCGTCAGATTTATCGCCATCGCCATAAGCCCAGATCACATTGAAATTGCGGTCGGTCAGGAAAAGACCATTGGTGTCGGTGCCAATCCACAGTCTGCCGTCGCTTGACGACATTATGCAGTTGGCATCGGGGAACTTATGGAAATCAAACTTATAAGAGCTCTCATTAAAAATTGAGATACCCTTTTTGAGAGTGCCAATCCACATTGTCCCAGCCTTGTCTTCAAAGAGGGCGTTGACAGAATTGGCTGGCAATGTGCGGGAGTCGTTCTCCACATTCCTGACAAACTCTATCTTCCCGTTTTTGTTAAGCACAGCAATCCCGTCGTGGTTATATCCAATCCATATCCTCCCCTTGTGGTCTTGGGTGATGGCGTTGGGGATCTCCATAGGCCATTTTGTGCTGCTGAAGTTGTCAATCCACTTGTCGGCAGCCTGGTCATAGGCAAAGAGACCGGACTGGGCGAACACCCAAAGGATACCATCGCGGTCGGCAAAGAGAGTGTAAACCAATTCTGGCGCACCACTGTCGGGTGTCTTTGCCACGCTTTTCAGCGACATGGCACCGGCATTGATTAAAGCCACCTCACCATGGTCGGTGACAGCAAACGCCTCCTTGTGGTCAGACTGCACGATAAGGTCAGTCACTTCCCGGTCTTTCAACAGTTTGTCCAGTCCGTTGACTTTCTGCACACCTTTCTTTGGTGAGTATCTGTAGATTCCATCACCTGCGATATGAAACCAAATGTCGTCGCCATCAGTGGTGATGATATCAGGATATTTTTCAATCCCATATTTTTTCAACACGGCAGAGATATTGGTGTCGAACTTATCGGTCTTTGGGTCGAAGAGGCAATACTGCTCGCCAGCTCTTACCAAAAGTCTGCCGTCGGGGAAAGACTGTATGTCCTGCACATAGTTGTCGATCAACGAAATTGAGTCATTGACGTGGTTTGTAAAGGAAGTGAGATGATAGCCATCGAAACGGTGAAGTCCGGCGGCAGTGCCGAAATACATAAAACCGTCGGCATCCTGATATATGGTGTTGAGCATATTGCTCGTCATGCTTTCGTTGACAGCGAGATGCCTTAGATTAATTGCCGGAAACGACACCAATCCACACAACAAAAAGGGAATTAGAAACAAGAATCTCATAATGGAAAACGCTTGAATTGTCAGGTTTGCAGGGCAAAATTAGATAAAATGCTTTAAGTAAAATAATTTCATAATATGTTATGCGACATATTTTTAATTTAGTTAACATTTTATACCCAAAAACATAACAAATGCAAAAACACATGCTACATAAAGATAACATACCGTAAACAAAATAGTATTACAGAAATGGCGAGTGGTAGTAATTTTGCAACTTAATCATGATAAACTCAAGATTACACCCAACATCAAAACCGATTCCCAGCAAGGACGATTATTTTCAGTTGAAAATGAGTTTGTCATTGAATCCAAGAAAACAAATAATTAACCTAAAATCACAATTTCAATGGGACAACCTAATGTAAAGAAGTGCCGGCTATGGGCACTACCGTTGAAATCAATCATGGCGTTGCTGCTGTTCGTTGCAGGAACAATGGGAGCCGTGGCGCAGACCTTCAACGTGACAGGAACTGTCACCTCCGGTATGGATGGCGAGCCACTGATAGGCGCCATCGTCATGGTGAAAGGCACATCAACAGGCACATCAACCGATGTGGACGGCAATTACGTAATCAAGGCAGAGAAGGGAGCCACACTCGTATTCTCGTATGTGGGATATGCCACAAGGGAAGCTCAGGTGGTGACCGATCATCTTGACATTGCTCTAATAGAAGACTCCGGACTGCTGGATGAAGTGGTAGTGGTAGGTTATGGAGTGCAGAAAAAGAAACTCGTGACCGGCGCAACTGCACAAATGAAAGGTGAGGAAATCGCCAAAATGAACACGACCAGCCTACTACAGGCCATGCAGGGACAGCTCCCCGGCGTCAACATCGCCTCCAACTCCGGACAACCCGGCGACGGAATGAAAGTGACAATCCGTGGTCTCGGCACCATCGGCAACTCCTCACCCCTTTATCTTATCGACGGCATCGGCGGTGACATCTCCACCCTCAACCCAGCCGACATTGAGAGCATCGATGTGCTTAAGGACGCAGCGTCAGCTGCAATCTACGGTGCGCAAGCCGCCAACGGTGTCGTGCTCATCACAACCAAATCCGGCAAAGAGGGGAAAGCCAAGGTGACATTCGACGGTTATTTCGGATGGCAATCACCAGCCAAGAAGATCCATATGCTGAATGCCCAGGAATATATGACAATCATGGATGAGCAAAACATCAATGAGGGCACAGCTCCATATGACTGGAACAGCATGAGCTCCATCTGGCGCACCAATGCCAATGGAGAACGCTCCATCATCGACACTGACTGGGTTGACTCAATGTTTACCAACAACGCCAAGACCCAAAGCTACACCATCTGTGTGACAGGAGGGTCAGCAGCCTCAACCTATGCAATCTCATTAGGCTACCTGAACCAGGAAGGTATTGCCGGCGGTAAAGACGTATCAAACTACTCTCGCTACAACTTCCGCGTGAACTCAGACCACAAACTATTCGACGGCATTTTCACCATGGGTGAGCAGGCAAGCTTCATCTACACAAAAAACACCGGCATAGCAGTCGGTAACCAATACAACAACACTCTACGTGGAGCATTCGGAGCTGCCCCGATTATCCCTATATATAATGAGGATGGGGAATACAACTGTACCGATGGCAACGACTGGAACTATCATGCCGGCAACCCATATGGGTCAATGATGGTCAACACCAACAACAAGACCAAGGGAGCGACATTCTCCGGCAACGTCTACGCCCAGTTGGAGCCAATCAAGAACCTGAAGATACGCACAGTGTTTGGCGCAGTCTACAACACAAGCAACTACCGCAGTTTCACCCCCATCTACCGTTTCTCCGATTACTCATATTCTGAGCATACCTCTGTATCACAAAGTGCAGGCAACGGCTTGACGCTGACCTGGACCAACACAGCCAGCTATGACTTCGACATCAAAGACCACAATTTCAATGTGCTCATCGGTATGGAGTCATCACGCTACAGCGGCTCTTCAGTGAGCGCCGGCAACCGCGACCTCAAGGAAGGTTTCGACACTTGGGAATATGCATGGGTAAGCAACGGCACCGCCGCTACCACTGCCGATGGACTGAGCGCAAGCGGCTCACCATATGACGATAGCCGCACAGTGAGCTATTTCGGGCGTATCGGCTGGAACTGGAGAGAGAAATATATGATCAACGTCACCGTTCGCCGCGATGGCTCCTCCCGTTTCGCAGAAGGCCACCGTTTCGGCACCTTCCCATCAGTGTCGGCAGGCTGGAATCTCTCAAGCGAGGAATTTATGGAGAGCACCCACACATGGCTTGACTTCCTGAAGATCAGGGCAAGCTGGGGACGTGTCGGCAACCAGAACATCGACAACTATCAGTATCTTGCACCAATCAAGAACACCAACACCCACTATTTCTTCGGAGAGTATTTCGGACCAAACGGCGCATACAGCGACTACGCGTCAATCCTCTCCGCCAACTGGGGAGCCTATCCGTCACGCCTTGCAAACTGGGACGTAACCTGGGAGACATCTGAACAGACCAATATCGGCTTTGACGCCTATCTCTTCAGCAACCGACTCGGTGTGAACTTCGACTATTACATCAAGAATACCAAAGACTGGCTTGTCGCCGCACCAATCCTTGCTACCGCCGGTGCCGGCGCGCCCTACATCAATGGTGGCTCTGTGAAGAACACAGGTGTTGAGTTAAACCTTACCTGGAATGACGTAATCGGCAATGGTTTCGCCTACACTGTTGGCTTAAACGGGGCATGGAACAAAAACAAGGTAGGCTCCATTCCAACTGAAGACGGCATAATCCATGGTCTCTCAAATATGCTTTACGACAACTCCCTTGAATTCTACCGCGCTGAAGACGGCCATGCAATCGGTTATTTCTGGGGATATGAGACTGCCGGCATCTTCCAGAACCAGCAACAGATAGACAGTTGGAAAGCAGCCGGAAACGGCACACTGCAATCCAATCCCCAGCCGGGTGACGTGATCTTTGTTGACCAGAATCATGACGGTGTGGTTGATGAGAATGACAAGGTAGACCTCGGCAATGGCATACCAAAATTCACATACGGCATCAACATCAACCTATACTGGAAAAACTTTGACCTCGGAATCGTAGGCACTGGCGTGGCAGGCAACCAGATTGTTCAGTCATACCGTCAGCAGGGTGACCAATATGCCAACTACACCACCGCAATCCTTGAACGCTGGACCGGCGAGGGCACGTCAAACAAGATTCCTCGCGTCACCAACCAGAACATCAACTATCAATTCTCCGACCTCTTCCTTCAGAATGGTGATTTCTTCCGAATCTCCAACCTTACCTTCGGATATGACTTCGCACCGCTCATGAAGCAGAAATGGTGTAGCCAGTGCCGCCTCTATTTCCAGGCACAGAACCTTGTTACCTTTACAAAATATGATGGTATGGATCCGGAAATCGGTTACGGCACATCCTCATGGGTGTCGGGCGTAGACCTTGGTTTCTATCCACGCTCACGCACATTCCTATTCGGTGTGAACCTTGCATTCTAAGAATGATTAACTGTTAATAATATCAAAAATGAACAAGATAAAATTCAATATACTGACACTTGCAACGGCAGCTGCGTGCATGGGGCTCGCCTCCTGCTCTGAAAGCTTCCTCGACGTGTCATCAAAGACCGAGTCAACCACCGGCAACTTCTATAAGACGGAGGGAGACGCATGGCGCGCACTGTTGGGTTGCTATGACGGATGGCGTCAGATTTCCTCAAATCCCGGCATCGGATTTTACGTAGCCTCCACAGTGATGAGCGACGAGACATTCGGAGGCACCGGCAATGGTGACGGCTATGGCTATCAGGCAATCGACCGCTTCGACAACTCCTTGTCGCCCGGCGACCTCAACCTATATGAAACAGACTGGAGCAGCTATTATTCGGCAGTGTATCGCTGCAACGAATACCTGAGCCACGCCGACGACATTGCATGGCTTTCCGACAGCGGCAACCAGGGTCTGTATCTTGGTGAGACCCACGCTATCCGCGCCCTTCTCTATTTCGACATGGTGCGCCTGTGGGGACATATCCCATTGTTTCTTGAGCCTGTGAATGAGAACCGGGAGCAGGCAGACCCGGCAGAGGTCTACACCGCCATCATCGACGACCTCAAATATGCAATCGAGAACATTCCGGCAAACGCCAATCTCTCAACATCAGACAACGGACGAATCACCAAATATGCCTGCGAGGCTATGGCAGCCCGTGTCTACCTGTTCTATACCGGCTATTATGGCAAAGAACTGTCAAATATCACAAAGTCTGAAATTGTTAATTATCTTGAAGATGTGGTCTCTTCCAACAATTTTGAGCTGATAGACGCCGTTAAGAATCTGTATCCCGCATCGTCGCTTGTTGCTCTTGCCGACAGTTCCGGCTGGGACCCTGAAAAGTCAACCTATGCCGGAGAGGCAAACAAAGAGGTGCTTCTTCAGATGAAGTTTACACCATCACAAGACTACAACGGCAATGCCGACTCCAACCGTTGGCAGGTGATGATGGGAATGCGCAGTCTCAACTATTCCCCTTACGGCAAAGGGTGGGGAGCATGCACAGTGACCTCCGCTTATTACAATAAGTTCTCAGCCGACGATCCCCGTCGCGATGCCTCAATCATTGATATGGTGGCAGAGGGAGTCAACACCGCCTCGGAATACTCCACCTCAGTGAAAGACTGGCGTGAGTTTACCGGTATGTGTGTTAAGAAATACTCCCCGTTAGCCTTCCCCAACGGCAACAGTGCGTCAAAGCCCGACGGCACCGGCGATTTCCAGATTTCCAATTTCCAGAATTGGGTGATCATGCGTTATGCCGACGTATTGCTGATGGTGAGCGAGCTTGGCGGCGTGCCTTCGCTTGATGCACAGTCAGCCCTCGACATGGTCCGTTCAAGGTCAGGACTTGCCTCAGTGCCAGCCACCCAGGAGAACATCATGAACGAGCGGGCACTTGAGCTTGCGTTTGAGGGTCATCGCTACTGGGATCTTCTCCGTCAGGGAGTTGAGGTACTTGCCGATGCAGTGTGCGCGAGTGCCGGTGCAGTGAAGAACGGAAGCGTGGATGCAACCGTGACTTACGAACGCAACAAAATCATTGAGACCCAAGGTTTCGTGCAGATTCCTAATTCTCAAATCACCCTCTCCAACGGAGTGCTGAAACAGAATGCCGGTTGGTATTAATCTCTTCTAACACAAATTTTAAGAAATCTATGAAACGACTTAAATATCTATATATAACAGCGGTTGCGGGACTGTTGGCACTGACTGCCGGCTGCTCGCCCGACTCACACGAGCTTGTAGCTCCCGACCTGAGCACATCCGACTTGGTGGAGGGTATCGCATTTTCAATCACCCACGACAGTGAGAATCCAAACATAGTGTATCTCAAGAGTCTTCTTCCTGCCTCCTATCAGGTGTCGTGGGTTACACCGCAGGGACGTTCAGTTGGAGGAGAGCGTACATTGAAGATACCTTTCGATGGCACCTATGAGGTGCAGATGGGAGTCAACACCCGTGGCGGGTATGTATGGAGCAACCCTGCAACATTTACTATAGATGAGTTTTGTGCGTCGTTTGTCGACAATTATCTATGGACCCGTATAAGCGGTGGTGTAGGAGAGTCAAGGACATGGCAGCTCGACCTCGCAATGCTTGAGGACGGAAGCGCTAAGACCACCTATTGGACAGCCCCTCATTGGTATTGGAACGGTAACTACACATGGGACCACCTCCATGCCACCTATGAGACAGCCACCGTATATGCGAACTTCAGAGACTCAGACCCATGGGACTCAGCTCAGGCAATCAATCCTAACGAGGTTCCGGCAGATGGCAGCGGTGATGGCGCCAACTGGTATTGGGCTTCAGACTATTCCGGCAACTCCTGGATGTGTGGGCTCGCCAACTATGGCTATATGACCCTCGACCTTATCGACGGAGCAAATGTTACAATCACAGATGCTGACGGCAATGTGGTGTCAAAGGGCTCATACATGCTTGACGTGGACAACCATACCATCTCATTCTCCGACCTTTATCCATTGAACACTGGTAGTGCCTCAACCCGAGACTATAAGTTGCTTTATCTTTCTGACACAGCGATGATGATAATCCCCGACGGCATGGATGCCAACGTGACATCTTTCAACTATGTGACGAAGGATTATTTCGACAACTATGTAGCCGACACATCAGAACCGGAACCAGCACTCCCCGACGGTTGGCGTGACGATATCTCACAGACCGTAATCACATCTGTGAAATGGGTATTCTCCGACCAGAATCCACTTGATTGGGCAAACCTTGACGGCTCACTCATGAACAACTGGAAGACTCTTTCGGATTATCCCGATTGGCTCGGCACTCCCGATCCGGCAAGCTACGCCGACTTCTCAATGACACTCGACAGCAAGAACAATGACGTGGAGTTCACATATCCCGACGGCACAAAACTTGACTGCACATATGAGCTTGACGACAAGGGTATCTATACCTTCTCAGAGCCTATTCCATCATTTACACTTGTAGGCTGGGCATCATTTGCAGTAGATGCCAACAACGCACTCCGCATTCTCTCCATAGAGAAAGACGCTATGGGCAGTGTGTCAGGGATGTGGCTTGGAGCCCGCTCGACAGAGAAGGATGAATATATGGCATACCATTTCACGCCATCTGCCGGCGCTTCATCTACGACAGATCCAATGGACGCATGGCGCAAGGCTCTCTGCGGAAAGACATTTACACCAAACACAGACGCATTCTGCGACTGGCTCAACTTCGACCTTTCAGGGGGTTGGACCACACCATCAGCGTTTGGAACAGACTATTCCTCCAACGGCTGGATATGGACAGCGGATGTAGCCAAGGTTTGCGAAAGCGCGACAATGACATTCACCAATGCCAACGACGAGATAATGGTGGCACTCAAATACACCAAATTTGACGGCACTGAGGTGAGCAACAGTGGAGTGCTGACTGTGCAGAACAACACACCGTCGATCACCTTCACCTTCCCATTGGTGGATTACGAAGGCACAGCCGCCAGCTGGGTGCCATACCAGAACCTCAAGGGTCTTGGCTGGACCACACCACTTGGAGAGAACGAGTGGATTTGGGTTAGCCATCCCAATATAGGCAACAACCTTTCCAACATCGATGAGAAGGGTTTCTGGCTTGGTGCTGTGAGCAACTCAATCTCTTCCGGTGATGAGAAAGATGAGGTTATAGCCTTCTGGTGGAAGCTTGTAGAATAAAATTCTATTTATTTCATGATACAATTTTTAAGAACAAGGTTTTTAGTAATTTTTCTGACGATGGTTGGATTGGTGTCATTTTGCTCCTGCAGCAGTGATGACGAGCCAACTGTAACCACCGAATTCAGAATCTCCACAACGGAGTTGGCGCTCGATAATGGGGGTGCCAACTCCGACATTTCCATACAGTGTGGGTCAAAGCCACAGGTGAAATCAGATTCCGACTGGTTGACAGTGACGGAACCGGTAGCATCAAATGAGAAAGGCACCATCTATAAGGTGACAGTCTCAGCGACTGCAAACACTTCTGAAGACGGAAGAACCGCAACTCTGACGATAACTTCAGGCAAGGATTCCGGGAATGTCAAAATCACACAGGCAGGCACCGGCTTTAAGATTGTGGAAGATAATGTCTCTTCCACAGAATTCACAATGGCTGGAGGAACGGCATCTGTCAAGTTTACCACCGGAGTTGGCTATACTGTAACTACCTCCGACAGCTGGATAACCGTAACAGAGAACAACGACAATGGCACAGCGACCCTTAACGTTACAGTGTCACCAAACACGGGTGACTATCGCGAAGGGAAGATAGAAATCAATGCCGGAGCGTCTTCTGCTACAGTGACAGTGAAACAGGCTGCCTATGATGCCCAGAGTGCCAATATGGGTAGCACGGCTGCGGAGATTGCAGCCAAGATCTTTGCAGGGGTAAATATCGGAAACACCATGGAGACTCCCGACAAAGAGGCAGCTTGGAATTGCCCGGTTGTTAATCGCGACTATATCAAGGGGTTGAAGACCTTGGGATTCAATGCCGTGAGAGTGCCGTGTGCGTGGGATAGCCATGTGGTTGACGCTGCCAACAATACCATAGACCCTGATTGGCTCAACCGTGTAAATGAGGTTGTGGGCTGGATTGTGGATGAGGATATGTATGCAATCGTCAATATCCACTGGGATGGCGGCTGGCTTGAAGACAGAATCAACGAGGGCTATGTTGAGGAAATCGACAAGAAGCAACACGACTATTGGACGCAAATCGCGACACGCCTGAACGGTTATGACGAGCATCTGCTGTTTGCGGGAATGAATGAGCCGGGAGTAAACGGAGGCGTTGGGAACGGACTGACAGCAATCATGAGGTATCAGCAGACATTTGTGGACGCCGTCAGAGCCACTGGAGGCAACAATGCCTTGCGTGTACTTATCAACCAAGGTCCGAGCACCAATATCGACTATACGGTTGCCGGGAACTACAAGTTGCCTACGGATGTGGTTGCAGACCGACAGATGGTTGAGGTTCACATGTATGACCCTTCCGACTTCACAATCATGACGCTTGGCACCAAGGAGGGTAACTCCGGAGGCTGGGCAGACTATGCACGTTACTACTGGGGCACAGAGAATCTGCTTGCCGGATCAGTGCGCAACTGCACATGGGGCGACGCAGCCTATCTTGACAGTCAGTTGAAGAAGATGTACAACAGTTTTGCGAGCAAGGGTATACCAGTGATAATGGGCGAGTATTGCGCCATGAATCGCTCGGCAAGTTCAGCCGACATGGACTATGACCGCTTCAAGGCAAGCCGTGCGGCGTGGACAAAATTCCTGACCAAGACAGCTAAGAATTATGGTCTTGTGCCATTCTATTGGGAGACATCAGAGGATATCAACCGCACCGACGGCACAGCCCGCAATCAGTATGCCATCGACGCCATTATGGAAGGCTCCTCTGAAGGCACCTATCCATATTAAACGAGTTAATCGAGAGTCTGGTCGCCTTTAATCCATTTGGTTAATCGAGGGTCTGGTCGCCACCACCGTTGACGAAGAGGGTCTGACCACTGATCCAAGCGGAAGCCGGCGATGTGAAAAACAAGACAGCCCTTGCAATGTCTTCCACCTCACCAAGACGTTTGATTGGGGTGTGCCGAAGCATCTTTTCCTCCAGTTCGGGGGTAAGGATTGACTGCAGGGCGGAGGTCTTTGTGGCTCCCGGGCCAACATTATTTTATGTGGTTTCTAACAAAAGCACAAAGGTTTACAAGAGAACAAATATTTTTATAAAATGGTTTGTTATCCTATTGTATATTTGTGGTTTTGTTAGCCTCTTCTTTTATTTTATCGGAATAAATTGTAATTTTGCCTGACGGGAGTAGGAGAAGATAAGGGATGGAATCTATATGAAATACGGAAATGAATATAAATTAACCCAAAATGGATAAAGTTAAGATAATTGTATTGGATGGATATGCGGCAAATCCGGGAGATTTGGGGTGGGATGACTTGAGGAAGTTGGGCGATGTGACAGTGTATGACCGCACCTCGCCTGAAGAGTTGATGGAGAGGGCGAAAGATGCAGACATGCTCCTTACCAACAAGGTGGTGCTGACTGCCGACACACTCAAGGCTCTTCCAAATCTCAAATATATTGGAGTGCTCGCAACCGGTTATAATGTGGTTGACGTGGATGCCGCCCACAATCTCAGGATAGTGGTGACGAATATCCCGGCTTACAGCACTGACTCAGTGGCACAGATGGTGTTTGCCCACATCCTCAACATCACCCAGCGTGTGGGGCACTATGCCGAGGATAACCGTAAAGGGCGATGGACCAATAACCCGGATTTCTGCTATTGGGACACTCCACTAATGGAACTTGCCGGCAAGACAATCGGCATCATCGGCTTGGGACATACCGGGTCGGCAACAGCAAGGATAGCCCAGGCTTTCGGCATGAAGGTAAAGGCTTTCACGAGCAAGGATGCCACCAAACTGCCTGAAGTGATTGAGAAAGCCACGCTTGACGACATCTTTGCAACTGCGGATGTGGTGAGTCTGCACTGTCCGCTAACCGACACCACCAAGGAGTTGGTCAACGCTGAGAGACTGAGACAGATGAAGCCGACAGCCATACTCATAAACACAGGACGCGGCCCATTGGTGAATGAGCAGCACCTGGCAGATGCATTAAATAAAGGTGTTATCTCCGCCGCCGGTGTCGATGTGTTGTCGACAGAGCCACCAAAGGGCGACAACCCACTGCTCACAGCCAAAAACTGCTTCATCTCTCCCCACATCGCATGGGCAACGAAAGAGGCACGAGTGCGCCTTATGGACATAGCCGTCAACAACGTCCGCGCATTCCTCTCCGGCTCACCAATAAACGAAGTGTGACATCCTTGCTATTATGAGTCATGGTAAAAACGTGGCAAATTGAGAGGATTATTCAAATTAGGGCATAAAGATTGCAAATAATTGAAATAATTTTTGTAATTTTGCCGCGTTTTTACA
>CAZRUR010000009.1:0-8775 GCA_964603335.1 uncultured Sangeribacter sp. | reverse complement strand
GCATAAAGATTGCAAATAATTGAAATAATTTTTGTAATTTTGCCGCGTTTTTACAGGAACTTTTAAAATCATTTTGATTACACTTTAAGCAGAGCGGCTTTGCTCCACGAAAGGCAAAAGCCGCTACTTTCTGAAATCCATCATTCTGATTCTAAGGGTTATATATCAACAACAATCAAACAGCATCCTTACAAGACATTTGCAGAGGCAAAACATAGGATGCCATTCGGAAAATTTAACAGAGATGAATATCAAAGAAATCACAGTTAAGTTTGCCGAACCCGAACAGGCAAAATATGCCGACCACATCGTAAAGCTGATCTATGAGTCAGCATTGCAGCGTGGCACCGGCATCGCCAAGAGGACACCCGAATATATCGCACAGAAAATCAACAGCGGTAAAAGCGTGGTGGCTCTACATGGCGGCAAACTGGTAGGGTTCAGCTACATTGAAAGCTGGGGTCATGGAGATTTCGTCGCGACCTCCGGATTGATTGTCGACCCAGAATACCGCCATCTTGGCCTTGCCGGCGCCATCAAGGCGAAAACTTTCGAGCTGGCTCGACTTCGATTTCCGTTCGCGAAATTGTTTTCCATCACGACCTCGTTGCCCGTTATGAAGTTAAATTCACGTATGGGCTACAAACCCGTGACCTTCTCAGAACTCACCGACGACACTGAGTTTTGGGAGGGTTGTCAGGGTTGCAAGAATTATGACATCCTGCAGCGCAACAACCGTAAGATGTGTCTGTGCACAGGGATGCTTTATGACCCTAAGCAGCCACTTCCGGAAGAGGAACGGCCAAATCCTTACGTGATGAAACTGCGTAACACCATCAATAAACTTACTCATCTCCGACGACGTTAGAGTTAAGAGTGGAGAGTTAAGAGTCAAATCTTTATAATTACTCTTATATTAAATTAGGAATCGAAATCTTTTTTACATATGTCTGACAATAAGAAAAAGAAAGTTGTTCTCGCATTCAGCGGGGGCCTTGACACATCTTTCGCCGTGAAATATCTTTCAGAAGATCTCGGCTATGAAGTACACACAGCAATCGCCAACACCGGAGGTTTCACAGAGGAGGAACTTGCAGTAATCGCCGACAAGTCAAAAAGACTTGGAGCGGCATCGCACGTCACCCTCGACATAACTCAGGAGTATTACGACAAGAGCATCAAATATATGGTGGCAGGAAACGTGCTACGCAACGGCACGTATCCCATCTCCGTAAGTTCGGAGCGTATTTTCCAAGCCATCGCCACAATAAACTATGCCAAGAAGATAGGTGCCGACGCCATTGCCCACGGGTCCACTGGTGCCGGCAACGACCAGGTGAGATTTGACCTCACCTTCCAGATTCTTGCTCCCGAAATTGAGATCATCACACCTACCCGCGACCTCACGCTGACTCGTGAATATGAGATAGACTATCTCAAGAAGCATGGCTATGAGGCTGACTTCAAGAAGATGGAATATTCCATCAACAAGGGTCTTTGGGGCACCTCAATCGGCGGGAAGGAAACTCTGCATTCCGACCAGACACTTCCTGAAGAGGCATACCCCTCACAGGTGACAGCCACTGAGCCGGAGAAGCTGACAATCACCTTCGACAAGGGTGAGATATCAGCCGTCAATGGCAAGCACTACGACGATAAGGTTGAGGCAATCAGGAAAGTGGAGCGAATTGGCTCACGCTTCGGCATTGGCAGGGATATGCACATCGGCGACACCATCATCGGCATCAAGGGCCGTGTGGGATTTGAGGCTGCCGGTCCTATACTTATAATCGCCGCCCACAAGATGCTCGAGAAGCACACCCTCACCAAATGGCAACAATACTGGAAAGACCAGATAGGCACTTGGTATGGGATGTTCCTGCATGAGGCCCAGTATCTTGAACCGGTGATGCGAGATATGGAGAAGATGCTTGAGAGCAGCCAGAGAAACGTAAGCGGCACTGTTGAGCTTACACTCCGTCCGCTCTCCTACACCCTTGTAGGCGTAGACTCACCATTCGACCTTATGAAGACAGACTTCGGCGAATATGGCGAGGTCAACAAGGCATGGACAGCCGACGATGTGAAGGGATTCACAAAGATTCTCGGCAACCAGATGAAGATTTACCACAACAACCAGTTGAAAAACGGTAAATCTGAATAATATGACAAAAGTAGGAATTATCGGAGGCGCCGGCTACACAGCCGGCGAACTCCTGCGTCTTCTCATCAACCACCCGGAGGTAAGCATAGAATTTGTGCACTCCTCGAGCAATGCCGGCGAAAAGATAACCTCCGTGCATGGAGGGCTCCTCGGCGAGACAGACCTCACCTTCTCCGAAAGTCATCCACTCAAGGATATCGACGTGCTTTTCCTGTGTTCGGCACATGGGAAGAGCCGTGAATTCTGGGAGCAAAACGAGCGCCCCGAGGGGCTGATGGTGATTGACCTTGCACAGGATTTCCGCGATGAGAGTTGCGGATACGTGTATGGTTTGCCCGAAGCCAATATCAAGAGAATCATGGGTGCGAAATCTGTGGCAAACCCCGGATGTTTCGCCACAGCCATTCAACTGTCGCTCCTTCCGCTTGCTGCCGCAGGGAAGTTGCCCAAGGATGGCGAGATCAACATCACAGCCATCACCGGATCTACCGGTGCCGGTGTGAAGCCCGGAGCCACAACTCATTTCTCCTGGCGCAACGACAATCTGTCGGTCTACAAACCATTTACCCACCAGCATCTTAAGGAGATAGGCATGACCCTTGAGAGCCTGCAACCCGACAACAATTGCCGCATAAATTTCATCCCAATGCGTGGCGATTTTCCGCGAGGGATATTCGCAGTTGTCACCCTCCACTCCGATTTGAGCGAAGATGAGGTGTTGAAACTGTATGAAGACTTTTATGCAGACGCACCTTTTACTGTGGTGAGCGACAAACCGATTGACCTTAAGCAGGCAGTCAACACCAACAAGGCCATTGTGCATGTGGAGAAACATGGCGACATGTTGCTGATCACCACTGCCATCGACAACCTTTTGAAGGGTGCGTCGGGTCAGGCAGTGCAGAACATGAACATTATGCTCGGGATTGACCAGCGCACAGGATTGAGACTGAAGCCGTCGGCGTTTTAGTCGTTGGTTTTTAGTTTTTAGTTTTTAGTTTTTGGTTGTTAGTTGCTGGTTTTTAGTAATTAGGTAGTTATGGAATTATTTGATGTTTATTCACTTTATGATATAGAGCCTGTCAGAGGGAAAGGCTCACACGTGTTTACGGCAGACGGGACGGATTATCTTGACCTGTATGGCGGACATGCCGTCATCTCCATCGGTCATGCACATCCTCATTATGTAAAGGCAATCTCTGACCAGGTAGCCAAACTTGGTTTCTACTCAAATTCAGTGCAGAATTCCCTGCAGACCAAGCTTGCAGAGAAACTTGGCCAGGCATCCGGATATGACGACTATGCACTGTTCCTGTGCAATTCCGGCGCGGAGGCAAATGAGAATGCACTGAAATTGGCTTCGTTTGCTACTGGCAGGGAGAACATCGTGGCATTCAGCCATGCTTTCCACGGCAGGACCTCCGGTGCAGTAGCCGCTACAGACAACAGCAATATCCGCGCCCCATTCAACGAGACCGGGAAAGTGACCTTTATCCCGCTGAATGATTTTGAGGCTGCCGAGACAGTAATCTTCACACGTGAATATGCAGCAGTTATTATAGAAGGCATTCAAGGTGTAGCCGGCATTTATGAGCCAACAGATGAATTTCTACGATTCCTATCGGAGCTTTGTAAAAAGACCGGCACCCTTCTGATTCTTGACGAGATACAGTCGGGATACGGACGCTCAGGTAAATTCTTCGCCCACCAATATGCCGGAATCCGCCCGGACATCATCACCTGCGCCAAGGGGATTGCCAACGGTTTTCCGATGGGGGCAGTATTGATTTCGCCTGAGATTATGGCGAAGAAAGGTATGCTCGGCACTACCTTCGGAGGCAACCATCTCGCATGCAGCGCAGCCATTGCCGTGCTTGAGGTCATGGAAGAGGAAAACCTCATCGAGAATGCCAAGATTGTTGGTGAATACCTTATCAATGAGTTGAAAAAGATTCCTCAGATTTCGGATGTCAGAGGAAAAGGATTGATGATTGGATTTGAGGTGGATGGATTCACAGGCAGCGAACTGCGCAAGAAATTGCTGTTCGGGCATAACATCTTCACCGGTGGAGCCGGTCAACTGACGGTTCGTCTGCTGCCAGCCCTCTCACTCTCACTCCCGGAGGTAGAACATTTCATCACCGAACTAAAGAAAGCAATCTCAGAATAAAACAGTTTCCCAGATATGGAAAAATTCACTTGTGTCAATGATATAGGACCTCTCGACAAGGCACTTGCCGAGGCTCAGGAAATAAAGCGCAACCGTTTTGCCTACACTGGTTTGGGTAGGAACAAGACCCTTCTCATGATATTCTTCAATTCCTCGCTCCGCACACGGCTATCCACCCAAAAGGCAGCCATGAATCTCGGTATGAACGTGATTGTGCTCGACGTGAACCAAGGGGCATGGAAACTTGAGACCGAGCGTGGCGTGATAATGGACGGCGACAAGGCTGAGCATCTGTTGGAGGCAATTCCCGTGATGGGCTGCTATTGCGACATTATAGGCGTGAGATCTTTTGCAGGACTGAAAGACAGGGCTGAGGATTATGAGGAGCGTGTCATAGAGCAGTTTATAAAATATTCCGGCAGACCGGTGTTCAGCATGGAGGCAGCCACACGTCATCCGCTCCAAAGTTTTGCCGACCTCATAACAATCGAGGAATTCAAGACAAAGCCACGCCCAAAGGTTGTAATGACTTGGGCGCCTCATCCACGGGCACTCCCTCAGGCTGTGCCAAACTCATTTGCCGAATGGATGAACGCCACAGACTATGACTTCGTGATAACCCATCCGCACGGCTATGAGCTCGACCCGAAATTCACCGGTCGCGCCGTGATAGAATATGACCAGCGTAAGGCCCTGGAGGGTGCAGACTTTGTGTATGCCAAGAACTGGTCGGCTTACACAGACCCGAACTATGGGAAAGTGCTCTCGACAGACCGCAGCTGGACTGTAGACTCAGAGAAGATGGGGTTGACCGACAACGCATTCTTTATGCACTGCCTTCCTGTGCGCCGAAATATGATTGTCACCGACGAAGTGATAGAGTCAGAGCGCAGCATCGTGATTCCAGAGGCTGCCAACCGCGAGATCTCAGCCCAGACAGTGCTTATGCGCCTTCTGCAATCATTATAAACCTTATGCGTCTCATTCAATTTCTATAAATCTGACAAGCAATGATAAACGTCATAAAAATCGGAGGCAATATAATAGATAATCCCGAAGCCCTTGACAAGTTCCTCGATGAGTTCGTGGCAATGGAGGGGAAGAAAATCCTTGTGCACGGAGGTGGGAAGGAGGCAACGCGCCTTTCCGCAACACTTGGTATCGAGACCAAAATGATAGATGGCAGGCGTGTAACCGACCATCAGACACTTGACGTGGTAACAATGGTATATGCCGGACTCATCAACAAGCGCATCGTGTCGTTGCTTCAGGCTAAGGGGTGTAATGCCATGGGACTCACTGGGGCGGATGGCAACCTTATCCCTGCCGCCAAACGTCCGGCAAAACCGATTGACTATGGATATGTTGGCGATATCAATGCCGCTGATGTGTCAGATAAATTCCTTGATATACTTCTCGGGAATGGCTATGTGCCAGTGATTTGCGCCATATGCCATGACGGGAAAGGCACATTGCTCAACTGCAATGCCGACTCAGTGGCAAATGCCGTGGCGGTTGCCGTCTCGCGTATTGATGAGACGTATCTGACATTCCGTTTTGAGAAACCGGGAGTCATGACCGATGTTAATGACCCGGATTCTGTGATTCCGGCAATCACTGAGGAGTCGTTTGTTGAATTGAAAGCCAACGGCACTGTTGCTGCAGGTATGATTCCCAAGATTCACAATGCCCTTGCCTCAGCACGTCAGGGTGTGAAGGAGGTGAGAATTGGGGGTACAGTTGTTAGTTGTTAGTCGTTAGTTTATGATTAGGGATTGTGTAGAGTTGTTGAAGAGGCTGATTGCCACTCCGTCGCCATCAAGGAAGGAGGGGGCAACCGCTGATATTTGGGAGGAATGGCTTCGCCAGAATGGTGCGAATGTGAGACGCTTCCATAACAATGTCTATGCCTTGAGCCGTGTCTTCAATCCCGACAAACCGATACTGCTTCTGAACTCTCACCATGACACTGTTCGTCCTGTGGCATCGTATACCCGAAACCCCTATTCCCCCGATATTGAAGGGGATAGACTTTATGGACTTGGGAGCAATGATGCCGGTGGTTCCGGTGTGTCGCTTGCAGCCACATTCCTGAGCCTTAAGGATGATGATACCCTCCCTGTAAATCTGATTTTTGCCATCACTGCTGCTGAGGAGGTGATGGGGGAATTGGGGATGCGGGCGTTTCTTCCGCATCTTGCTGAGAATGGACTGACACCGGATATGGCATTGGTTGGAGAGCCTACCGGTATGCAGCCAGCCATTGCGGAGAGGGGACTTGTGGTGCTCGACTGTGAGGCAGATGGAGTGGCAGGTCATGCGGCACGTGGCGAAGGCGTGAATGCAATATACCGTGCGATGGAAGACATCAACCGTCTCCGCGAGTTTAAGCCAGACAAGGTAAGTGATACTCTTGGAGAGCTTCGCGTCAATGTTACTATGATAAACGCAGGAACCCAGCATAACGTCATCCCTGACAGATGTACTTATGTGGCTGATGTACGCACCACGGATGCCTATTCAAACCAGGAGACTGTTGAGCTGCTGCGCAGTTGCGTCAAATGGAGCACCCTCACCCCACGCTCTACAAGGGTTTGGCCCTCAGTGATTGCATCCACTCACCCATTGGTGAGGAGTGCGGTGGCTCTTGGAAAGACACCTTTCGTCTCCCCGACTACCTCAGATATGGCTCTCATGCACAACATCCCCTCTCTGAAAATGGGACCGGGAGAGTCAAAACGCTCTCACTCTGCCGATGAGTTCATCCTTATCCCAGAGATTGAGGAAGCTCTCACCCTCTACCCTGCTCTCATCAAATCACTTCCCATATAACCTTTTACCCCTTTTACCCTTTTACCCTAAAAATATGGCACAACAACTTTGGAACAAGGGATTCAATCCCGATCAGAATATAGAAGACTTCACCGTAGGCGATGACCGCAATCTGGACCTTCGTCTTGCAAGATATGACGTGCAAGGCTCGATGGCACATATAAAGATGCTTCAGAAAATCGGTCTGCTGACTAAAGATGAGCTCAACGTGCTGTTGCCGGCACTTCAGGAAATTGCTGACTCCATTGAGCGAGGTGAGTTCACCATTGCCGAGGGAGTTGAGGATGTCCACTCCCAGGTGGAGTTTATGCTGACTGAGAAACTTGGAGACATAGGTAAGAAGATACATTCGGGTCGCTCACGCAACGACCAGGTGCTTGTGGACCTGAAACTGTTTTTCCGTGACGAGTTGAAAAATATCGCCAACGCAGTGGACCGTCTTTTCAAAACTCTTATCACACTCTCAGAAAAGCACCGAGAGAAACTTATGCCTGGCTACACGCATCTTCAGGTGGCTATGCCATCGTCGTTCGGCTTATGGTTTGGGGCTTATGCTGAGTCGTTTACTGATGATATGCAGATGATTATTGCGGCATACAACATCGCCAACCAGAATCCTCTCGGTTCGGCTGCCGGTTATGGCTCCTCGTTCCCTCTCGACAGGGAGATGACAACTGAATTGCTGAATTTTTCCAATCCACATTATAACGTTGTGGCGGCTCAGATGAGCCGTGGGAAGACGGAGCGAGCCGTTGCGTCTGCCATAGCAGCCGTGGCTGCAACCCTCGGTCATCTTGCTATGGATGTGTGCATGTGGATGTGCAACAACTTCGGATTTGTGTCATTCCCGGACGAATTGACCACCGGGTCCAGCATTATGCCGCATAAGAAAAATCCGGATGTATTTGAGATTATGCGCGGTAAGTGCAACAGGCTTCAGTCGCTGCCGAATGAATTGACTATTCTCACTGCCAACCTGCCGTTAGGCTATAACCGTGACCTTCAGTTGATGAAAGATATACTCTTCCCAGCATCGACAGAACTTATTGAGTGCCTTGACATGGCGGGTTATATGCTGTCGCAGATCCGCATTAAGGACAAGATTCTTGACGATTCTCGCTATGACTATATCTTCACGGTGGAGGATGTAAACCGTCTTGTGCTTCAGGGCGTTCCATTCCGTGATGCCTACAAGAAAATCGGTATGCAGGTTCAAGACGGCACCTACAAGCCCACTCGTGAGGTGCATCACACCCACCTCGGCAGCATCGGCAACCTCGCCAACGATAAAATAACCGCAAAGATGCAATCCCTCCTCTCCACCCTGTCATAACAGAACCCCTTATAATACCCAAAATATGTTAAGACTAAACTGCTTTATCAAAGTCAGTGCGGAAAACAAGGCTGAGGTCCTTGCCGCTGCAAAAAGACTTACCGAAGCATCCCTCAAACAGGAAGGATGCGTAGCTTATGATGTGTTTGAAAGTGCCACACGTCCTGATGTTTTAATCCATAAATCAGCAACACTTCCACGTAACTTATAAGCGGCTTGGCAAAAAAAATTGCCAAGCCGCTGATTATTTTGAAAATATATTTGGTAGTTTCAAAA
>CAZRUR010000008.1:0-59932 GCA_964603335.1 uncultured Sangeribacter sp. | reverse complement strand
AAGAAGAAAAACATAGTTGAACTTACCAACTGCAGTGTGGCGCAATATAAGGAGCAAGACAAGCTGCCCATAGCTGTCTTGCTTGACAATGTGCGCTCAATGTATAATGTGGGTGCCATATTCCGCACTGGGGATGCCTTTCTTGTAAAGGAAATTATTCTCGCGGGCATTACGGGCGTTCCACCTCATCCTGAAATCACAAAGACTGCTCTTGGGGCAGAGGAGAGTGTGGAATGGCGCCATGTGTCGGATGCGGTCGCAGAGACTGCTGCAATGAAGGGGAATGGTTGGAAGATATGTGTGCTTGAGCAGACCCACAATAGTGTGATGCTTCAGAATTTCACCCCAGTGGAAGGTGAGAGGTATCTGCTTGTTGTAGGCAACGAGGTGGATGGTGTTGACCAGAGGATTGTTGATATGGCGGATGTAGTGCTTGAGATTCCACAGAGAGGAGTGAAGCATTCCCTAAATGTGTCGGTGAGTGCCGGCATAGCCATGTGGCAGATGGTAAAAGAATTACTGTAAGTCTATATTCCCCCTTTAGGGGGTTAGGGGGCTTACCTTAGGGGGCTTATTTATATACTAATTTTGAAAGAGTCTCCACACCCTTTCTTCCAAACATATAGCTCACCACTATCCCTATCTTGTTTTTTAATCTCACATTGGGGTTGCGCAAAGACTCAAGGCGAAGCTCCTTTATTTTTTTCCAGCATTCATTGGTAATGGCAGAAGCCTCAGCATCATCGGTAAAGCCGTTGGCTGCTATTAATCCCAATATATTGAAATTGGCGCTAAGTTGGCGGGAGCGTGCCGCCGGCAGAATATCCTTGCAATGAGATGATGCAAATTCCACAATATGTGCTGCAACATTAAGAACATCGGCTCTTTTAATGTTGAATGTGTGTATATAACTGTCTTTATGCTGACGATAGAAATAGAGCGGTTGCCTTATGACAGCCACTGATGAGGATTGCAAAAACAACCTGTAGCTTAGATCAAGATCCTCATAGCGGAGTTTTTCATTGAAACGCAAGGTCTTGAATAATGTGATGCTGTATAGTTTGCCACAGATTGAGTTGTCTATGACTTTTTGGTATAAAGAAAGAGAGGCAGCCTGCAAGGAACTTAAGGAAATGCTATCAATGTAATCATCCTTTATATTAAAGGATTGATATTCCTTATCTACAAACTCCCTTACATTACATCCCACAATATCAGCATTATATTGTGAAGCAACTTTTACAAATATTTTCAATGCCAGGGGTGAGAGAATATCATCAGCGTCAAGAAATGTGATATATTCACCGCGAGCCATCTCTATCCCCACATTCCTGGCATGTGACACTCCACCATTTTCTATATGCGCTACCCTTACCTTGTTGCAGTCAATGGCAGCCTTGTCGCAAATTTTTGGTGATGAGTCGGTTGAGCCATCGTCCACAAGTATGAGTTCCCAGTCTTCATAAGTCTGAGAAAACACGCTTAGGATTGCCTCTTTGAGATAATCTTCAGCGTTATATACCGGAACAATTACCGAAACCATAATGTTACTCCCTCCATTGCGTGGAGGGTAAGGGTGGGGTAGTGATTACACGGTGAGTATCTCCTTCTCTTTGGAAGCGAAAACCTCATCGATTTTCTTCATATATTTGTCGTGGATTTTCTGCACCTCATTCTCAGCATCTTTCTCCACGTCCTCACTCATCCCTTTCTTTATCTCCTTCTTCAATCCCTCGATGGCCTCGCGGCGTGCATTGCGCACCGACACCTTTGCATTCTCAGCCTCAGCCTTACTCTGCTTCACGAGCTGCTTGCGGCGATCTTCAGTGAGAGGGGGGATGGAAAGACGTATCACCTCGCCGTTGTTCTCGGGTGTGATGCCGAGTTCGGAGTTGATGATAGCCTTCTCTATCTCCTTGAACATGGATTTTTCCCAGGGAGTGATTGCGATGGTGCGTGCATCGGGCACAGACACGTTTGCCACATTGGAGATGGGGGCCTTTGATCCGTAATAATCCACACGGATGCCGTCGAGAAGGCGTGCGGATGCCTTGCCGGCACGGATATGCGACAGTGTGTCGTCGAGATATTCAACGGCGAGCTCCATGCTGTCTTTTGCGTTGTCGAGATATTCCTTTACTTCCATATATGTTGTTGTTAGTTGTTTATCATTGTTATTTATAATTCCCCTTTAGGTGGTCAGGGGGCTTGTTAGTCTACAAGCGTTCCTACATTCTCTCCCTTGAGCATCTTTGCGAGGTTGCCTTCCTTATCCATATTGAAGACATAGATAGGCATATTGTTTTCCTTGCAGAGAGCTGTGGCGGTTATGTCCATCACCTTTAGATTGCGGGCTATCACCTCCTCATATGTGATGTGGTCAAATTTTGTTGCGGTAGGATCTTTCTCCGGATCGGCAGTATAGACACCATCCACACGGGTGCCTTTGAGCATCACGTCAGCCTCAATCTCTATGGCGCGGAGAGCAGATCCGGTGTCTGTGGTGAAATAGGGACTCCCTGTTCCGCAGCTCATGATGGCTACGCTTCCCTCTTTCATGGCTTTTATTGCCTCCCATTTGGAATAAGGATAGGCGATTGGAAACATTGGTATGGCGGTCAGAACTTTCACCGGTTGACCGATGGCCTCAAGTGCCGAGCTGAGTGCCAAGGAGTTGATGACTGTTGCAAGCATACCCATCTGGTCACCCTTCACGCGGTCGAAACCTTTGGAGGCTCCGGAAAGTCCACGGAAAATGTTTCCGCCACCGATTACTATTCCAACCTGCACTCCTGAGTTGACTGCCTGTTGGATCTGCATGGCGTATGAGTTAAGGCGCTCTGTGTCGATGCCATATCCCTGGTGGCCCATAAGTGACTCTCCCGAAAGTTTGAGAAGTATCCTATTATAGTTCATAATACAAAAGAATATTTTGCATTTTAGGTTTCACATTGCAAATAATTTGCCAAAGTTAGTAAAAACTTTAAAAATAAGAACAAAGAGTTGAGAAAAACGATTATGTTTAACAACATAAAAGATAAAAAAAGTGGTTAAAGAAAAAAATTATTGGAAAAGACTTGCACAGAAACAAAATAATGCCTAACTTTGCACTCGCTTGGAGAGAAAACCAGGCAAGAGCAAATTCTTTCCATAGAAAGAATAATTCAGACAATACCCCTGGAGAGGTGGGTGAGTGGCTGAAACCACCGGTTTGCTAAACCGACGATGGGAGCAATCCTATCCACGAGTTCGAATCTCGTCCTCTCCGCTAATAAACTTGTAAATCAAGTAATTACAACATTAACACCCAATTTTACACCCAAATTTGTAAAGTTGGGTGTTTTTAGATATATGATAGTCCGTATTAGCACCTAAGGGTCGCTATGTTGCTGTTATTCCTTGAATTTCTCAGGAAACTTCACGTGTGATTATCGCTGACAACCGATGCTTCTGAATCTATGCTCTCTTCTGCAATCGTGGTTATGGTCTTTGACTTCAAGTCGGGAATCACCACCATCTTTATATGTCTTTCTTCGATGGACGGCTTCGCAACTCTGTATATTTGGAGTTATATGTGCTGTACGACATACAGAAGTGATGATACATATTTTTTATCCACATAGTCCGGTGTGACCGTGTCTATCCGAAGTCATCAGGATCCCAATCGTAGTTCTCAATAAATGATATAGAGTTGCCTATATTATAATGGAGATATTTGTTTAGAAAATGAAAAATAACTAATTTTGCAACGGCAATGGTTCGCAGAGGGTGTGATGACAAGCCCGCAGCGACAAAGTGGACGCCGGTGCGTCCGCGAAAGGGAATCAGGTGTGAATCTTGAGCAGTCCCGCTACTGTAAGCTCCATTGCAACCGTCCGGACACTCTTGTGTCACTGACCCACATTTGGGTTGGGAAGGCCGTCCGGATGGGGAGCAAGCCAGGAAACCTGCTATTGCCGCTTATCGATTCCATAATCTCGTGGATTGGGTTATGTGACGGACATTATTTGGCACCATACGTATGCATCGTGAGGATGTGGCTATGATGTGCGCTCATCTTTGCCCATTGACGGATTGATGGATAGTAAGCTTGAGGCGAACTAACCTAAAATTTAGTCATAATTATGTTTACGATTTTTCATGGACACCATCTCGTGGAAGAATACCACGAATGGAAAAAACAACATCGGAAAGACAAAAACCCTATCGGCATTAAGGCCATCAAGATCTTCTTTGCCATCGCTATCCCCCTCTTTCTGTGGATAGCCCCATCAGCCCTCTACGGACTTCCCGGACTCACCCCCGTTGAGCATCGTGTGCTCGCCATTTTCGTGTTCGCAGCCCTCATGTGGCTCTTTGAGCCGGTGCCCGCCTGGACCACTTCAATGGTCGTGGTGGTGCTCCTCCTCTTCTGTGCCTCCAATAGTGCCCTGTGGTTTTTCCAGACAGGTGCCGATGGTGAGAAATTCCCTAATCTTATCAACAACACAGCGATACTCCACTGTTTCGCCGACCCGACAATCATGCTTTTCATCGGTGGCTTCATCATAGCGATTGCAGCCACAAAGTCAGGTCTCGATGTGAAGCTTGCCAAGGTGATGCTCGCTCCTTTTGGCACAAAGTCGGAGACTGTGCTGCTCGGCTTTATACTCGTGACGGCTGTCTTCTCAATGTTTATCAGCAACACAGCCACTGCCGCCATGATGCTGACGTTCCTCACCCCGGTGCTGAACGCGCTTCCTGCCGACGGCAAGGGGAAGATTGGTCTTGCACTCGCCATCCCGGTAGGTGCCAATATAGGAGGTATGGGCACGCCTATCGGCACTCCCCCGAATGCCATCGCACTGAAATTCCTCAACGATCCCACCGGAATGGATATGGGCATCGGTTTCGGAAAATGGATGATGGTGATGGTGCCGGTGACTATGGTGCTCCTTTTCTTCGCCTGGTTTGTGCTCAAGACCCTCTTCCCATTCAAACAGAAGACCATCCACTTGCAGATAGAGTCAACCCACACCCCAAGCTGGCGCGACAAGGTGGTGTATATCACCTTTGTAATCACTATCCTGCTGTGGCTCACCGACTCAATCACCGGTGTCAATGCGAATGTGGTTGCCATGCTTCCAGTGGGTGTGCTTACGATTGCCGGCATCATCAACAAGCGCGACCTTGAGCAGCTTTCCTGGAGCATACTCTGGATGATTGCCGGAGCGTTCGCACTTGGTGTGGCGATGAACCAATCAGGACTCGCCAACCATCTCATAGAGGCAGTGCCGTTTGGCGAATGGTCTCCGTTGGCAGTCATCATTGGTTCCGGTCTGTTGTGCTATCTCATGGCCAACTTCATCAGTCACACAGCGACAGCCGCCCTTTTCATTCCGATTCTGGCGATTGCCGGCAGCTCCATGACGGAGCAGCTTGCAGCATACGGCGGTGTGTCAACATTGTTGATTGGTGTTGCCATCTGCTCATCGGTGGCTATGGTGCTTCCAATCTCAACTCCACCGAATGCACTTGCCGACGCCACTGGCTTCATAGCGCAGAAAAACATGGTGAAGACGGGTCTTATCATGGGCTTTGCCGGACTCCTCCTCGGCTACATAGTCCTCATCTTCTGCGGTGTACACGGAATTTTCTGATTTTCAACACTATACAAAAATAAACTAAAGAAAAAGTTGCGGACCTACATTGTCGTAGCGAATAGTGGCTGGCTACTCTTGTGTAGGAAGAATATATTGAAAATAAACATCAATAGCCGTAGTTTGACTTTTTTTTGCTAACTTTGCAATTCAATGGTGGCTGTGTAAGCTTTTTCAGCGGTAATGACACAGCTTCCATTCGTTATATCTAAGTGTAAATAAATCAAATACCCAATATGGCTAATCAGGAACTTACAGAACAAGAGATAGTGCGCCGCAACAGTATGCAGGCCCTCCGCGACCGTGGAATTGAGCCTTACCCCGCTGCTGAATATGTGGTGACTGGACACTCTGCAGAAATCAAGGAGACATTCGTTGACGGCCAGGAGCCTCGCCGAGAGGTGGCTGTCGCCGGCAGAATCATGAGCCGACGCATCATGGGAAAGGCTTCTTTTATGGAGCTGCAGGATGCCGAGGGACGAATCCAGGTCTACGTCAGCCGCGACGACCTCTGCCCTGGTGAAGACAAGGACATGTATAACGTTGTCTTCAAGAAACTTCTCGACATCGGTGACTTCATCGGAGTGAAAGGATACGTGTTCCGCACACAGATGGGTGAGGTCTCAATCCATGCTGAGGAGATCACAGTGCTCTCAAAGAGTCTGCGCCCCCTCCCGGTGGTGAAGATGAAAGAAGGTAAGGCTTACGACGCCTTCACCGACCCAGAGCAGCGTTACCGCCAGCGTTACGTCGACCTCGTTGTCAACAAAGGGATAAAGGATATCTTCATCAAGCGTACAAAGATGTTCAACTCCATGCGTGAGTATTTCAACTCCCACGGTTACCTGGAGGTGGAGACCCCTATCCTTCAGGCAATCCCTGGTGGCGCGGCTGCACGACCGTTCATCACCCACCACAACGCACTCGACATACCCCTCTATCTGCGCATCGCCGATGAGCTTTACCTCAAACGCCTGATTGTCGGCGGCTTTGAGGGTGTCTACGAGTTCTCGAAGAACTTCCGCAACGAGGGTATGGACCGCACACACAACCCGGAGTTTACCTGCATGGAGATCTACGTCTCCTATAAGGACTACAACTGGATGATGGACTTCACAGAGAAGATGCTCGAGAAAATCTGTCTCGACGTCAACGGCACCACAGAGGTGCAGGTTGGTGACAACACCATTTCCTTCAAAGCCCCCTATCCGCGTGTCACCATGACACAGGCAATCCTCGAGAAGACTGGTTTCGACATCACCGGCAAAACCGAAGAGGAACTTCGTGCGTTTTGTAAGGAGAACGGCATCGAGGTTGACGAATCATTTGGCAAGGGTAAGCTTATAGACGAGATCTTCGGTGAGAAATGTGAGGGCACATATATCCAGCCTACGTTTATAATCGACTATCCCATCGAGATGTCGCCGCTCACCAAGCGCCACCGCAACGACCCCCGTCTAACAGAGCGTTTCGAGCTTATGGTCAACGGCAAGGAACTTGCCAACGCCTATTCCGAGCTCAACGACCCAATCGACCAATATGAGCGTTTCGTAGAGCAGATGCGTCTTGCCGACAAGGGCGACGATGAGGCAATGATCATCGACGGTGACTTTATCCGCGCCCTCGAATACGGCATGCCCCCCACATCAGGTATGGGTATCGGCATGGACCGTCTCGCCATGCTTATGACCGGACAGTCTACAATCCAGGAAGTGCTTCTGTTCCCGCAGATGCGCCCTGAGAAGAAACAAAACAAGGAAGACAACGAGAAAGAAGCTGAATAATGGTGGAAGGTCTTGGAAAGATAGCCGTCATAGGGTCAGGCAGTTGGGCGACAGCCCTCGCCAAGTTGCTCTTAGACAACAACGACCGCATAAGTTGGTATGTGCGCCAGCAGGATAGGATCGACGATTTTATCCGCCGGCAGCGCAATCCTGTCTATCTGAGCGACGTGAAGTTTGACACTGCGCGTATCGATTTCCATTCCGACATCAATGAGGCGGTGGCAGACGCCAATACCCTCGTTGTGGCGATTCCGTCACCCTACGTCAAAGCGGAGGCTGAGAAGATAACAGTAGACATCTCCGACCGCAACGTGGTATCGGCGGTGAAGGGCATAGTGCCTGACGACAACAAGATTGTCACCGACTGGTTTGCGGGCCATTTCGGTCTGCCCGACAGCAACCTTCTCGTAATCGGCGGTCCCTGCCATGCCGAGGAGGTGGCTCTCGACCATCTAAGTTATCTCACCATAGGCTGCCACGATGCCGAGAAGGGAGCTGAGTTTGCAAATGCCATTGATGGCGTGCAGCTACGCACCATCCTCTCAGATGATGTGGCGGGAATTGAGTATGGAGCGGTGCTGAAAAACGTGTATGCCATAGCCGCCGGCATTGTCGACGGCATGAAGGGGGGCGACAATTTCAAGGCGATGCTCGTATGCAATGCCATCCGTGAGATGGGTCGCTTTGTCGACACCATAGCCCCTATGCAGCGCGACATCTGCCGCTCCGCATATCTCGGCGACCTGCTTGTCACCGCTTATTCCCTATTCTCACGAAATCATAATTTCGGAGCCATGCTCGGCAAGGGGATCAGTGTCAAGACCGCCATGATGAATATGGAGATGGTGGCTGAGGGTTACTACGGCACCCACTGCATCCACGAAATCAACGAGTCGACAGTGAAAGTTGACATGCCAATCCTCAACTGCGTCTACCGCATCCTCTATGAGGAAGTGCGTCCGCGGCAGGCTTTCGCCGCCATAACCAATTCCTTCGCGTAATTGTCTCCGGGATGCGAGTCATAACAAAACGAAAATAAACAAGAACGAAAAACCCAAAATTATACGGCTATGAAATCAATTGAAATTAACATTCAGGATGCCCTCTATTTCGCTGAAAAGCAGTATGAAGGCAATGAGGTGAAGGCTATTGAGGCTTTCAAGACACTCCACACCGGCAGCGGTGTGGGCAACGATTTCCTCGGTTGGCTACACCTTCCTTCTTCAATTCCTGCTGACCTACTCGCCAGCATCAACAAGACAGCGGCCCGTCTGCGCGAGAACTGTGACTATGTGGTGTGTGTAGGCATCGGCGGCAGCTACCTCGGGGCAAAGGCTGTGATTGCAGCACTTTCCGACAATTTCTCTGATTTCTACGGTCCCCAGCCCAAGAATCCGAAGGTGCTTTATGCCGGTCAGAACATTGGTGAGGAATATACCGCAGAACTGGAGAAACTGCTCACCGGCAAGAAGTTTGGCATCATCGTCATCTCCAAGTCTGGCACAACTACAGAGCCGGCGATCGCTTTCCGCATCCTTAAGGAGCTCCTTGAGCAGCAGGCTGGCAAAGAGACATCCAAAGACCTCATCGTGGCTGTCACCGACGAGAAGAAAGGCGCCCTGCGCACTCTCGCCACTCAAGAGGGTTATGAGACATACGTTATCCCCGACAATGTAGGAGGTCGCTTCTCTGTGCTCACTCCGGTTGGCCTGCTCCCGATTGCCTGCGCCGGTTATGACATCGAGAAACTCGTTGCCGGTGCAGCCGAGATGGAGAAAGAGGCTCTCCGTCCTTCTGAGAAGAATCCTTGCGAGGTATATGCCCGCATGCGTAACGCCCTTTATCAGAGCGGAAAGAAGATCGAGATTCTCGTCAACTATAATCCTAAGCTCCATTATTTCGCTGAATGGTGGAAGCAGCTCTATGGTGAGAGCGAGGGTAAGGACGGCAAGGGAATCTTCCCCGCATCCGTCGACTTCACCACCGACCTCCACTCCATGGGCCAGTGGATTCAGGATGGCGAGCGCACAATCTTCGAGACTGTGCTCTCTGTGAAGGAGCCGGCCATCACACGCCGCATTCCGGAAGACGCTGCCAACCTTGACGGCATCAACTATCTCGCCGGAAAGCGTATCGACGAGGTGAACAAGATGGCTGAGCTCGGCACCAAGATTGCCCATGTCGACGGAGGTGTGCCAAACATGAAGATCACTCTCAACAAGCTCGACGAGCACACTCTCGGCCAGCTCATCTATTTCTTTGAGAAGGCTTGTGGCGTGAGCGGTTACATGCTCGGCGTCAACCCGTTCAACCAGCCCGGCGTAGAGGCTTACAAGAAAAACATGTTTGCCCTCCTCGAGAAACCCGGCTACGAAAAGGAAACAGCCGCCATCAAATCCAAACTCAAATAAAAAGGCGCTGTTTTGCGTTATATTGTTATAACTTACGCTCATGAAACATTATGCACGCAGGACATAATGTTTCATGAGCATAATTATTAAGAATATGGGCACACAAACAAGTAAATATAGCGGAGAATTCACGCCGGAGCAGGTGGAGACAGACATCAGGGTGTTGGAGCTTCTGTCGCAGTCTTTTCCCAATGTGTCATCCGCAAGCACTGAGATCATAAATCTTGAGGCTATCCTCAACCTTCCTAAAGGGACAGAGCATTTTGTGGCTGACCTTCACGGAGAGTATGAGGCTTTCGACCACATATTGCGCAACGCCTCTGGCAACATCAAGAGAAAGGTGACGGAGGTGTTCGGCACCTCTGTGCGCGAGTCGGAGATAAAACAACTGTGCTCATTGATCTATTATCCCGAACGCAAACTCCAGATAATCCGCGCGTCGGAAACCGACCTCAACGACTTCTATATGGTGACACTCCACCAGCTGGTGAAAGTGTGCCAGACAGTGTCTTCAAAATACACACGCTCTAAGGTGCGCAAAGCCCTTCCCAAGGAATTCGCATATATAATAGAGGAGTTGCTCCATGAGTCACCTTCCGACGATGACAAGCAGGCATATTTCAACAAGATAATAGAGACCATCATCTCCACCGGCCAGGCAGACGCATTCATTGTTGCCCTGTGTTACGTGATTCAGAAACTCAGCATCGACCAGCTTCACATCCTCGGTGACATCTACGACCGCGGACCAGGTGCGCATCTTATTATGGACATGCTCTGCCATTACAACTCCTTCGACATCCAATGGGGCAACCATGATGCCCTATGGATGGGGGCGGCTGCCGGCAACGACTGCTGCATAGCCAACGTGTTGCGCATCTCCCTGCGCTACGGCAATATGGCGACCCTCGAGGAGGGGTATGGTATCAACCTTGTGCCACTCGCCACATTTGCCATGGAGACCTATGGCGACGACCAGTGCAAGGACTTCGGTCCACATCTCGACCCAGACGACACCACTTATTCTGAGAAGACACGTCGTCTGCTTGCCAAGATGCACAAGGCAATAAGCATCATACAGTTCAAACTTGAGGGACAGATGATCAGCAGCCATCCCGAATGGGGAATGGAAGACCGTCGCATGCTCGACAAGATTGACCTTGAGAGGGGCGTAACCGTGATTGACGGAAAGGAGTATGAGATGCGCGACGCATTCTTCCCAACCCTTGACCCAAGTGATCCGTTTAAACTCAGTGCCGAGGAGGAAGACCTCGTCGATAAGCTCCACCATTCATTCAGGGTAAGCAGCCGCCTTCAGAAGCATATAAAATGTCTTTTCACAAACGGCTGCATGTATGGCATCTACAATTCCAATCTGCTATTCCATGCCTCCATGCCTCTGAATGCAGACGGGACGCTGAAAGAGGTTGACGTATATGGGAAGAAATATAAGGGGCGTGAGCTCTTCCACCACATAGGGATGCTGATGCGCTCCGCATTCAACGACGACACAGACCCCGTCGACAAGAAATACGCCAAAGACTATTACTGGTATCTCTGGTGTGGACCCGACTCCCCACTCTTTGACAAATCGAAGATGGCTACCTTTGAGCGTTATTTCCTCACCGACCCATCTACATATAAGGAGGAGAAGGGGTATTATTTCCAGCTACGCAACGATGAGAAAATCTGCGATATGATTCTCGATGCGTTCGGTGTGGAGGGAGAGCACCGCCACATCATCAACGGACATGTGCCGGTGAGGGCAGCTCGTGGAGAGTCACCCATCCGTGCAAACGGTAAGCTAATGGTGATAGACGGTGGTTTTGCGAAAGCCTATCACCGTGAAACCGGAATTGCGGGATACACCTTAGTGTATCACAGCCGTGGCTTTGTGTTGGTGCAGCACGAGCAGTTCACCTCAAAGGAAGACGCCATCATCAACGGAACAGATATTGTCAGCACCACGCAGATTGTAGAACTCAGCAGTCACCGAATGCGGGTGCGCGACACTGACCGTGGAAAAGACCTTAAAGACCAGATCTCTGAACTCACCGAGCTGCTCTACGCCTACCGGCACGGCATAATCAAAGAGCGCAACCGCAACTCATGACACCCTTTTTGGAGCCCTGAAAATTTTCAGAATTCGGTGAAACAGAACGGCAGAAGGGAAGCCACCGACTGAAAGATATATATCTTGTCCTTACCGTAGAGAATCACCTCCATTTTGCCGTAAAGCGTCTCGTATTCAAGGAGCGACTGCCGGCATGCGCCACAGGGACTGATGGGCTTATCCTGGAAATACTCTTCCCAAGACAGTCCCTCCGGACGGTTAGAATCAGTCCAGGCTGCTATTGCGATTTTCTTCATCGGCACTCCCGGCTTTACTGCCGAGGCATGGAACGCTGCGGTGCGCTCGGCACACAGTCCGGAAGGATAGGCGGTATTCTCCTGGTTGGCACCGGTCTCTATGGTGCCGTCAGCCATACGTATTGCAGCCCCCACATGAAACTTGGAATAAGGGGCATAAGACCGGCGTGTGGCCTCGCGGGCTGCCTCCACAAGCTCGCGGTCGTCGGCCGACAGCTCGCTGAGAGTGCATTCCTTTATAAGGGTGGTTATCTTGAGCTCTTTCATAGGATTGATATTTTTGATTAAATCAACAACCAATCGCGACCAACCGGGATTTGGCAAGATAAGTCGTGATTGTGTTAATGATAACGCGAATTTAGCAAAAATGGATTAAAAGTTATAATTTTGCAGCAAATTTTGATAAAAATGCGAAAGATAGCAATTGCGCTCATTGCGATAATAATAGGAATCACGGGGGTGTCGGCATTAGGGGCAACCAATTATGAGGAATACATCGACCGCTATTGGCAGCTGGCGGTTGAGCACCAGCAGGAATATGGCATCCCGGCATCCATCACGCTTGCCCAGGGTCTTTTGGAGAGTGCCGCCGGGCGTAGCACCCTTGCCACTGAGGGCAACAACCATTTCGGAATAAAGTGTCACAAGGAATGGAAGGGGGAGTCGATGCTCCGCAACGACGATGCTCCCAATGAATGCTTCAGGGTGTATAACACACCGGAGGAGAGTTTCCGCGACCACTCTCAATTTTTGAAACGCACACGCTATCAGAAACTGTTTAAATTAGACATCACCGACTATCAGGGATGGGCAATGGGACTGAGGGAATGTGGATATGCCACCGACCCAAACTATGCTGCACGTCTCATTACCATCATAGAGCGTTACTCCTTATATAGTTATGACACGGATGCCGGGCGAATGACAGAGGAGACCGTGGCGTTTATCCGTGAACATCTGGCGAAGACGCATCCGGTGCGTAAGTCGCGTGGGCTGCATTATGTTGTGGCGATGCCAGGCGACACCTATGAGTCGATAGCCAAGGAGTTGGGGATGAAGAAAAAGAAACTGATGGAGTATAACGACGTCAAGAAAGACGGCGAGATCAAGGAATGGGAAGAGGTGTATCTTGTGGAGAAGAAAGAGGAGGCACCGGAGGGAGTAGAGACGGTGACCATTGGAGACGGAGAGAGCATGCATTCCATATCGCAACGTTATGGAATAAAGCTGTCGGTGGTGAAAAAACTGAATAAAAAAGCGAAAGACAAGCCGGGTGTCACATTGCGCTTGCGATAAAAAACGCTCTGAAAATTGCATATAATCAAAAAAATCACTAATTTTGCGCCACGAATAGCAGTTTCTTGGCTTCTCATCAAGGCGAAGTCAAGAGTTGTCTTGACGTATGCCTCTGTAGTTCAACGGATAGAATAGAAGTTTCCTAAACTTTAGATAGGAGTTCGATTCTCCTCGGAGGTACCATAGGAATAACCATATTCTCGTTAAAGTGGGAAAATTTACACAATATAAGGTACAGCTTGCCTCCCTGAAAGATGGGAAATATGAGCAAGATTTTGAGTGTGACACTGAATTCTTCAAAAATATGGAGAATCCAGACATCTTGTCGTCAGACGTGCATGTGCATCTCGACCTGGTAAAGAAAGACGATGCCTACGACTGCACATTCACCTGCAAGGGAATGCTCAAGATTCCGTGTGACCGTTGCCTTGACCCTCTCGACCATGAGGTCGACACCACATATCACATCACTGTGAGATATGGCGATGGCTACAATGACGAGACCGACGACCTGTTGATTATTCCACACAGCGACCTGTACCTCAACGTGGCGTATATGCTCTATGACACCATAGTGCTTACCATTCCGTTGCGCCATGTCCACCCTATGGGTAAGTGCAACCGCGCGATGGCTGCCGCCCTTCACAAGCACCACGCAACCGCCGGTGAAGACACCGATGAGGCCCTTGACGAGGTTGGCTCAGAGATAGAGCAAGAGTCGCAAAGCGAAGAATAAAGGAACATCTCTTCTCAAGATAAACCGGTTAAAACATAAACAATTAAACGATAGACAGAAATGGCACATCCTAAACGCAGACAATCGCATACCCGCACCGCGAAACGTCGTACTCATGACAAAGCATTGATCCCGACACTGGCAATCTGCCCGAACTGTGGCGCATGGCATGTTTACCACACAGTGTGTGGCGAATGTGGCTACTACCGCGGCAAACTTGCGATTGAAAAACAGTTATCATAAAAAGCAAATATGCTGAATGCAAAAATAAGCGGCATCGCTTCTTACGTGCCCGACGATATCCTTGACAATGAGATGCTCTCTAAGATGGTAGACACCAACGACGAGTGGATCACTACCCGCGTGGGCATCAAGGAACGTAGAATCCTGAAAGACGACACCAAAGGATCTAGCTACCTCGGCGTCAAGGCTGTAGAGAAACTCCTTGCCGACACCGGCACAAAACCAGAGGAAATAGACCTCGTGCTTTGCGCCACCTCAAACCCCGATTACCGTTTCCCTTCCACGGCTTCAATAATCATTCATGATGCCAGACTCAACAAGGCTTACGGCTACGACATCCAGGCAGCCTGTGCCGGCTTTATCGTCACCATGCAGTCGGCTCGCGCTTATATCTCGAGCGGTCTTTACAAGAAGATCATCGTGGTGTGTGCCGAGAAGATGTCGAGCATGATCGACTATCAGGACCGCGCCACGTGTCCTCTCTTCGGCGACGCGGCAGCAGCTGTGCTCGTGGAGCCTACTGAGGAGAATGTGGGTGTAATCGACGGCGAGTTCTTTGTTGACGGCAGCGGTCTTCCCCACCTCCTTATGAAAGCCGGCGGCTCTGCAAAACCGGCCTCAATTGAGACGGTGGAGGCTCGCGAACACTACATCTATCAGGAGGGCAGGACTGTATATAAGAATGCCGTCACCGACATGCTTACATCCACAATGTCTGTGATGAAGCGCAACAATCTCACTGTTGAGGAGATTGACTGGCTCGTGCCTCATCAGGCAAACCTCCGCATCATAGAGGCTGTGGCAGGCAGAACCAAGATTGATGAGAACAAGGTGCTCGTAAATATCCAGCACTACGGCAACACATCAGCTGCCTCAATCCCTTTGTGTCTTGATGAATACAAGCACAAACTCAAGAAGGGTGACAAGGTGATGATGACCGCCTTTGGCGCCGGCTTCACTTGGGGTGCAATGTATCTCATCTGGGCTTTTGACTCCTGATACTTTTTTGAGAGACATCGCTCATTACGTCATAAAGGGTCAGTGGATTGATTTCCATCGACCCTTTTTGTTTTCTCTGAACATCGGGGGGAATGAGGCGTTACTACTATAGGCGGCAATTCTGTCGTCATGACCCAAAATCACTATCCTTATGGAAGAAGACAATAAAAATATAACATCAGAACACAGAGCGGGATTCGTGAACATTGTCGGCAACCCTAACGTCGGGAAATCTACCCTGATGAACGACCTTGTGGGCGAGCGCATATCCATCATAACGTCGAAGGCGCAGACCACACGCCACCGTATTATGGGTATCGTAAACACCCCGGGATATCAGATTGTGTATTCCGACACCCCGGGAGTGCTCAAGCCGAAATATAAACTTCAGGAGTCAATGCTTGAGTTTTCTGAAGGAGCACTGACCGATGCCGATATTCTCCTTTATGTAACCGACGTGGTGGAAGACCCTGAGAAAAACAAGGATTTCCTTGACCGCGTGGCAAAGGAAGAGGTGCCGGTGCTTCTCGTCATCAACAAGATAGACCTTCTTAAGGGTGACGGCGAGCTTGAGAACCTCGTTGCACAATGGCACGAGCGTCTGCCGAAAGCAGAGATTTTCCCCACAAGCGCCACTGAGCATTTCAATGTAGACAATCTGAAGAAGCGTATCGTGGAGCTGCTTCCCCCATCACCACCTTTCTTTGGGAAGGATGCCCTCACCGACAAGCCGGCACGTTTCTTCGTGACGGAAATTATCCGTGAGAAACTGCTTCTCAACTATGACAAGGAGATTCCTTACAGCACAGAGGTGATTGTGGAGAAATTTGATGAGAAAGACACTTCCATCCACATCATGGCAGTGATCTACGTGGAGCGTGATTCACAGAAAGGAATCATCATCGGCAAGGGTGGTGAGAAAATCAAGAAAGTTGGCATCGAGGCTCGTCATGACATTGAGAAATTCTTCGGAAAGAAAATATTCCTGGAGCTCTTTGTGAAAGTGGAGAAAGACTGGCGCAACCGTGAGAACAAGCTCCGTGCTTTCGGATATCTTGAATGATTAGACGTTAGTCGTAAGTTATTAGTAATCGGTAAATACTGATTAAATATTAAAAATAATGAGTAGATTAGTAGCAATAGTAGGGCGGCCGAACGTGGGAAAGTCAACCCTGTTCAACCGTTTGACGCAGACACGCCGCGCCATCGTGGATGACACGGCGGGCACCACCCGCGACCGCCAGTATGGCATGGTCGACTGGTGTGGTCAGGAATTCTCAATCGTCGACACTGGCGGTTGGGTTGTAAACTCAGAGGATATCTTCGGGGGAGAGATCAACAAGCAGGTGCAGATTGCCATTGAGGAGGCCGATGTGATTCTCTTCGTGGTGGATGCCTCCAATGGTGTGACTGACCTTGACGACCAGGTGGCGGCTATCTTGCGCCGCAGCAAGAAGCCGGTGATTCTTGTGGCAAACAAGGAAGACAAGGGTGACGCACGGTTTAATATCCCGGAGTTCTATTCCTTGGGTCTCGGTGACCCGGTTGAGGTGTCGTCGGCAAACGGCAGCGGCACCGGTGAACTTCTCGATATGATTATCGCCGATATGCCGGAACCGGCTGAGGATGACAAGCCGGAAGACAACATCGCCAAGTTTGCCATTGTCGGCAGACCAAACGCCGGAAAGTCATCGTTGATAAATGCCTTTATCGGTGAGGAACGTCACATTGTGACCGACATTGCCGGCACAACCCGTGATTCCATCTATCACCGTTACAATAAATATGGCTTTGACTTCTATCTTGTCGACACTGCGGGAATCCGAAAGAAGACAAAGGTGAACGAGGATATTGAGTATTACAGTGTTATCCGCTCAATCCGTTCCATTGAGGCGAGTGACGTGTGCATATTGATGATTGATGCCACAAGGGGCATTGAGAGTCAGGATGCGAATATCTTCTCGCTGATTCAGCGCAACAAGAAGGGGTTGGTGGTATGTGTTAACAAGTGGGATATCGCAGAGGACAAGTCGGTGACGGCTCAGAAGCGTTTTGAAGACGCCATTCGTTCCCGTTTTGCCCCCTTTACCGATTTCCCAATCCTTTTCACCTCCGCCATTACCAAGCAGAGGATTTTCAAGGTGCTTGAGACGGCTATTGAGGTCTATATTAACCGTCGCAGGGTGGTGCCAACATCGCAGCTCAACACGTATATGCTTGAGCAGATTGCCTTGACACCTCCTCCAAGCAATAAGGGTAAGTTTGTGAAAATCAAGTATGTCACAATGCTGAAGGATGCAGTAATCCCAACCTTTATCTTCTTCTGCAATCTTCCGCAATGGGTAAAGGAGCCCTATCGCCGATTCTTGGAGAATAAGATCCGAGAGAAATGGGATTTCCACGGCACCCCTATCTCTATCTTTATGCGTGACAAATAAAATATTATCAAGATAAAAAGGCTCGATCAAATGATCGGGTCTTTTTATTTAAGGAATTTGTCGAGGTCACCACGGCGGAACTCGTTGATGTCGACTGTATGGTCGCGGACACCGTCGATGAGACCGTCCTCAGTAAACTGGAATATGTGGGCGTTGCGGGTAATATCGCGGCGCCCAAATCGTGAATACCACAGTGGGTAATTCTCGAGTTTGGTGCCCTCTACATATTGCGGAAATAACCCTCGTAATAACCAGTGTTTTTGTATGTCAGTTTGCCATAACGGATCTCGTCGTTGACCCATTCACCCTCATACACCTTGCCGTCAGCACACGTGAGCTTCCCCTTGCCATTCCGCATACCGTTAAGGGTCTCACCCTTATACACATCCCCATTCTCATATTCAATCTTATCCTTATCGGAAGCATAAGAAAGCGGACTAAGTAAAGGGCAAGAGATGGCAGTTGCCAATATAATTGTAACCAAATTCTTCATAATCTTTCAATAATAATCCTGAGATAGAAGGGAATCCTTATATATAACGATTTTCTCACCCTTTTTATCCTGAAATAGGGATTTTTAGGATGAAAGGGGGGAATTGGGGGATGGAGAGTGGAATTTTGGGGGTGAATTTGGATTGGTAAATTTTTGTTGGGTTAATTTACATATTTTTAACTGATTATTATGATTATGGGATGATGGAAGATAGGAATTTTTGACTAATTTTGCGGAGAATAAGCCCATAAAGATATAACGTAGGGTTTTATGTTAACAAAAAACTATCGAAACATGAAACGAATCATCTCAAGATGGGGACTGCTATTGCTTGGACTGATATTCAGCATGAATGTCAGTGCACAAGACACACCTAAAAATGAGCACCCCGACGGACACCCAGACATGGAAAGACGCATGCCAAGTCGCCCAACAGTGTTTGACCTTGTAAGCGAGATAAGGAAAAATATAGGACTGGACCAAAAGGAATTCGACAAGGTGTATTCCGCCTATGAGAAATTCAACAAGAGCGTATTTGGCGACGATGACAGCAACCTACCCGCAGGCGGTCCCGGCATGAGACCTGGTGGCGGTGGCCCCGGTGGCGGCAGAATGGGTGGCGGTCCCGGTGGCGGAATGCCTGGTGGCGGTGGCCCCGGTGGTGGCAGAATGGGCGGCGGTCCCGGCGGACATGGCGGTCCCAGTGGAGCCCCACAAGATATGAAGTCGTCAGACAAGAAATCAGACAAGAATTTTGACCCTGTTAAATTTGAGAAGACAAAGGCCAAGGCTGAAGAGAAACTCTGCAAGGCAGTAAAGAAAGTATTCAAGAAGGAGCCGGAGAAATATAGCCGTTGGCTGGAGATGAGAAACCAGCAGCTCGACAGGCTGTTTCCTCAGCCACCTCACGGAGGACCGGCTCCAGACGATAACAACAAATGAATCATGAAACATAAAAATCTATTTGCAGCAACAATGATGGCGATGTCAGCATTGGGTTTGATGACATCGTGCGACACCCAAAACGGAGGCTCATCATTCAACGGATATCCCGGCTTCAACGGTGATATGCCTGGAATGAATGGCGGCGGAATGATGGGAAATGGCTCTGTATCAAACGACGGCACAGCCCCATCCATCGACAATACGATATACGGTTGGGATGGGACAAAGGCTACCGACAGCGATGTGCCCGGCAGTGACAACGACCTCTATCATGAGGCAAACACTTTCAGCAAGAAAGTGGAGGTTGTCTTCTCCGGCAACACTGCCACTGTCACAAAATCTGACAGTGAGATCATTAGCCATGTCACTGATGCCTACGTCACCATTGACCTTGCCACAAACACAGTTTCCGGCGTGGAGATAGAGCTAAAAGGCTCATCCGACAACGGAGGCATAAAGATATATGGCAGCAAGAAATTGAAACTCACTCTTAACGGCCTGAGCCTTACCTCAGCCAAAGGTCCTGCCATCAACAACCAGTGCAAGAAACGTATGTTCCTGCATATTGCCGACGGCACGGAAAACAGCCTGACAGATGCCGTGACCTATACCGATGACCCTTATTATCTTGACGCAACACAGGATGAGGACCGCAAGGGATGTCTCTTCAGCGAGGGTTCAATCATCATGAGCGGCACAGGCGTTTTGACTGTAAAAGGACAGAACAAGCACGCTGTTGTCACCGACAATATGTTCACGATGCGTCCCGGCAGCAACCTTATAATCAACGGTGCAGCCAAAAACGGACTCCATGTGAAGGGAGACAGCGACACAGGGACAGCCATCACAATTTTGGGCGGCTACATCTATGCTAATATAGCGAGTGAGGCAGGAAAGGGTATCAAGGCAGACCTCAACGTGGATATTCAGGGCGGTGTGCTTGAGCTCAACACTTCCGGAAATGCGGTCTATGATACTGATGAGAAAGACTCCTCTTCCGCAGCCGGCATCAAGACCGACGGCAATATCATCATCTCCGGCGGCAAGATCACAGCCAAGAGCACCGGCAGCGGAGGTAAGGGCCTTAATTCCGATGGCGAGATTATCATCTCCGGAGGCGAGACCAATGTGGCTACCAACGGCAGCAAGTTTGTGTATTCCAACAGCATAGACTCCTCCCCTAAGGGTGTGAAGGCAGATGGCAACATCACTATCTCTGGCGGTGTGCTCAACATCGCTGCCACTGGCAAGAATGATGGCTCTGAGGGTCTTGAGAGTAAGGCAACCCTGTCAATAACCGGAGGTGAGGTAAATTCCTATGCATACGATGATGCCATCAACGCCTCAAAGGCCATTGAGATTTCAGGCGGTAAGGTTACGGCTTATGCCATCAATAATGACGGCATCGACTCCAACGGCACGCTGACCATCTCTGGCGGAACCGTCGTGGCATCAGGAACATCAGCCCCAGAAGGAGGTTTTGACTGCGACAATTCCAACTACTTCAAGATCAACGGCGGCAATGTGTTTGCCGTAGGTGGCACCATGCAGTCGCTCCCGTCATCTTCAAGCGCACAATACTGCGTCTCCTACAGCGGATTCACCGGCTCAAAGGGAAGCATCGTCAAGGTGCTTGATTCCTCATCTAATGTCTTGGCACAGTTTGAGGTGCCTCGCTCGGTGAGTGGCGGCAACCTGTTCATCAGCATCCCCGGCTTTACTGCCAATTCAAGCTATACAGTGACACTCAGCGACCAGACACTCTTTACGTTCACGGCATCGTCGAAGATTATGTCTGGCGGCACATCAACCGGAAGATAACAAAATCTATCTGAAATACTTCCAAAATCCATTCTGCATGACGCAGGATGGATTTTTTGTATTGTGGCAAATGTGGATTTTTGTGCATAACTGGTGGAGAAAATATTATTTGTGAAAGAATCCTTGTGATAGTTTGCAAATAAGTCTTATATTTGCAGAAAAATTTCACGATGCTCCAATCCGCATCACGTTAACCTTGCTCTCCATACCTGACATAATGAAATGACTCATGATGAAACCTTACTCACATAAGACCGCCATCAGCCTGATTCTGCAATTAACTATCATTTTAGTGTTTTGCGCCAAGGCAAGTGCAAAGTTGCTGCAACCGCAGACAACCCACTGGGTGCGCAACATCTCAATGAACGACGGACTCTCGCATAACTATGTCGACGACATTTTCCGCGACTCAATGGGATTCATGTGGATAAGCACATCCGGCTCTCTTGCACGTTATGATGGCCATGAGTTTGTGGAATTCCACACCAGTTCAATCGACCGCAACATCAAAAGCACACATGTAAGGAAAGTCACCGAGGATGACTTTGGCAGACTGTGGGTGGCGAGCGACGGTGGCATCGACCTAATTGACCTTCACACCTTGCGCACCATCAATCCCACTGATTTGTCGGGAGAACTGAAAGACATCATAAATCTCTCAGCAGGTTACATCTCTACCGACAAATCAGGCAACATATGGCTTAGGACTCCGGAAGAGATTGTGTATTTAGGATTGAATCTTAATGGAGATGTGGAGAGGGTGATTCGCATTCCTCACAAGTCAGCAACAATAATCACAACTACAGCCATAAAGCCGGTTTTCGACAATGATGACGGGGTCTGGACCTCAATCGAGGGGAAAATATGTCATCTCACTGTCGACTCTGAGGGCATACACTCAACAGAAATTCAGACATTACCTGAATTTCCAAAGGATGTGTATGTATCTGATTTCATGGAATATTTTGGATATCTATGGATTGCGACCGACCGGGGGCTTTACCGCTATGACCGGAGTGACGACAGTGCCGTGGAATTTCACAGCTTGGACGAGGATGGTCCTCTCACCCAAGACTTCGTCACTGCCCTTGCCTTGACAAGCGAGGGTGACTTCGTGGCTGGCACTCTCAACGGATTCAACATCTTCAATCATCCCGACGACAGATTTGAGCAGGTACACACCTCTGAGATAGGCCCATATCATGGTGGGATGGGCAACAACTTCATCAATTGCCTCTATGCCAACGGAGAAGACCTTTGGATAGGGACGGAGGGTTGCGGCATAGACCTCGTTTCACCCCGCCTGGTGTATACTGAGATATTTCGTCATGACAATTCAGACCCACGCAGCTTGTCGCCCAATCCGGTGAATGCCATCTTTGAAGACGGCGACGGAACCCTGTGGGTCGGCACCGTAGAGGGCGGCCTCAACCGCTCCTTCTCTAAAGATTCCGGATTTGAGCACTTCACGGTCAATACCGGCACTCTTCCGCATAACTCTGTCAGCGCGCTGACCGCCGACCATGACGGGCACCTGTGGGTCGGCACTTGGGGTGGCGGCATAAGTGTCATCTCAAGAAGACATCCGGAGAATGCTGAGATGTTTCTGACCCAGTCAACCGACACCGGGGAGAATCTATATTATATCGGAATCCTGCAGTATGACCCAATCAATGATTTGGTGTGGATTGGTGCGAATATCGGGCTTTTTATATATGACATGAAGACTCATGAGCTGATTAAGCCCTTTGAGGAATCAGACAAGATGCGGGGAGGCGTGGCATCAATAATCACACCTGATGGAAAACTATGGACTGGCGGCTCCGATGGACTCTTTATAATCAACCTCAAGAGAAAGCCCGGAGTGAAGGATTTCAGTTATGAATGGCTCGACAAAAAACTTGACAATCCAAATCTGGACGTAAGGGAGAAAATCACTGCCATTGCGCAGACCAAGGATGGCTCAATATGGATAGGGACCAATGGGAATGGCATCTATCGCAGGGTTGTGGATAGCGGCAAGGAACATTATGTGAATTATAACACCACCAATGGATTGCCCAGCAATATGGTGCACGGCATCGCTGAGGATTTTCATGGGAACCTTTGGATTGCAACATATCATGGACTGTCTCTCATGACCGACGATGGGGAGTTTATGAATTTTGGCAAACACAACGGACTTGAGACAGAGCAATTTTATTGGAATGCCACCTGCCATCTTGAAAGTGGCACCGTGCTTTTCGGAAGCGTCGATGGCATGTTGGCGATAAAGGGGCTTGGTGGAAAAGTCAGCGATGAGTCTTTCCCGGTCGTGTTCACCTCCATAACAACCCACAACGGCAAGGAATACTTGGGAAATAAACATAGAATGGAGATTCCGGAGAGCGAGAAAGGCGTGGAAGTCAGCTTCTCGTCGCTCGACTACGTAAACTCTGGGCAACGACGTTATCTTTACCGCCTTTCCGGCTTCGAGAACGAATGGAAAGAGCTCCCCACCGGGAGGCATAGCGTCTCATACACCAACCTTTCGCCGGGAGCGTATACCCTTGAGGTGAAATATGTTGCGATTGGGGAGACTGCGGAAGATGCCCCGGTGTCGGAGTTCCGTCTGAAGGTGGTGCCTTACTTCTATAAACGATGGTGGTTTCTGCTCCTTCTGCTTGTGGCTCTGATCGGATGTGTATGGCTCATCTACAGATGGCGTGTGCGCGACCTTACCCACCAACGCAACTCCCTTAAGGAGGCTGTGGAAGAGAGGGTGCATCGAATCAACGAACAGAAAGATCTTATTGAGCGTAATGCCTCGGAATTGTCGCGACAGAACGACGAACTGAAACAGAGCAACGCGAAAATCTCTGAGATGGCAAAGACCATGGAGAAGATGACCGTTGACAGGATCTCCTTCTTCACTAACATTACCCATGAGTTCCGCACCCCAATCACACTAATTATCGGACCTATTGACCGGGCAAAGAAGCTTAGCACCAACCCAAAGGTGATAGAGCAACTCAGCTTTGTGGAGCGCAATTCCAAATATTTGCTATACCTTGTCAACCAGCTGATGGATTTCCGAAAAGTGGAGGCTGGAAAACTCGACATCATGCCCAGCAAGCACGATTTCAATAAGTTTATTACAGAACTCACAGCTCCATTCAAGGTGTTTGCCAAGGAACGCAACATTGAGTTGCGAACCCTGTGCCATCTTGCCAGCCCGGTGTTTGCATATGATGAGGACGCGCTAAGCAAGGTGATAACCAATCTTTTGGGTAACGCGGTTAAGTTTACGCCCGACAATGGGAAGATCACTCTTTATGCCTCTCTCTTCAGAAGTGGTAAATGCGAGCAACCCAACACTCTATATATATGTGTCAGCGACAGCGGCTGCGGCATCCGGGAAGAGGACATCGACAAAGTGTTCGACCATTTCTATCAAGGAAAGAGCCCCATCAAGTATCCTCTAATCGGTTCGTCAGACAGTGGGATTGGCCTCTATCTTTGCCGCCGCATCGTCGAGGCTTATGGTGGCAACATAATGGTGAAAAACAATCACGGTGAGGGATGCTCATTCCGTGTGATTTTGGGTGTGCCTGAAGAACATATCGACAGTCATGAAAACGTCTCAGACGAAAACCGCATGCGGCTTTCGTCTGAGAAAAATGCTGCCCTGTCGCAGCCGGAGACCCAAAATGGCGTGTTGACCATCCTTGTGGTGGAAGACAACAGGGATATGCGCGGATATATGCGCTCCATCTTGAGCGAGAGATATAACGTGGTGGAGGCATGCAACGGGGAGGAGGCTCTTCAAATACTTCTCTCAGAACCCATAGATTTCATCATCAGCGACCTCATGATGCCTGTGATGGATGGCCTTGAGTTGTCGCGTCAGGTGAGAGGTAACTTTGCCATCTCCCACATCCCGTTCCTTATGCTCACAGCCAAGACCGCCCAGGAGTCGCGCCTTGAGGGGTATAAGACCGGTGTGGATGAATATCTGCTGAAACCATTCGACGAGGAGATCTTGCTTGCGAGAATTGAGAACATCCTTGAGAACCGCCGACGTTACCAACAGCGATTTAAAGACACACTGGAGGTGGAAAAATTAGGAATTGACGAGGAAACCGGCGACAAGAAATTTGTCGACCGCGTGATGGAGGTGGTGCGTGCCAACTATCAGAATTCATATTTTGAGGTCGGTGATTTTGCCGTGGCATTAGGTGTAAGCCGCAGCCTTCTCAACAAGAAGCTCACAAGTCTGCTTGGCGAGAGTCCAAACCAGTTTATGAGGACGTATCGGCTCAAGATAGCACACGAACTGATTGTCAAGAACCGCACCACCAAGACGATGAATGTCTCGGAGATTGCATTTGAGGTGGGTTTCAACGACAGCAAGTATTTCACCCGCTGCTTTACAAAACAATATGGCATAAGCCCCAGCTCCCTCCTCAAAAACGTTTAGGAGATGGTCAATTTGTCAAGATGGCATAATGTCATCTTGACAGAATGTCATAATGACAAGATGACATGATGTCAAAATAAAATAAACTTTTTTTAAATTTTATTAACGAATAACTCAAAATTCCACCATCTAAACAGAAAAATCCACCTTTCAGGGGTGCTATTGCATTAATTTTGCACGCGTAAATCCATCTCCTGACCGATTTGGATTAACTGATATAAAACTTTAACCGAGAATTAATACTAAAAAACTAACCTGATACATTATGAAGACTGAAAAATGGATGCCAATGGCAGCCTTTGCAGCTTTACTGGTTACGACCACCTCTTGTCAGGATTGGGGTCAGCAAGACCCCCCGGCAGGAAATCAGACCTACCCGACATTGCAGAATGTCGCCAAGTTTGATTTTCAGGATGAGGAGGGACTCGATCCCGCAGTCTACCGGTTGGTTGCCAACTCCGGTGGTGAGACGCCACAGGTGGTTGATGACGATGAGAAGGGGAAGGTGCTGGAAGTGAACAACGGCACTCTCACCGTAACAAATCCTTTGACAAGTGTAGTGTTGCAGAATGCGGCCTCGTTGACTTTCTGGCTGAAAGTTGACGGAGTCGGCAGTTTGTCTGCACCTCTGATCTCTTTTGCTGATGATTCCGGCAATGCCGGACTGTCGGTGGCTGCCGACGGCACTATCCGTTACTCCGCGGCTGATGGCGATTGGCTCTCCAACAGCGAACTTTCAGATTTCGTCACTCCCGGAGAGTGGCATTTCCTGGCGATGGCGCTTACCGATACTGGTTATACAATGGTTGTGGACGGCGAGAACACCGTGACAAAGCAGGTGTCTGACTTCGATTGCTCCAAAATGGTGTCTGTGGCAAACGCAATGCCCAACCTCACAATCGGATCCGCTGCCAACACCACTCCTTTCTATATTGACGACCTGACAGTCTTCCGCAATACAATCACAGAGAAAGAGTCAGCACGTCCTACCCTTTCCGCAACCGGCGGTTCTGCTCCCGACCTTTCAACCTGGGTGCTTCTCGGCAACGAGGACAACTCAACCGGCTTCTGGAGCGCTTGGTCTGACTATGTGAACCTTACCGGCGATGGAACTGTGCATTATGAGTTCTACAACTACCATGGCGGACAGACCAACAACTGGTGCAACTGGGGTCTGGTTATCACCAATGGTCCTGAACGTGGTGCCGACGGTTATTCCGAGTATATATACCTCCGTGCCGATGCCTACGGCTGGGGCGACAATTACAATGGCGACAATATGAGCCACGACTTCGACTGGGAAACATTCATGTCGGAGATGGATGGCGCTTTCGTCACCATGGATATCACCAGAAAAGGCACAAATGTCACCATCACATGTCTTGTTGAGGCTGTAGACGGCACTGAGCGCCACTATTCTATGAAAGTAGAAGGTGTGGATTGCGAAACCATGGGCACGTTCCTCACTTGCGAGGGCTCACACCTTCTCATTGATCCGGAGTCTGTGTTTGTGGGTGAGGTCTACGACAGTGGCGAATTTGTGCTTGGAGCCACCGACTGCTCAACCGGCTGGTGGAGCGCTCACTCTCCACTCAATAAGTTTGACAGCCCATTCACAAATTGGGGCGTTGAGTTTGTCAACCACACGACAGGTGCGGGTGCAAACTGGAACAACTGGCTGCTTGTCTGCACCAACGGCACATGGATTGGTGATGACGGATATGCTGAATATTTCGTGCTCCGTGCCGACGCCTATGGCTGGGGCGCAAGCTTCGACGGCGGCAACACATCTATGGGTCAGGAATTTGACTGGGAAAACTATGTGGCTGACATGAAAGACTGCAAGGTGAAGATTCTCTTCTCTTATCAGAACAGCACCCTCAATATGGTCTGCAACCAGACAACTGCTGACGGACGCGCAATGCCGGTCTACACGCTTGATGTCACAAATCTGACAGCTCCAATTGGATTGTTCTTCACAATCGAGAATGCTTGGCTTGACTTCTCAAGAGTGGGCTACTATCCATGGGCTTCTATGAATCAATAACTTAAAATCTAACCATTACATCATAATGAACAGTAAACGAATAACAGCCGAAGGAAGGCGGAGCTTCTCGCTCCGTCTCCTTCTCCCGGTGCTCCTGCTGGTGTTTGCCGCCTTCCCATCGGCTGCCCAACTGGTGAGAGGTGTCGTCTCCGATGCCTCGGGAGAGCCCCTTATAGGCGCGACAGTCATTGAGAAGGGTTCCACCAACGGAACCGCTACCGATATCGACGGCCTTTTCCAACTTAATCTCTCTGATGCCAAGAATGCTGTGCTTGTAGTGTCATACATCGGTTTTGCCACTCAGGAAGTGCCCGTTAAGGGACGCAGCACTGTAGACGTGACGCTTCAGGAGGAAAGCTCAGTGCTTGACGAGCTCGTGGTGGTGGGTTACGGCCAGCAGAAGAAGGAATCTGTGGTGGGTGCCATCTCTCAGGTGCATTCCGGCGACCTTCTCGAGACTCCGTCAGCCAACCTTTCGCAGGCGATTGCCGGTAAGATTCCCGGTGTGATCACATCCCAGACTTCCGGTGCTCCGGGTGCCGACGATGCATTAATCTACATCCGTGGTCGCGCCACATTCGCCAGCGACGCCCAGCCGCTTATCCTCGTGGATGGTGTGGAGCGCTCTTTCTCTCAGATTGCCCCTGATGATATCGAGACCATCTCCGTGTTGAAAGATGCATCTGCCACAGCAGTTTACGGTGTGCGTGGTGCCAATGGCGTTATGCTCATCACCACCAAGCGTGGTAAAGAGCAGAAACCGGTGGTGAGCCTCACCGCCTCTTGGCAATGGCAGACACCTACACGCAAAGACACTTATCTCAACTCATATGAATCAGTAAGCCTTCTTGAGGAAGCCCTCAAAAACGACGGACTTCCCTCTCAGTATTCGGCTTCTGACCTCGACATGTATCTGAAATCTGTCAATGGTCAGCTGTCAGGAGTTGATGCCCTCCTCTATCCAAATGTTGACTGGTATGACGAGATTCTCCGCAGCTCTGCCCCCTCACAGCGTTACAACGCAAGTGTGCGCGGTGGCACAAAGAGAATGCGCTATTATGCATCTCTCGAATATTACGACCAGGAGTCGCTCATCAAGAATATCTCCAACGACCCTTACGGCAACTCTTCCTCGCTCAACTATAAGCGTTATGGCTTCCGTGCAAATGCCGACTTCTTCCTGACTAAAGACCTTCAGCTGTCAGTAAACTTCGGCACACGCTTCGAGGAGCGCCGCGGTCCTAACTCCGATGAGAGCGACACCTACAGCAACGTGTTCTATCAGCTCAACCACACTCCGGGTTGGCTATTCCCGGTGGCTTATGAGGTGCAGAACGGTGAGAGCACCAAGACTCTCTACGGTGGTAGCTCACAGTATCAGAGCAACGTCTACGCCACTCTCGCTGAGTCTGGATATTATAAAGGTGTGAACACTGTCAACGAGACAAACTTCATCGCCGACTATAAGATGGATTGGCTCACTCCCGGTCTTTCTGTTCGCGGGATGCTCAGCTTCGACTATGAGAACTATCACAAGACCACCTACAGCAAGTCGTTTGCAACCTACGAGCTAAACGACCGCAGCAACTACGAGAGCATCGATGCCTACAACCGTTTCAACACCGACGGCACCCTCGCAAACAGCCGCACAAGCTTCACTCTCTACAAGCTTTATCTTGAGGCTCAGATTAACTATGCCCGCGTCTTCAACCAGGTGCACGACGTGACTGCAATGGTGCTCTATATGCAGAACGACTACCGCTATCAGGCTGAGCTCGCACAGCGTTACCAAGGCATCGTTGGTCGTGTCACTTATGGATACGACAGCCGTTACCTCTTCGAGTTCAACGCCGGCTACAATGGCTCTGAAAACTTTATGAAGGGCAAACGCTTCGGTTTCTTCCCATCATTCTCTGCAGGTTGGAGAATCTCTGAGGAAAGCTTCATGGAGAACTCATCCAACTGGCTCAGCAACCTCAAGCTCCGCGCTTCTTACGGACAGGTTGGTAACGACGCCTACAGCCAGCGATTCCTCTATGAGCAGAAATGGAGCCAGATCACCAACGACTACTATTTCGGCACATCCGGACAAACCGGTATCTACGAGCAGCAGTATCCTAACTATGGCGTGACATGGGAACGTGCCCACAAGTATAACGTCGGCCTTGAGTTCGGTTTCCTCAACAACTCCCTCAGCGGTAACATCGACCTCTTCTGGGAGCGTCGCAACGACATCCTCACGGAATATCTCACACGCCCGGAATGGTTTGGTGTTTCATCTGCCGCCGGAAACCTCGGCAAGACCCAGAACAATGGTTTTGAGATTGAACTCCACTACAGCAACAATATAGGTGAGTTCAAATACAACGTAGGAGGCACCTACTCCCACGCCAAGAACAAGATTATCGCTATGGATGAGCCGGATGCCAAGACCGACTACCGCAAGCGTGAGGGACACGTCATCAACCAGTATTTCGGACTCCTTTGCGACGGATTCGTGACTCAGGCTGACCTTGACGACCCGAATTTCCCGACTTCTACTTTCGGAACAGTGCAGGTGGGTGACCTCAAATATCGCGATATGAACGGCGATGGATTCATCGACGACCGCGACGAGACTTTCATCGGATATTCCGACATTCCCGAAAACACCTACGCCATCAACCTTGGTGCCGAGTGGAAGGGAATCGGTTTCAGCATCATGTTCCAGGGTGTTGACCATGTGAGCCGCTATTATGATGCGGAGGCTATGTATGCCTTCGTGAGCGGCGGTAAGGTAAAAGAGCATCACCTCGACCGTTGGAATCCCGCCCTCTCTGAGGCTCAGAACCTTGCAAACGCCAAGTATCCGCTGCTCCACTACGACAGCTATGGCGACCACAACCAGCGTCAGAACTCTTTCTTCCTCAAGAACGGTGCTTTCTTCCGTCTGAAAAACATTGAGCTTTCCTACTCTCTGCCTGAGAAATGGATCAAGCATGCCTACATGACTCAGTGCCGATTCTTCGTCAACGCCAACAACCTTGTCACTTGGGATCACCTCGATGGACTCACTGACCCGGAGAGCAACGGTTCTAACCGCTACCCAATCTGCAAGACAATCAACTTTGGTGTCAATATCCAATTCTAACCTGATATCAATATGAAAAAGTCATATAAATTCCTAACGTTGGCAATGATTCTCGGCGGAGCCTCGCTCACCTCGTGCAGCGACTTCCTCGACAAGCAGCCTTCCAACGAGCTCACCGAAGAGAAGACTTTCGGCGACTGGAGTATGTTTGAGTATTTCCATAACGATACTTATAACTTCCTTCTCCACGGTGCCAACCGCGTCAACGGCTCATGGCTCGATGCTGCCACCGACCTTGCCGAGACATCTTTCGCAACCGGCGGCACTCGCACCACTTTCAATATCGGCAACTATTACGGCAGCGGTGGCGCAGCCGAGCTGACTTCCATATGGGAGTCGCGCTATCGCGCAATCCGCAAATGCAACCGTGTCATCAACCAAATTGACGAGGTGCCTAACGACATCACCAAGACCGCAGAACAGGAAGCTCAAGACCGCGCCACTATGGTGGCTGAGGCACGCACTTTCCGCGCCTGGTTCTATTGGGAGCTTTTCCTCCGCTACGGACCTATTCCAATCGTTACCGAAGTGCTTGACCCGGAAGAGGATATGATCACTCCTTACGCCAAGCGCCCGTCTGTAAAGGAATATGTTGTAGACTTCATCCTCAATGAGCTTGCGGAGGCTGAACCTTACCTCCTCACCTACGACGATGCATGGAGCTCAAACCGTATCGGCCGTCTCTCTCAGCCTATGGCTCGCGCACTTGCCTCCCGCATCAAGCTCTACATGGCGTCGCCACGCTATGCTGCCGAGAGTGGTATCACATGGCAACAGGCTGCTGAGGCTGCCAAGAGCTTCATCGTGGATTTCGGTGGCAACTTCCGTCTCTTTGCTGAAGAGAATATCGCAGCTTCTGAAAACTATGCCAACGCAGTGCTCCGCACCCAATACACCGGCAACAACACTGAGGTGATCTTCTTCCGCAACGACGTTACTATCGGATGGAGCGGAATCTATCAGGACACCCCGGTTGGTGAGGGTGGCAACGGTGGCAACTGTCCGTCACAAAACCTTGTCGACATGTATGACATGGCAGATGGCTCATCACCATTCCAGAGCTATGATGCAACCGGAGCTCCGGTTTATCCTTCCGGCAGCCTTACTCCCGCCATCAATGAGGAGAGCGGATATAATGATGCCTATATGTGGGACAACCGTGATCCTCGCCTTGCCGCTACAATCCTTTATCAAGGGGTGGCTTGGGGCACGATGCGCGACAACAGCACAATCGACGTTCGCGCTGGCATGGCTGACAACCCAACCGGTAATGCCAACGCAACCCCAACAGGATACTATATGCGTAAATATATCCCGGCAACTATCCTGAGCTCCAACCATGGTGGCTCTGCATATCGCCTTTGGACAATTATCCGCTATGCTGAGATTCTTCTCAACTATGCCGAGGCTCTCAACGAGGTGCAGGGTCCTTGCCATGAGGTGTTTGAGATGCTTGACATGGTGCGCCACCGTGCCGGAATCACCGGAAACGTGGAAGACCGTGCCGACCTTGCAAGCAAAGACGCAATGCGCAACTTCATCCACAAGGAGCGCACTGTGGAATTTGCATTCGAGGAACACCGCTCTTGGGATGTGCGCCGCTGGAACGTGGCTGTCGAGGCCCTCAGCCGTCCTATCTATGGCGTAGAGGTAGCTTCCGACGGCACTCTGAGCCGCAAGAAAGCACAGGACCGTGTGTTCGAACAGCGCATGTATCTATATCCTATACCTGAGGCTGAAGTCTGGAAGACTGGTCTTGAAAACAACGCCGGATGGTAATCCTTAAACCCAACATCAGAAAAATTCGAACATATATGAACAACATCATAAATCATATCAGGAACAAAGGTAAGTTCGTCCTGGCAGCTTCGCTCGTAGCGGGTTGCTCTGTGGCTGCGCTTGCCGAGGCCACCGGCAACACCCTCAAGGGGCGCGTGGTTGACCCTGACGGCAACCCAATCCCTGGGGCTATGGTCAACCTTGCAGAACAAAGCAAGATGGTCCTTACCAATGCCGACGGTGAGTTTACCATCACCAACGCAAATTATGACGATGAGGTAAATGCCACCTGCTCCGGCTATCTCACATCAATCACTCCTATTGAAACCTTCGACGGGCTATACACAATTACACTCCAGCCTGACACCGACCCTTACAGCCACCTTGCTTCTGTGGCTTTCGGCAAGGAGGAGAAGAAATTCCTCGTTGATTCACGCTCCACTGTGACAGGCCAGGAACTTCAGCGTTATCCAGTCACCGTGCTTCAGAATGCCTTCAACTCCACCCTTACAGGTGTTGAGACTTACGAGGTGTCTTCTGAGCCGGGTTGGTCGCAGACCAAGATGTATGTGCGTGGTATCCGCACACTAAATGCCAGCGCACGTGACCCCATCATCATCGTTGACGACGTGGAGCGCGACATCTCATTCCTCGATGCATTCCCAATCGAGACTGTGACAGTGCTTAAGGATGCAGCAGCCACTGCCCTTTATGGCATGCGTGGTGCAAATGGTGTGATCCTTGTCACCACCAAGCGCGGTGAGGCTGGAAAGACACACATCAACTTCACACAGGAGGTAGGCTTCAATACCCTCACAGGCAAAGTGGAAAACCAGAACTCCTACAACCTTGCCCTCACGAAGAACCAGGTGCGCTATCTTGACGGCCGTGACCCTCTCTACACTGCCGAACAGATTGAGAAATACCGCATAGTCTCTGAGGGTGGCACCCTCGATGGAATGGACCAATACCGTTACTTCAACACCAACTGGTTTGACGAGCTCTATCGCGATGCCGCCCCGGTGGTGAAGACCAACCTTCAGATTTCCGGTGGTAACAACCGTGCCCGCTACTATGTGTCGTTCTCTTATCTCCGTCAGGAAGGTATGTGGAACTCAAACGGTACCCACTTCAACGAGCGTTTCACAACCCAGCACGTGCTTAACCGCTGGAACCTCCGTTCAAACCTCGATGTGAATGTCAACAAATATCTCCGCGTGGGTCTTGACCTCGGCGGACGTATCGACAACATCCTCCAGCCTACAACAAGCGTGTTCAACCTCACCACTTTCGGTGCCGTGGAGGCTGACCCGATGCGCCCGGTATGGTGTCCGAACGGTGAACTCTATGTCGACGGCAGCGCAAGCAACCCTATCTATCTCCTCGGCTCATCTGGTCAGGAGAAGAACCGCCGTCGCCAGTTATATTCTACTGTTGACGTGAACGGTGACCTCTCACCCATCACAAAGGGTCTGGAGGCAAATCTCGTGGTCAGCTTCGACGCTTTCGACGTGTTCCAGTCCACTCAGACCAACAGCGTGAACTCATACTCCTATGACTACACCAACACTGCCGTGGAGAATGTTGAGGATTTCACCTACACTCAGACCAACAGATATTCTGAGCTCACCAACCCAAGTGCCAACGAGCGTGCCAACTCCTGGACTCTCAACTTCCGCTTCGGATTTAAGTATGACCGCACTTTTGCTGAGAAACACCGTGTGCAGGCTAATGCCTTCGTGCGCAGTTATCAGCAGCGTCTCAATGTTATAGAGGCTAACACCGACAACTCCCAGTATTCTTCCGACCGTTACCTCTCTTGGAACGGCCAGGCAGGTTATATCTACGACAACCGTTACATCATCCAGGGCAACATCTCCCGCATGGGTAATGATAACTTCGACCCGGAGAACCGTTGGGGCACATTCTGGGGCGTCTCTGGCGGCTGGGTTGCTTCTGAGGAAAGTTTCCTCCGCAATCCCAACATCGACCTCCTCAAGCTCCGCGTCTCTTACGGTAAGACCGGTATGAGCGACACAGGCGCCGGACGCTATCCCTACCAGTCTACATACGCTGCCGACAATGGCTACAGCTTCGGTCATAATGCAACTTGGGTGACAGGTTATATCGAGAGCGTCGCAGGTAACCCCAACAGCAAATGGGAGATCTCAAAGATGGTCAACGTGGGTGTTGACTGGGATTTCTGGCACCGCCGACTCTACGGTTCGTTTGATATCTTCAAGGAATGGCGCAGCGACATCCTCATCGAACGCTCCACCAACCCTGACATCCTTGGCATCTCTTTCGCAAAAGACTCCTATGGTAAGGTCAACTCCCACGGTTTCGAGCTTACCATCGGCCATAACAACAAGATTGGAAACGTCAACTACACAGTTGAGGGTATGCTCTCTTGGAACCGCAACAAGATCATTGAGATGGACGAGGTTGAACCCTCTGTAGCATGGCAGCGCAAGACCGGCGACCGCATCCGCGACTATGCTTCCGTGGCTTCTATCTACGAATGGGAAAACCGCGACGTTATCGGCGGTTGGAACGCCTACCGTTTCGTGCAGTGGGCATCTGATCCTGCCCTTATCTCCACTTCTCAGCAGGACGCTATCGACCACCCGGAGAAATATCCTTACAACACATTCTCCAGCGGCGGCCAGAAACTCGGAACTGCCGTGTTCCGCGACCTCAATGGCGACCGTCAGATCGACTCCCGTGATATGGAGCCTTACGGTTTCACCCTTATCCCGGAACTAACTCCCTCTCTGTCAATCTATGCTGAATGGAAGGGCATTGACATCAAGTTGATCGGCACTGCCTATCTGAATCGTTCTGTATTCCTGTCTCCATCAATGACATTCTCTGAGTGGGGCAACAACAACGCCACTCACGTTGTCACCAATGCCTGGGGATACTATACCGACGACCCGAACGACCCACGCAACGTGAATGCCAAATATCCTCGCCTAAGCTCTACGTTCAACACTGAGGACTCTTCACGCGACAACGGTTCTTACTATAACGACATCTGGATTCAGAACGGTGACTATTTCTCGCTCCGCAACATCGAGGTGGGTTATTCTCTCCCTACCCACATCATCTCGAAAATTCACATGAGCCAGTGCCGTTTCTACTTCAGTGCATACAATCTTGCCACTATCAGCCATATGCCGAAGGGTATGGATCCGGAGAAACCTATGTCTTACTGCTGGTGGTATCCGAAGACCCGCACTTTCAATTTCGGTGTCAACGTAGAATTCTAAACTAAGAAAATATGAAAATCAAGATATATCAACTCGCGGCATTGGCGGCTCTCTCCTTGGGAGCCACCTCCTGCAGCGACTATCTCGACAAGGAGGTCGACCTCACTCTCCAGGCTGAGAATGTCTTCTCCGACTATGACAGGACTCGTGGGTATCTCGCCCGCCTTTACGACTATCTCCCAGACGCTTTCCAAGGCTATAACGACACTCAGTATCGTCTTTCCCAAGACTGCATGACCGACAATGCCGTTGACTACTGGGGCGTGGCGCGCTATCACTCTGTGAATGCCGATGCTTACGATGCCACCACCCACTGGTTTGCCGATTTCTATTGGAGTCGCGACTACACCGGCATCCGTGCTGTGAACCAATATCTGCTCAATGCGCGTGAAGACGTGGTGGGCAACGCTGAGAAGAGCGGCGACGACAACCGTCTCTTCGACCGCTGGGAGGCTGAGGCACGTGTGCTTCGCACAATCTTGCATTTCGACCTCGTAAGCTGGTTTGGCGACATTCCAATCGTGGCTGACGATGAAGACGGCACTCCAATTATCCTTGCCCCGTCATCCACTCTCCCGGAGCGTGAGGCTGCCGCCGATGTCCTGCTCTGGATTGCAAATGAATGCGACAAGTATAAGGACAATCTCCCCTTCCGCTACAGCAATGAGGAAGAGAACTGGGGGCGCATCAATGGGGCTGCCGCTTACGCCCTGAAGACACGTGCGCTGCTATATCGTGCATCGCCACTCTTCAACCCCAACAATGAGACCGACCGCTGGACTGCCGCTGCCAATGCTGCAATTGATTTCATCAATAAAAACAGCACGCAGAGCAACCCTTACCGTCTCTACACTACCGATAACAATGACCCGGAGCAGAACTATTATCAGTGTTTCGTGTCTAACCCTGTGCTCAACAACGAGTATATCCTGAGCCGCTCCGTCTGGACCACCCTCCAGATTGAGTATTTCAATGCTCCCTGCGGTTTCACTGGAAATATCTCTGCAACAGGTTACCTCAACCCGACACAGAATCTTGTTGACTCTTATGAGACAATCAACGGTCTGCCCATCGACCAGGATCCCACCTACAACGAGCAGAATCCTTACGTAAACCGTGACCCTCGTCTTGAGCAGACAATCCTTCACCACAACTCCACCTGGGGTGACGGTGATGAGGCACGTCTCGTCGACGTCAACAACGACGATACACGTGTCGGCGCTGACTATGCCCGCGGTAATGGTGGCACTGCTACTGGCTACTATTCCAAGAAATACCTCAACAATATCCGTTGGGACGGCACTGTGTCAAGCCAGCGTCACGCTTGCCCGATTTTCCGCTATGCCGAGATTCTGATGGCTGCCGCCGAGGCTCTCAATGAGGCTGGCCGCACTTCCGAGGCTTATGCCTATGTCAACCAGGTTCGTGCCCGTGTCGGTATGCCGGCTTATACCGGCATGACTCAGGATCAGCTCCGCGAGCGCATCCAGAATGAGACTCGCATCGAGTTCTGCTTCGAAGACCACCGATATTTCGACATGCGCCGCTGGAAGCTCCACGATAAGAACGGTGGCAGCGCTTCTGCTGAGTCTTCACTCCCTCGCTATCGTCAGGTGTATACTCTCTATGGGGTTGCCGTTAGGGAGGGTTCTTCTCCAATCTACAATTATGGTCTGAGTGAGGTTGACCCACACATCGCCTTTACCGCTCCAAAAAACTACTTCTTCCCAATTCCTTACGAAGAGTTGGTGAAGACCGGTTATCCGCAGACCCCGGGTTGGGAACTCTAATGTCGTTTAGAAATTAGCTAATTAGGAATTAGGAATTGTGAAAGATCACAATTCCTGATTCCTCTTTAAGTTGCTGCGGCATCCCTGCCGCAACCTCCCGTCTAATAACATTCTATATCCATTTTTATGAAGAATTTCTTATTGCCCATAGCGTGCGCTTTACTCCTTATCCCATGCTCCTGCTCCGACAAGGACAGCCCGGATGAGCCAGATGTCGTCACCGGCAACATCACCATCTCTGGCTTGCAGGTGGCTGACATAACATCTTCTTCAGCATCTTTCTCAGCCAACTTCCAGACAACCGGAGGGGCAACCTACACCAAGGCTGGCTTTGCCGTGTCTATGTCGCCGGAACCTACCATCTACAACAGCGTCTTTGAGGCTTCGATAAGCGGCAGCACAATGTCAGCCTCTGTCACCACCCTGTCCCCACTTACCGATTATTATGTGAGGGCCTACATTATGATTTCCGGGGGGAGCACTGTCTATTCCGATGAATTGCATTTCACTACAGAGGATACGTCTGTTGTAGAGAAGCTTGCCGACTATTCCGGACCTGACTATGCCGACTATTACGTCAGCATTGCCGGTTGGGACCAGCGCGCCAAATGGAATCTCTCGAATGTGCATGACCCTACGGTGATGAAGGCTGCCGACGGTTGGTTTTATATGTATCAGACAGATGCCTCTTATGGCAACGCACATACCGCCGGAGGCCATTTCCATTGCCGCCGTTCTCAGGATCTCGTCAACTGGGAATACCTCAGTGGCACAATGCCGTCACTCCCTGATTGGGTGATTCCCAAGCTGAATGAGATTCGTGCGGAGATGGGATTGGAGGCGGTAAGTCCTAATGTGTCTGACTTCGGCTACTGGGCTCCCGATGTGGTCAAGGTCAACGACAACCTTTACCGTATGTATTACTCCATCGTGGTGCCGGGATATCTTGACCCCAACAAGACTTCATGGGGTGAGAGAGCTTTTATCGGATTGATGGAGAATACAAACCCGGCAAACAATGACGGTTGGGTCGACAAAGGTTATGTCATTACAAATGCCTCCGACAAGAACCTGAATTTCTATATTTCGCCCACCGATTGGGGCAATTGCTACTACAAGTTTAATGCCATCGACCCCAGCATCATCATCACTGAGGCTGGTGAGCATTGGCTTATCTATGGCTCCTGGCATAGCGGAATCGCTGCCGTCAAACTTAACCCGGAAACAGGCAAAACGGAAGCCGAGCTTGGCAAACCGTTTGGCACGAACAGCGACATCGCTGCCTATGGCAAGCTTATTGCCACCCGACAGATGGGCAACCGTTGGCAAGGCTCTGAGGGTCCCGAGGTGGTTTATCATAATGGTTATTACTACCTTTTCCTCGCCTATGATGAGTTGAGTTATGCCTACAACACCCGTGTGGTGCGTTCTGCCAATATCGACGGTCCGTATCTCGACAGTCGTGGTGTCAACGTCACGAGCACTGGCGGCGATGCATTCCCTATCGTCACCCATCCTTACCGTTTTAAGAATTCTGACGGGTGGGTAGGAATTTCCCACTGCACAGTATTCGACGACGGTGAGGGGAATTGGTATTATGCCTCACAAGGTCGCTTACCCGACAATGTGAATGGTAATGCCTACAGCAATGCCATCATGATGGGGCATGTGCGCTCTCTTATCTGGACTAAGGACGGTTGGCCGCTCGTGATGCCTGAGCGTTATGGGGCAGTGCCTCAGCTCCCGATTGAGGAGGCTGAGCTGATTGGCGACTGGGAAAATATTGTTCTGAAATATGAATACCAGAAGCAGCAGGAGTCTGCAATCATCACCCTTGGCTCCGACCATACGGTGACTTCCGGAATCTGGAAAGGCAACAGTTGGAGCTATGATGCTGACTCACAGATTTTGAAAGTGGGAAGTCTCGAGCTTTACCTCCGCCGCGAATGCGACTGGGAAAACACTGCCCGGCGCGCCACTATCGTCTATGCCGGCATCTCCGGCACCTCCACCTACTGGGGCAAAAAATCATTATAAACAAAATCTTTTTCGAAAAAAGTTCCATTCCGTGTGTCACAGAATGGAACTTTTTGTGTCTTTAATATAGAAGCAACTTTTAAGAGTCTTTATGATACTTTGGATATCTTGATTGTTGTTTCAATTAAAGTATTGTTTCATTAATGCTTGTGTTTGATAAATTGATATGAGGGCAACCGGATTTTTCAATAGAGAGAGTCTTGCGGCTGTGGTGGTGGCGCTGATGTCGTTGGGCATTGGAATGGGTGCCATCGGTGGCATTGAGAGCTATGCTGCCGAAAGCCAGAACCTTGAAATAACTGAAAGAATTAATGTCTCCAACTTCGACAAGATTACTATTAAAGACCTGATGAACGTCACCTACCGGCAGGGTGACTTCCCCGGATATGTGGAGGTGACCGCTCTCCCGGAATTTATAGACTATCTCACCATTACTGAGGAAGACGGTGCCCTCATATTGGGTTGCCAACCTATACCAACAGACGGCAACAACAAACTGACTGTCAGCATCATTGCTCCTAACCTGCATAAACTGGACATGTCAGGAGTGACAGCGTTTGAGGTGGAGGGCACTTTCAGCATCTATGATTCTTTGGAGGTGACGGCAAAGGATGTGGCTCAGGTAAACTTCGGTGAGGTGGTTGGAAACAGGATTAAGCTTGACACCGAGGGCGTGGCAAAGGTATATATCCTCTCCGCAGAACTTGACAATATCGAGGCTAATGCAAAGGAGACATCCTCTATGCGCCTGAAAGGTCTAAACGTCGGAAACATCAACGCCATTGCCAAAGACGTTGCGAGTATCACCTTGGGCGGCAGATGCCGCAGTGTTACAGATGAGGCTGACCAACTCGCAAAGGTAAATATCAACGGGCTTATCGTGGAGACTGCCACCAACAACAAAGCACCTAAAACCAAAACCGCAGTCCCTCGCGAACCCTGACCCCCCTTAATCCCCCCGCAAGGGGGAGACTTAAAAACCAACAACCTAACTACACTATAAACTTCTAAACCAATAACCAATAACCAATAACCTGTAAACTTATAAACACATGAATAGATTCAAAACCATTTTATCGGCAACCTTAGCCTTAATGTTACTCGTTGGATGCTCAATTGACATCAGCGGCAGGAAATACATTTCCGGCGGTGTGAATAATGGCGATATTTCAAAAGCCACTGTCAAGAAAAGCGTAAAAATAAGTAACTTCGATGAAATCAAGGCTGTGAGCGGCATTCAGATTGAGTTTACCCAAGGCAAATTCACGGGCACGGCTGAAATTACCACCACCCCTTCTGCTGAACAATACCTCGTAGTCACTGTCAAAGACAAGACTCTCTCGGCTTACTATAAGAATCACACCGGCAATATCGACGGTCCCACCATCATAAGGGTGCAGGCTCCGCAACTGGAGGAGATTTCCCTCACTTCAGCTGCCCAAGTCAATGTGAATGGTCTGCTTACGATTAACAAGGAGCTTGAGATCAACCTTACTTCGGCAAGCCAGGTAAAAATGGGCAATGTCTCTGGAGGTAAGCTCGAGATTGACCTCACAAGTGCATCAAATGTTAAGGCTGAGGATGTCAATGTCACAAAGCTCGATGTCAGTCAGACAAGTGCCTCAACAATAAGCTTTACAGAGGTCACTGCTCAAGAATTGGAGATTGGATGCACAAGTGCTTCAAAGGCAAGCGTCTACACTTTTAATGGCGGCAATGCCGATATCTCAGTGACGAGCGGCGCGGATGTCACGGTGTCAAATATCAAAGCCAACGCCGTTGAGGCTTCTGCCACAAGCGGCGGAAACATCACACTTGTAGGCTATTGCAATTCGCTCACGGAACGAAGCTCAAGCGGCGGCTCCATCAGCACTCGCAAACTAACCAAGACAACCCACTCATCTACCATATCAAGCAAGTCTTCTTCCTCAAAAAAGACCAAGGTGAAATCCACAAAAACGAAGAAGAGCAAGGTGAGAACCTCAACCTCCTCTTCTTCCGATAAAGTATTGCCACGCGAGCCTTAGAGCTCTCATAAATTTTCAGGGACTCTTTAGGAGCAATCTGCAAATAACACCTTAAAGAATTCCTTGTGCCATCATTGCGCGCGCCACCTTTATGAAGCCGGCAACGTTGGCATCTTTCACATAGTTGATGAAGTCGGATCCCTCCTCCTTGCCGTATTTCTCACATCAGTGAGCCTCCGAAGTCGAGACCCTTGCCGGTGAATGTGCCGGTAAACTCACGCGCCATCTTCTTGTAGTAGCCATACATGTAGCCACCTCACGGCCGCCAAAGCTCTGCGATAAACGCCTGGCAGAAGCGCATGATCTCCATGTCGCTCTTCCCTCGGGGTGAGAAATCGGAGCCACCCTTGCCGCCACCCATCGGGAGTGTGGTCAGGGAGTTCTTGAAGGTCTGCTCGAAGGCGAGAAATTTGAGAATCGACTGGTTGACAGAAGTAAAAAAGCAGGCCCATGGTCCGCTTACCTTAAGAGTGAAATTGAAAACTTTACCTTAAAGTGAATTAAAAATAAGAGTAAATTGAAAAGTAACTTATGCCTGTAGAAAATATTACGAAATGTTCGTGAAATTCTCATTGACGCTGCAAAGTAACAACAAATTTTTTTGAATTGTGCAACAATTTGCAACTTTTTCTTAGAGCTTTTTTAAAGAATGCACTTTGCCGACGCCACCTTGCCATCATAGAATCACATCGGATCCTTTGAGTAGACAATTTCTTTTACCACTGCAGGGAGCATAGCGGGCCATGTGACCGTAGGGGATGAAAGAAATTATCCACAAAGAGACCGGGCTTAAGTTATCATTACGAATGCTTCGGTGAGGACTGATCCAACCTGTGAACACTATTCCTGGGTATTTCTCTGCGTAGCCAATAATCCCTTTGCTCGCTTTGCCCCTTTGCGTGAGACACTCCAGAATTGCGTAGCCCTCTTTGGCATTTTGACACTTATTGCTTTAAAATTTGTGTTTTAGCGAAATTAAGACTACTTTTGCACCATCATTTCACGTATACTATAATAACACAAATTTATGTATACGAAATAACAGGAATCTAACCTAAATCAGATATAATGTTTGAGATAGTCAGCAAGCGAGAACTTGCTCCCAACATCACGGAAATGAAGGTGTTTGCTCCTCGAGTGGCGGCCTCAGCCAAACCAGGGCAGTTCGTCATCGTGCGCACTGACCGCTACGGCGAGCGCATACCTCTGACAATCTGTGACTATGACCCCGACAACGGGACTGTCACAATCGTCACACAGACAATCGGCATTTCCTCCAATAAGATAAACCATCTGAACGCCGGCGAGAAATTCGCCGACTTTGCCGGTCCCCTCGGGCGACCCTCCGACCTCCTCGACCTACCCATTGAGGAACTCAAAAAAATGAGAATCCTTTTCGTGGCCGGTGGTGTCGGAACTGCTCCTGTCTACCCTCAGGCAAAATGGCTCCATGAGCAGGGTGTGAAGGCAGATGTGGTGATTGGTGCAAAAACCAAGGATATATTCACCTATGTCGACGAGATGAAGAGTGTGGCTAACGTCTATCTCTGCACCGACGACGGCTCCGAAGGTTTCCACGGAATGGTGACCGGGCTTATGAAAGACCTCATCGACAACCAAGGTAAGCAATATGACCACTGCGTAATCATTGGCCCCATGATCATGATGAAGTTTGCCTCCCTGACCACCAAGGAATACGGCATACCGACTGTAGTGTCGCTCAACGCTCTGATGGTAGACGGCACCGGCATGTGCGGTGCCTGCCGCGTTACGGTTGACGGCAAGACACGCTTCACATGTGTGGAGGGTCCTGAATTCGACGCCCACAAGGTAGATTTCGACGAGGCAATGCGCCGTCAGAACATGTACCGCAACAATCCCAAGAACAATCCCGAAACCCATAACTGCAAGTGCAATGGCTAACAGAATTCCACGAGTGCCCGTCAGGGAGCAGGATCCCAAGGTGAGGGCTACAAATTTTGAGGAAGTATGCTACGGCTACAATGCCGAGGAGGCAGCCCTCGAGGCTTCCAGATGCCTCAACTGCAAGAATCCTCGTTGCGTGGGGAGTTGCCCCGTGCATATAAATATACCAGAGTTTATCCATCATATAACAGAAGGCGACCTTTTTGCCGCCTCAGCCACCATCGCCGCCGACAGTTCGCTGCCAAGCGTCTGCGGACGTGTGTGTCCACAGGAGACCCAGTGTGAGGGTGCCTGCATCCTCGGCATAAAGTCTGAGCCGGTGGCAATAGGCAAACTCGAACGTTACGTCGGAGACTGGGCAATTGAGCATGCCAACGAGATTACCGAACCGGAAATCACACGCAACGGAAAGAAAGTGGCGATTGTAGGTTCCGGTCCCGCCGGACTCGCGTGTGCCTCCGACCTTGCACGTCTCGGTTATGAGGTAAAGATTTTCGAAGCCTTGCACGAGGTGGGTGGTGTGCTGGTGTATGGCATCCCGGAATTCCGCCTTCCAAAAGACCGCATTGTTGCCCAAGAGGTTGGGACCTTGCAGCGTCTTGGTGTGCAGATTGAGACTGACGTCATTATCGGTCGCACCATGACCATCGACGACCTTCTCGACAAACAAGGGTATGATGCCGTGTTTGTAGGCTCTGGTGCCGGACTTCCACGCTTTATGAGTATTGATGGAGAGAACCTCAACGGTGTGTTCTCTGCCAATGAGTATCTTACACGCGCCAATCTGATGCATGCTTATGACGAGCAGTATGACACCCCCATCTATCAGGGACACAAGGTTGTGGTTGTCGGTGGCGGCAACGTGGCGATGGATGCTGTGCGCACAGCAAAGCGTCTCGGCGCGGAGGCTGTCATCGTCTACCGTCGTGGTGAGGCAGAGCTTCCGGCACGTGTAGAGGAGGTGCACCACGCAAAACAGGAAGGCATTGAGTTCCGTATGCTAACCAATCCCGTACGCATCATCGGTGACGAGAAAGGTTGCGTAAAGGGTATTGAATGTGTGGAGATGGAGCTCGGTGAACCGGATGCCAGCGGACGCAGAAGCCCTATCGAGAAGAAAGGGAGCAATTTTGAGATTGACTGCGATGTGGTGATTATGGCTCTCGGCACAAGTCCGAACCCATTGATAAAATCCACCACTGAAGGTCTCGACACCAACAAGCGCGGATGCATAGTGGCTGACGAGTACGGGCGCACCACGCGCCAGGGTGTCTTTGCCGGTGGCGATGCCGTGACGGGCGCTGCAACCGTTATCCTTGCCATGGGTGCCGGACGCAAAGCAGCAAAAGCAATTCACGAATACCTATCATAACAACCATATCCATGAGAACACAATTATTGGGATTGGCATTGGTTTCGGCTTCCGGAATAGTATTCGCCGAAACCACCATACCCGAAACCGCCGAAGACGTAGTGACCATGCGTCTTGAGACGCGCTTTGACTATCAGCGCGACTGGCTTGACGGCGATCCCGTCAAAAGCAATTCCGGATTCGAGGCTAAGTTCCTCAATATTCGCATTGACGGTAACATAACCAAAAATCTGAGCTATTCTTTCCGTCATCGTCTCAACCGCACCGTTAAGGACGGTGCTTTCTGGGACGCCACAGACTGGATGGTGCTGACCTACGACATGGAACGCTGGGTTTTCTCCGGCGGCAAACAGATTGTAGCCATAGGCGGCTGGGAGTATGACCGTGCGCCTATCGACCTTTACGGATGCTCAGTGTTCTGGAACAACATCCCATGTTATCAGGTAGGCGCATCTGTAGGCCTGAAGATAACGCCAAACGACAAACTGACATTCCAGTTTTGCGAAAGCCCATTCTTCACGACTGACAACCGTGACATGTACGCCTACAACCTTATGTGGAACGGACATCACGGCATCTTCGACGCTATCTATTCAGCCAACCTTATTGAATACATCCCCGGACATTACATCAACTACCTTGCCCTCGGCAACAAGTTCTCTGTAGGGAATGTAGAACTTGAGCTCGATGTGATGAACCGCGCCTCCAGCCATCAGACTTTCTTCTTCAAGGATATGTCGGTGATGGGTGAGCTCGCATGGAAACCCAACAGCAAATGGCGCATCTTTGGAAAGATGACCTACGACGTCAATAAGTCTGACACCGATGCCGATGTGACCGTTATGGATGGCACTGAACTCAAAATGGTGGGTGCCGGTGTTGAATTTTACCCATTTAGCCGTGGCAGGCATATACTATCCGTGCATGCTGATGCGTTCTATTACTGGGGACATAACGCTAATGCGGCAAATTCTATCCAAAACAAGACCATGCTCGCCTCCATCGGCGTGAAATGGTATATGAACTTGCTTTCCCTCAAAAGAAAATAAAACAACAACTAACATATGGAACAACCATCTTCTTCAACGGTAGAGATTAAGAAAAAAGCATCTATCTATCGGTTTATCCCGACAGGCGTGCCTTGTCTTGTGGTTGTGATAGCCTTGTTCTGGTATATCGGCTCAATAATGGGACTGCCGAATATGCTCAACACTATCATGCACACGGCACACGACCTGCTCCTTAACACCGTGTTCTATCTTATGGGCATTTGTGTCGTGACCGGAGCCATCGGCAAATTGTTTGTGGAGTTTGGCGTGGTGAAGCTTCTGGAGAACATCCTTCGCCCGCTTATGAAACCCCTTTTCCACCTTCCGGGAGTAGCCGCCTTGGGAGCTGCCATGACATTCCTTAGCGACAATCCCGCAATCATATCCCTTGCTAAGGATAAGCGCTTCAGCAGTTTCTTCAAGAAATTCCAGTTTATCTCGCTCACCAACTTCGGAACAGCCTTCGGTATGGGTCTCCTTGTCATGGTGTTTATGGTGGGACAAGGTTATTTCGTGGAGCCTGTGGTGGGTTTGTTCGGAGCTTTCTGCGGATGTATCGTATCCACACGCCTTATGCAGCGTTTCATCATCAAGGCTTATCCCAACTTTGCTGTCGAGGACGCTGTAGACCATGTAGCCGGAGAGATTGAAGAGGCTGAGGAGAAAGTAGAGAGCAAGTCACTCTTTATCCGTGTGCTCAACTCGCTTCTCGACGGCGGCAAGATGGGTGTCGAGGTGGGTATAGCCATCATCCCCGGCGTGCTCATCATCTCCACTCTTGTCATGATTCTTACCTTTGGCGCCTCCGCTGAGGGTTACACCGGTGCCGCTTACGAGGGCATCGAGTTGCTCCCCTTCCTTGCCGGAAAGATCAACATTATCTTTGAATGGCTCTTCGGATTCACTGACCCACATCTCGTGGCATTCCCCATCACAGCCCTTGGTGCTGTAGGCGCTGCCCTTGGTCTTGTGCCAAACTTCGCTGCACATGGTTGGATTGACGGAAACGCTATCGCCGTTTTCACTGCCATCGGCATGTGCTGGAGCGGTTATCTCAGCACCCACACTGCAATGCTTGACTCACTCGGCTATCGCGAGCTTACTCCCAAGGCAATTGCCGCCCACACTGTAGGTGGTATTGTTGCCGCAATCGTAGCACACTTCCTCTACGTCCTCGTTACAATGCTCTAATCCTCAATCATTATGTCATAAAAAAGCCGCTTCATAGTGAGGCGGCTTTTTATTGCTATTTTATCATATGGCAATGCATCAGATTGCCGTCGGAGTCGCGAAGATGCATCCCGTTACCCTCGCAATATCGCCAGAATGAGCAATCAGAACAGGCACCAGTCTTCATCCATTTCCGGTCTCGATATTTCTCAAACCGGTTTTGCCATACATCCCAGAAATCATCCTCATAGATATTTCCTTGTCGGTAATCGGCACGTATGCTCGGACACGCTCCGATTCCTCCGTCAAGAAGCACAGAGGCAACACTCACTCCGGCTTGGCACTCATAAAAATAATCTCGCACCTCACCTTCATATCCAGCCATAAATCCCTCGCAGCAGAATGATGCATCTTGCGTCCATCCTCAAAACAATTGAGAAATAAACATTTTTTAACTAAATCAGCTGCAAAAGATGGAGCTCGTCGCGTATTTCCATGCCGGAAAGGGAACGTTTGCGGGATATGACACGGGCAAACTCATCAATGGCAGGATGCAGACGCGGATTGTAAAACAGTCGGCGGGCACGTGCAAGAGCATTATTGTAGAGATTCTCTATCTCATCCGACTCAAGGGCACATGTGTCCTGACCCTCACGTTCCACCTCTGAATAAATCTCCTTCATAACGTCGGAGGGAGCCTCCTCCTTCATCCTCACAATTGACCGCGCCATGATGTTGGAGAGCACCATTGAGGTGGTGATATGGAAATTCTGCACGAGGTTGTCCCAAGTGGCTTTCGGCGAGATTGTCGGCGAACCCTGAAAATAGTATTCATTAGAGAATTCCACCATTGGTCCGTCGGAATCAAGGCTGATCTCGACAACCCGGTCGATGGCATCAAGACTTGCAAGCGAAATCACCATGCCCGCCAAGCCATAGGCACGGTCGTCTTCATTGAGATATGTAAGTGTCAATTTATTCTTGCTCATACTGCATCAATTTTACAACGCGCCTCAATGGCGTGTGGCGTCCTTATTTATCAAACGAAAAACCATCCTGTTTAGTTTATTTCGCCAGATATCCCCTTCTTGCCTGTCTTGCCTATCTAATCAACCAGGAAAAGCCACCGGTGACCACAACGCCTTGCGTTGGGAGTCCGGGAAGCACAGCATCATGACGGTTGAGAAGATTGTCGCCCTGCACCCAGATCGAGAATGTCTTGGAGAAACTCCACGACGCCGACAAATTGAGGAGCGTGAGATCTGGAAGGCGAAGGGAATGGAAACTTGTCTTCTCCTCGCTGGTAATCAAACCTCCAGTGGTAACCTCTGGAACGGAGGCAGTATAGATATTTCTCACCCCTCGATAGTCATAACCTATGGTGATACGGAGCGGCTCAATAGGCTTAACCATTGCCTCAAAACGTGCTGTCACCCTCGGACGGTCATAGCCGTTGAAGAATCCCTTCTCACCCTTTTGCGGTTGCCAGTTGCCCTCTGCCTTCAGTCTTAATGCTGAAATCGGCTCATATGAGAGGTTTGCACCGACGCTAAATCCGTGAAGGTTTATTCCATCTGAATTAAGTGAATATTCCATCCTGTCGGAAGAGGTGGAATTGGAAAGTCCATCAATTGGTAGATTCCCATTGTTAAGCCATATCTGATACCAGCCGCCAAGAGGCACATGTTTGCTTGCACGGTAACGCAGGTTTGCACCTATTGAGAAACCGGCAAACGGACCGGCATTGACGCCGAAAGCAGCATCAAGCGGTGTGTAGGTCGGGCGTGTTGTGGTGAGAGCCGGCATCTGGTAATAGTCATAGCGGCGCAGGTTGGCGAGTGTATTGAGTTCGCTACCACCCAACAGTTCCAGATACATTCCGAACCCGCCAGACTGAAGTGAAAACCTCACATCGGGAGCTATATGAAAGAAAGAGTAACGGTTGCCGTCTGGTCCCGCATTAAACGACAGGTCAACATCAGCACCAAGCCTAATGTCGAGAAGTCCTTTGCTGAAACGATAATAGGGGGTAAGGGTGAGCATGCCGTAATTTTCAGGTTTGCTGAGTGTCAGTTCAGTCATGCCGACAGAGCCCCATGTCAACGTTTCCTTCTCCCCACCATATACCAATACATTAAGGTCTGCATCTAAGCCTATCGATGAGCCATTGTCCCATGGCATCCTCAAACTTCCGCTAAGTTCTACATCTGTCTCGCGGTTTCCCTTTGCCTCTTTTTCAAGATAGGGGAGGGGAAGTGCACGGAAGCCGAGGTGACGGATTCTGAGGGAGGCGTCATATTGAAGTGAGTTGGAAGCCTTGAGCAAGGAATGCCAGTCAACGCGAAGCGACGCGTCATTGATGGTCTGTGTTGGAAACTTGATTCCAGTAGTTGTGGCAATGCTTGAGAAACTTAGCGGGGCATTTGTTCCATAATAGTTGAAAAGCCCTAAGTGATAATCAAAGGCAGCCTCAAGTCGACCAACGCCTTTAAATATATGAGAGGCATAGAGTCCAATCGATTCGTCATAGCGATATTGCTTGTCATCAATAGTGCTCACATTGGGTTTCCACAAAGAAGTGGAGTTGTGTTGCAGCCGGATTCCCACAAGGGTATGGGAATTATCCACAAACCGATATCCGGCACTTAGCGTGGAGTTGAGCCAAGATCCGGCGCCTAGCTCCAGATAGCCACGGTTGGCGACATAGTCATGGGTGTCGCGCCATCCGGTTGCCGGCATTGCAAACGCATATGGCTGGAAAGAGGCTGCCACCCCTCCCCATTCATATTCCATTGGCGAGGAGTTGAGGGCAAAATTCACTGCCTTTGGGAAAACGTTGATTCTGTCTACGCGTATCACCTCCGGCACATACTTACCCTCCACACTAATAGACTCGTGCAGCTGTGCCCTTGCTCCCACAAATCCCAACACAGCCATCATCAATATATATAATCTCTTCATTTCCATTTCTTCAGTCTTGTTTCAATCATGTCGTGGATGTCGAGTTCTTTCCCTGGATAATTCTCACGAAGGCTTTTAAGATACTCCACAGCAAGATAGTCTTTCTTCTTGGCGTGATATACATCGGCAAGGGCTATGAATCCACGTGCAAGCCAATATTCATGAGGAGTGCCCTCGTCGGTAAAGGCTGTCAATACTTTCTCAGCGCCGGAAATATTCCCCGACTCATAATAATGCTGGCCGAGCATCACGGCAGACTTGGCACCTGTCAGGCTCTTCGGATTCTGGGCAAGACGCTCAAGGGTGGCTGTTGCCGTCTTTGTGTCGCCACTTTTCAACATGGCGGTTGCCTCATAATATTCAGCCTCCTCGAGTTGGTCGGCAGAGAGTCCGCCACTGTTCTTAACAAGAGCGGCATATTTCATGCGCTCCTCATCCTTGTCGGTGTTTCGCATGATTCCGGCATAGGCCTCGGCAATATAGTCGTTTCCGCCACGCTCCTCAAGCATACGGTAGGTTTCTAATGTCTCATTCCTGTCCACTGCTCCAGAATCTTCCAGAATCTGTGCTTTCAGCAACAAAGCCTCCGGCACTTGCGGAGAGTCTACTCTCTTGTCAAGAAGCAAATTGAGATAACGCAGGGCTTCACCGCGCTCATCCTGCTCATCCTTTCCCGTGGCTATGTCGAGAAGAGCCTGGGCAAGGTAGCGCCCGTTGGGATAATCACTTACATATTTCTCGAGGAGGGCAGTTGAGGTGATGTTGTCGGCGTAGGCAGTCTCAGCGCCTTCGAAAGCAAGGGATTCCATCTCATCGGCATCAATCTGCGGGGCACCCGGCACTGACCTTAGGAATGCGACATAATCAGCGAGTCCGCCATTGACGGCATAGTATTTTCTGAGGTCATCATTGGCAAGTGCAGCCTCCTCGCTGGTAGGCCATTTTGAGATTACATCCTTATAAGCCTCCTCAGCCTTTTCAGTCTGCTTGGCCTGCATATATGAAATGGCGAGGTTGAGCATACCCTTTCTTGCCTGGGCGCTCTGTTTATACGACCCACGCAACTCCTCGAAAGCCTGCACAGCCTTGTCGGTGTCGCCAAGTCCGGAATAAGTCTGACCCTTCTCAAGCAGAGCATTCGCGAGCCAGTTGGATGCCGGAAATTCAGAGGGCATGGCAGATAGTTCTGAGAGTTTTCTCTTGATGTCGCCGTCAAGGCCATACATCACAGCCCGTCGGTAGGTGGCATAATCCTTATCCTGCGCATCGTTGTCGATAGCTGTGGAGTAATTCTTTAAGGCGAGCTTGTAGTCACCTTTATAATATTGCGCATCCGCCATGCGGATGAGTGCGTCGTCGTGCATCCTCTTCGACAAGGCAGGCGTTCCCTTAAGGCTGGATGCGAAATTGTCGGCAGCCTTGGCATACTTGTCTTGCATCAGTTGGGCATATGCAAGATTATATGTGGCGAGAGTCCGGTTGTCACCATTGCGGTCAGCCGAGAGATAATCCTGATATGCCTTCTCGGCAGCGGCATAGTCACCAAGAGCATAGCAGGCATCGCCAAGCCACAGGTTTGCCTGGGCGCGTAGGCTGCGGTCGCTGCCAATGATCACCGCCTCGCGAAGATAGTTGCGTGCCATCTGCGGACGGTTGTTTGCCATGCATTCCATGCCCAGTTCGTAGAGAATCTTCTGCTTAGCATCAATCACAGCTGACGAGGGATTGGGAATCCGGTTGATGCTCTCAAGGGCACGGGCATAGTCCTTCTCATTGAAATATGCCGTGGCGAGATATTCCTCCACCTGAGGGGCATATTTTGAATTTGGGAACTGACGCAGGAAATCGTTGAGCAGAGGGATTGACGAACTGAAGGGAATGTTGCCACCCCTGGTTCGTGCTGCCAGATAATTATATAATGCGGTCTCCGTCACATTCCGGTCATATCTCATTTTTGACGCCTTCTCAAAAGAGATTGCCGCAGCATTATTGTCACCCTCTCTGACGGCAATCTGTCCGAGATAGACATAAGCACTCTGGGCGAGGTCGTTGTCAAGGTCGGTCAGGGATGCGAAGCGACGCTGTGCTGCGTCATATTCCCCGTTGTCATATTCAATCACACCGAGGGTATATACGGCATCTGCTGCCGGCTCAACATCAGTATTGTTTACATAGTTTGAGAGGAAAGAGTCTGCCGCATCGGGTTTGCCGGTCTTGAAATAACTGAGACCCACAATTCTCTGCATCTCCGGGAGGAGCTCAGCCACCGGCTTGCGTTGCATGAGTGTGCGCCCATGCTTTATGACGTTGTCATACTCACCTCGGGTGTATTCAATCTGCACCATATAGTAGGCGGGAGCGAGGCCCTCGGGGTTATCATCGTCCATCCTTTCCGCCACAGAATCAAACTCGCGGTAAGCCTTGTCATAATCGCCATGCACATAGTCGATATATGCTATGTAATAGTCGGCAGCCAGATTGAATTTGCGGTTGTCGTGATGGCGCTCAAAGATAGGGAGAGCCTCGTCATATCTTCCGCACTTCACCATAGAGAGGGCTTTGCGGTAATCATAAAGGGGGCGGTCGGCAGGGTTAATCCTTGCGAAGTCAATATCCTCATAAGCCACAAGTGCATTTCCGAAATGGTGGGCAAAGAAGAAATAGTCGGCGGCGGCAAGGCGTGCAGCCATAGCCTGTGGAGAGGCAGGATATTCGTCGGCAAACCCGCGGAGCATATCCACACAGTCGGCATCCCCACGTTCGTATAGGGCAAGGGCAAGAAGATAAGTGAAATCAATTTTCTCCTGCGGGTCGAGCAGGGAGCCCTGGGTGTCGAGATGTTTCAGCTGGTCGATCACGCCGGCATAATTCTTCTCATCCATCATGATGCGGGCACGTTCCATATATCCGGCCGCCAACGGGCTCAGTCGGTCTTCACGGTTTAGATAATTGGCGTTGCCTATAGCCACACTTGCTGAGAAAAAAAGAGCGAATGCAGCTTTCAGCAACAATTTACGGACAGGGAGCATATAATGGATATTCATCATCAGTTGGAAAGTTTAGATAAAAAAGGGTGAGGCCGGCACTAGGGACAGTAACCGGCCTCTGGGGATAGGATGGATTTAGGGAGGTAGTCCATAGCAGAGTCGAACTGCTCTTTAGAGAATGAAAATCTCTCGTCCTAACCGATAGACGAATGGACCGACACAATCCTTTTGTCAGCCGCGTCGTCAAGATATGTCGACACACGCTGAAGGATAATACATTTAGTCAATGGTCTGAAGGAGACCGGCGAGATTACGCAAGCTTATTAATGTGCTTAGCAAGACCGCTGCAAAGGTTGCTCGCTTTGTTCTTAGAGATGATGTTCTTGCGGCCGAGACGCTGAAGAAGAGCGCTCACCTTGTTGTAAGCCTCAGTAGCCTCTGCCTTGTCTGTCATTTTACGTACTCGACGCACTGCATTGCGTGCTGTTTTTGCCCAATAGCGGTTCTCCAGTCTTCTTTTCTCAGCCTGGCGAATTCTCTTTATTGATGATTTATGGTTTGCCATCTTAAAAGTTGTTCTTTGACTTTCGTTTATAATTTGGTAGCCCATAGCAGAGTCGAACTGCTCTTTAGAGAATGAAAATCTCTCGTCCTAACCGATAGACGAATGGGCCACAATCGTCCGACTGCCCCCCTGCGTAGGGCATTTCGCGGTGCAAAGTTACTGCTATTTGTAAAAACTTCCAAATTTTTCCGATTAAAAACACCTTTTTTTGTTTTTTTAGCCCAGTTACAACCCCAAAATACAGATTAAACACCTCTTTTATTCTGTTTAGTGACCCTTTTTAATATATTTTTTGTTATTTTTGTAAATTGCTTATTTCTCCTTATCCAAAAAGTCTTCAAGGTTATGAAAATTTATTGTAAAGACACAGCCTCCTATGTCTCCGTGCTTGGGGGCGAGAAGGTGATCGACCTCATACCCCGATTGGAAGCCGAGCTTCCATTCACACCAATATGTGCCCTTGTCAACAACAAGACAGAAGACCTCTGCTTCCCTCTGTTCTCTCCAAAGCAGGTGGAATTTCTCAGTGCCGATTCCCCAATCGGCAAGAGAGTCTACGTGCGCTCCCTGTGCATGATGCTTTATAAGGCTGTGGAGGAAGTTATGCCCGGAGTCACGCTCCGCATAGAGCATTCCATGTCGAGTGGCAACTATTGCCGGCTACTGAAAGACAACGAGCCCGTGGATGTGCCGGAGGAAACAGTTGCAGAGCTTATTGCGCATATTCGCAAACTTGCAGACACCAACATCCCTTTCCAACGCCACGAAATGCTCACGTCGGATGTCATTTCCATTTTCAAGAAACAGAAGCTCCACGAAAAGATAACGTTGCTTGAGACTCTGCACGAGCTCTACACCACATATTATCGACTGGGCAATCTCGCCGACAGCTATTATGGGCCCCTGGCTCCAAGCACAGGATTTATCGACAAGTTTGACCTCCGCAAATATAAGGAAGGTTTCCTGCTTTTCGCATATAATCCGGAGGAGGTGGATGAGATTTTACGTAAGAATCCACCCCAGGAGAAGATGTATAAGGCATTCACCGACCAGCTGATGTTTAACAAGGTGATTCAGGTGAAGAATGTGGGTGAGCTTAACATGGCGGTGAAAAACCGGCGCACTGCTGAACTTATCAATGTGGCGGAGGCGATGCACGACAAGCTCTTGGGTCGCATCAGCGACGATATCTCAGTGCGCCGCAAGGATGGCGGGGCGGGCATCGTGCTTATTGCCGGTCCGTCTTCTTCCGGAAAGACTACTTCCTCAAAGCGGCTTGCCATCCAGCTGATGACAAACCTGATGATGCCGAAGCTGATCTCGCTCGACGATTATTTCATCGACCGGGAGCACACTCCGCGTGATGAGAGTGGCGACTATGACTACGAAAGCCTTTATGCCCTCGACCTTGACCAGCTGAATTCTGACCTTACACGTCTGCTGAATGGTGAGGAGATAAACCTTCCCTCCTATTCGTTTGAGCTTGGGAGAAGAATAGAGCGTCGCCGCCTGCTGCGTCTTGACAAGAACGATGTGTTGCTGATTGAGGGCATTCACGGACTGAACCCGGAGCTGACACGTGCCATAAATCCGGATGATGTATATAAGGTGTATGTGTCGGCGTTGACCACCTTGAAAATCGACAACCACAACTGGATATCGACGAGCGACAACCGACTGCTCCGGCGCATAGTGCGCGACAGCAAGTATCGCCACACGTCGGCACTCGACACGATACGCCGCTGGCCGAGTGTGCGCCGTGGTGAGGAGAAATGGATCTTCCCATTCAGCGAGAATGCCGACGCCACGTTCAATTCTTCCCTCATATTTGAGTTGGGCGTGATGAAGAACTATGCCGAGCCGGTGCTCCGCGACGTGCCGCGCGATGATGTGGCGTATGCGGAGGCATTCCGGTTGCGCCGTCTGCTGAGCTATTTTGAGCCAATACCGGACAACCAGATTCCTACCACCTCGCTTCTCCGCGAGTTCCTCGGCGGCTCCTCCTTCCGCTACTGACCATCCCCAAAATATCTGTTACAATAAAGGGCATTGCCTTCGGTGATGCCCTTTTTGATACTATTTTGACATTATTTTGATTCAGAGGATAAAAATTTTAAATTAACAATTGGGCTGTTGTTTTGTAAAGAACAGATTATAAGGTTTTTTTTGTTATTCTGAAAGTGTTAAAATTAACATTTGATTCAATTTGATTCAGTGTGAATCGAGGTAATTTGCTGATTTTGTGTAGAGATTTAGTTAAATGATTTGATTCAGTGAAAAGTCAACTTGATTCGGTTTTAACATTTGAAAGTTTGCTTTTTTTGACCAAAGCTTTTCCGTTTTCCGTTGTCCGTTTTCCGTTGTCCGAAATGGAATCACACGCAAAGGGGCAAAGCGCGCAAAGTTTTTTTGTTTTTTTAGGATGTCAATGTGCTAAAGGGAGTCCTCATTTTGTTAGGACCACCATCTTTTTGTCTGATTTTTCAGGCTCACTGCCTGTTATTTTCTTTCTCACTTTCTTCCCTGGCAATTTTGCGAGATGCCAGGGTCGCAACGTTAGCCATATGGATTACAAAGAACAGCAGAAGCGTCTCGCTGTATCGATTGCGTGCGGCGATTCGGCCTACTCCGTAATGCTGCTTATGATTGCCGAAGCTGCCTTCCATGACAGTGGAGCGGAGATTGCCGAGTATACGCCGGGTTATGTGATTGTCATCGGTCTCATCCTTGGGTTTGGGACCTTTTCGTGCGAGGCATCATCATCCAAAATCTCAGTCAATTCATCTTCATTCGTGAAGTGAATTGTATATGATTTTGGATTGGAGAAGAAAAAATTACCTCCTAAATACTTTTCGCCAGGCTTAAAGTAAGTAGTAAATGCAGGTTTCCAATCAGATAGAATTGACTGAAGAAAGATTGCTTGAGGTGTGGCAGTAACCTCAAGATATACAGTACCTCCAGGGGCAGTTGCCCTTATTGCTGCAAGATTTTTATTATCGCACTTGTTCGGTGCTTATTTACAAGCGTATTAAGACTTGCAGCATCTGCTTCATCATCGAGAATAACTAAAGATTGACCTCTGCATATATTTGCGTTGACCAAAATATTCCGCCATTTCTTTAAGACTCGTATGTTCTTTTTGAGGACAATGATTATAGGTTGAACTCCGTTTGCACGTGAAAATTCCACTTCGTCCTTTTCGGACAATGAAGTGAAAGTTGGGAGTGACTTTTACGTCAAAAACACAATGCTGTTTCTTACCCCCTTCATTAATCCATGGTAAAATTTCAAGGTGAAATGAGGTATGGATTCATGTGAAAACAGACACAATCAAATAGCATTGATTTGTAGATAGATACTTAAATTTAAGACTTTTCGATTTTCGTTAATTTCGATTGTTTTTCGCATTTCGTACAACTTTAGTACACCTGTAAGTGTTAACAGATGTATAGTACAACTTTTGTGTTTCAGAGGTTTGCGTTACCTTTGCCGACACGACAAAGATAATGAATTATGCCAAGACCTAAAAATCTCACAAAACAGAACCCTAAGCTGCTTCAGAAGTCGCTTAAGGATGGTAGAGCAAGCCTCTATCTTGAATACTACCTCGGACGGTCTGAAATTCCTGTCCTCGATGAGCATGGCAATCAGGTGTACTACACCGAAGGTGCTATGGTCGGTAAGCCGAAATATAAGATAACCCATGAGAGAAAATTCGAGACTCTCAATCTTTATATTTGGCTCAATCCGCGTGACCAAAAGGAGCGTCAGCAGAACAAGAACACACTCGCTCTTGCCGAAAAGATTCGGTTTGAGCGTGAGCAGGAGTTTCTTGAAGACCGTGAGGGGTATCGCCTCCAAAAGGAGAAAGAACCAAATTTCCACGACTTCTTCCGCAAATTATACTCAGAGGAGGCTATCGCCACAGAATCGTGTAAAACGGCATATCGACTTATCCACAATAAGTTCATCAAGTATTTGAAAACGATACCACGTTTTCAGAAATATGCCGATTTTATCCGGTTTGAGAATCTTTCCAACGAGATAGCAGTTGGATTTGCAGAATGGTTGAAAGGAGTATGTGCCGGAGAAGGAGCGAGGAAGACATTCTTCTACTTCAAAAAAGCATGTAATGTCGCAATTGAAGAAGGTCTGCTGAAGAAAGACCCATGCAAGGGTATTGTTATCCGATGCGATACAAATGTGCTGACGAAAGACATTCTTACCCCGGAAGAAGTGGAGCGATTGCTTTATACCCGATATAAGCAGGAGCGACCGGATATTCAGAGAGCATTTGTTTTCTCATTGTACACCGGAATTAGACACTGCGATGTAAAGAGGCTTACATATGCCAATGTGGATTTCAGCTCACGGACGCTTCGCTTCAATCAGGTGAAAAGCGAGGGAAGAAGCGCACATAGTGCAGTTGTTATGCCTTTGAGCGATGATTTGATGGATATAATCGGATTCCCACGAGACCCTGAAAATCTGACAGAGCTGATATTCCCTTTGCCCCACATATCAATATGCGCTAAACACTTGCGTGAGTGGGTAAAGCGAGCCGGAATAAACAAGCATATTACATGGCATTGCGCTCGTCATTCGTTTGCCGTCAACGTGTTGAATGCCGGAGCAAACATCAAGACCGTCTCTTCTTTGCTTGGACACGCAAGTATCAAAATGACGGAGAAGTATCTCCATGTGATAGACAATCAGAAGAAGGATGCAATGAACAGTCTCGGACGAATCAACTTCAAGCGTGATGATGTATTCTCTCAGCAAAAAGAATCAAACGACCAAGACGGCCAAGAAGAAAACGAAGACGAAGCTTCTAACGATTTGGCAGTATGAGAATTTCTGATTAAATTTGCAATCAATTCAACGTCAGAACTCCTCGTGCAAGTGAGAGCAGAGCCAAGCTTGTTTGGGCTATGCCGAACGCAGCCGAGGATGGGCGCAAGCCAATGTTTTTGTTTCATTTTTGACGTGGATTTAGTGGTGGCCATCGGGAGGGATCCCGGTGGCTTTTTCTCGCCACTATAAAAACAAAACCCAATAGCTTGATGGTATCAGGGGCTACTGGGATTCAAAACTAAACCCCGAGGTTTGTCTTTCAACAGGGACACTCGGGGGATTCCGTTGCAAAGTTAAGATATTTTTCGTAATTTTGCAAACGATATAGCGTTAAATTTTTACAATGAATTACGAAGAATACGAAAAGGCGTTTTCTCCGGCTCGTCTAAACCGCTATCTTACAGCATGTGGTGGCAATAGAGCCAAAGCCTTGACCTTGTATAAACATAACGTGAAACTCTGCCAAAAGTTTTACGGCATCCTCAATGTCTTCGAGGTTGTGCTTCGTAATGCCATAAATCTTCATTACCAATCTTATTTCGGCGATGAGGATTGGATTCTCAATCAGTGTGCTGACGGTTGTATGCTTTCTACTGCATCGCAACGCAATGAAATATTGAGAACCGCTGCTGAACTTCGCCGTCATGGACGATACTCCAATGACCGACTTGTATCATCAGTAACATTTGGCTTTTGGACGTATCTATTCAATCGCTTGCCCTACCGTGGTGGTGGAAACACACTGTTGCAGATATTTCCACACAGAACTCCGGGCTTGGCACAACGTCCTATCTTCAATGAACTTCAACAAATCAAATCATTCAGAAACAGAATTGCTCATCATGAGGCTATCTGCTTCAATCGTGACAATCATATTGATTTGAGTTATGCTCAAAACAACATTGACCTCATAAAGAAATATGTGATGTTTCTTGGCTATGACCCGGTAAAGTTATTCTGGGGAACAGGAATCAGACCATATGCAATGATTGAGAAAATTTCAAGTCTATAATACGGCAGGCAAAAGAGAAAAGCATCAGAAAAAGTCCGAACTTTAAGCCGTAAATTCCGAAGTAGAACAGACAAACACCGACATCGGCTCTGAAAATTTGGATATTTCGTAACTGTTTTGTAACTTAGCCGCCGTAAATCCATAGGGCAACGAGAAGAAAGGCTATGAGAAACACAACCCCACTAAAAAAATAGCCATATCACCTGATGCGGTGAACCATTTTCTTTTTGCCGTTGTTTTAGATTTCGGTTAGGTGGCATAACCACGCAGTTCTTATGTTTGCACTCGCAAAGCAGAACAGCGGTGCTGACACTCTGAAA
>CAZRUR010000007.1:0-63653 GCA_964603335.1 uncultured Sangeribacter sp. | reverse complement strand
AGTCAGGAGGGGGTGAAACCCCTCCTGATTACCAAGGACTCCCGATATGGGAAGTCAGAACATATACAATTAAAACTAATGATATAAAACGAACATCGTGGACATCACCAAAATTACGTCGGCGTTTGCTTTGGCTGCCGGGCTGTCGCTCAGCCTCGCATCCTGCACAGCCGATATCGACAATTCCCTGTCGTCACCGGCAAGGGATGTGCAACTCTCCGTCACCATCAACCGTGACGGCAATAACACCCGCAGCATCCTCTCTGAGCAGGGCGGTGACCTCGTAAGTACATGGGAAGATGACGACCTAATCCTCGTCACTGATGCTGGCGGCAACTATCTCGGTGTACTCGGCAACGAGACGAAAAGCGGCTCCTCCTCAGAGACTTTCTCCGGCACAATCACCACAACTGCCACTGGAAGCACCTCTCTCAACTTCCTCTATCTCGGCAAGAAAACGGAGTCTGAACTTAAGGGTCTCGGCTCTTCCGTGGTTCTTGACTACTCAAGCCAGGGCGGTACACTCGACTGGATTTCTAAAAACGATTTCTTTTCGAAGACCCAAAGTGTGGAGATCAACAATAGTGTGGCTACAATCAATGCCCTTACCCTTGAGCGTCAGATTGCCTTCGGTCATTTCTCAATCGACCTGGACGGTGCCACCTATAGTGGTCAGGCAATCACCATCTCGGGCCCCGGCATCTACACTCAGGCGACTGTTACTGCCACCAACGGCGTGACTTTCTCCAACGCCAACGACTCTGATAGCGGCACCATCACCATCACCGGCGGCTCTGCTGACTTTTACGTGACATTCCTCCCGAAGGCAAACGACCCCATGACCCCCACCTTCTCCGTCACCATCGGTGACGTGACCTACTCCGCAACCCTCGACTCCCGCCAGTGGTCTCCCTCTGAGTTCGTCCGTGCTTCCGACGGGAGCGCCAAAGCCATCACCCTCTCCGCCCCCGAACCAGCTGAACCTGAAGTGGTAACTACCGTTGGTCCAACTTTAACCATCAATGGAAAGAACTATCGTCTGATGAAGGGTAACCTCTATTTCGACACATCTACCCGTACATTCGGTGTGTTTGAGACTCAGCTTGAGTTCGTAAACAAAATTGGAAATAACACTTCCGACAGCTCAACAACACCAAGCGGTGCTCCGGCTATTGTAGACCTATTTGGTTGGGGAGCGACTGGCTATCAGAATGCCCGCCAGCCAGACTACTACACCACACTGGGCGGCGACTATTTCCCATCAACTACATCTTCCGATAACTCTTTGTCAACAATCAGAAACACTCAATTTGACTGGGGATATGTGTATCAGTTGCAGGTCAACGACGGTCTTACTTATCTGACACCGACAAGCTCTGAAATAGCAGCTATCTTTGCAAATAGATACTATCGCAACGCAACTGTATTGGGTGTTAAAGGTCTCTTGGTATGTCCGGTCTCAACAGCTGCAGAGGCAATCACTTGGATAACAAACTATGGTGAGTATGCCCTTACAAGTTTGGGAACTACCTATGCAAACGACTATACATATATCAAGATTACAAACGAGGACAACTGGAGCAAGATGGAAGAAGACGGAGCAATATTCTTCAGTGGTGCCGGTCATTTTGTCACTGGCACAAGTGCCTACTCAGGTGATGTCTACTATTGGTCCGCTTCTGGAAGCCAGAAACGCAACTGGCATATTGAGTCGTTCAGGTGGTTCACACAAGAGCACTACCTACCTCGACATTGCTAACTCAAGAGGAAAATACCTCAACTCAGCTGTCCGTCTCCTTGTAGAGGTAACAGAGTAACTCCATATTATTAGGTTTGGAGGGGGTGATACCCCTCCAAATCACATCCTCTCCCTTACAGACGAAAACCGTTTATTGACTCTGTTCCTTTGCGTTATAAATAATTTTGGCTCTGAATTCCCCCTTAGGGGTAGGGACCTACGGTTAATCCGACAGCCCGGGAGGGGTGAAACCCCTCCCGGGTACCAAAACAAAAAGCAAGTCAAGTTATCCAAGTGGTGAAAACCAGCGATTTCACACAAAACTGCGCTTTAGTGTGATCTCCAACTTCTTAAGACGGCTTGTGAAAGTCGTCGACAGTCCCTCGGATTGGTTTTGAAGTGTTATCAGTATTCAGCCATTCCACAGGGTTAAAGTAGTAGTAATATATTAAAGTAGTAAATGAGACTTATCCGGTCCGTGAGGATAGGGTTGTCAAAAAAGGCAGGTTGCTTTGCATCCTGCCTTTTTCTCTACTTCTTCATTTACTTTGCCAAACCAATAAAAATCCCTATATTTGCCCCTCGCGGTTATGTTTTAGTAGGGCGTTAGAAAGCCCTGTCGATCATTTCGGAGAGTTGGGTTACGGTCTTCTTACCGCTCTCACGCATCAGTTCCTGACCCTCCTTGATAAGGACGTAGGTTGGGAAATGGCTCAGACTGTAGATTTGGGCGACACGCTGGTCGTAAGAACTGTCTACACGCAACACATTGAGCTTGTCGCCATATTTCTTTTGTATCTCCTCAATGTTATATGCTATGTCGGTGTCATCTTGCTGACCCCTTCGAATAAACACCACCAAGGATGGTGTGCTCTCCTTTATTGTTTCTTCAAATGTTTTCATAGTAAACTAATGTATTTGTAGATATAACATAAAGGGGAGGGATAAGGTTTATTGCTTGGCCGCTTAAATCTCGAGGAAAAGGGTCTCGAGCCATATCATGGCGATGCCGGCGAGATAGCCGAGGAAAGCGAGTCCGGTTATCCTTTTCACATACCACATGAAAGGTATCTTCTCAATGCCCATAGCCACAACACCGGCAGCTGAACCGATGATAAGCATGCTGCCACCCACACCGGCGCAGAAGGTGAGAAGGTGCCAGAAAAGTCCGTCCTCAACAAAGAGCGACATATAAGCCGGGTCGGCAGCCGCCGCAATCATGGCGTCGTTGGCTACCGGATACATCTCCATACATGCAGCCACGAGCGGCACATTGTCTATGATTGATGAAAGGATGCCGATAATGCCGTTGATGACGTAGGCATCGTGGAATTTTTCGTTGAGCCATGCGGCAAGGTCTCCAAGGATGCCAGCCTGACTGAGAGCAGCCACAGCCATCAGGATGCCCAAGAAGAAAAGGATGGTAGACATATCGATTTTCTTGATCACCTGCGACACACGACCCTCCATCTTTCCGTCAAGCTTGTAGTGGCGCACGAGAATTTCAGTTATGATCCAAAGCACGCCGAGTGAGAACAGGATGCCCATATAGGGTGCAAGATGTGTGGTGGCCTTAAACACCGGCACAAACAGAAGACCGGCTACACCAAGGCAAAGGATGGCTATTGAAAGTTTGGGGCGATCGTCAGAAAGCACATAACCCACGCGTTGGTCATGGCTGTTTATCGGCTCCATGGCATGGGCGGGAATCATATGTGAGGCGATGAATACCGGCACTATCACAGAGACAAGTGATGGGAGGAACAGATTGACAATCAGGTCAAGGGATGACACATAATTCTTCATCCAGAGCATGATGGTGGTGATGTCGCCAATCGGAGACCATGCACCGCCAGCATTTGCAGCAAGCACTATGACGCAGGCAAACATCCAGCGTTCCTTCTGGTTTGCAAGCAGTCGGCGCAGCATCATCACCATGATGATGGTGGTGGTCATGTTGTCGAGCACACTGGAGAGGAAGAAAGCCACAAATGCAAGAATCCACATTAGAGTACGCTTGTTGGAAGCGTTGATTCTGTGCACAAGGATGTGGAATCCTCCATAACGGTCGATAAGCTCTACGATGGTCATGGCTCCAATCAGGAAGACCACAATCTCGCAGGTGTCGCCGAGAGCCTCAATCATCTCATTTGAGATGTTGGGGTCGTGGCTACACATGGAGTAGATTGCCCACAGGAGTGCACACATGATAAGCGCAAAGGTGGCTTTGTTGATGTTGAGGAGATGCTCAGAGGCTATCAGGAGATAGCCTAAGATGAAGATTATGAGAAGTGCCGTGATCATAGCGGTTTTGGATAAATGATATAGTTTTTGCCCTGTGATGGGGTTTGGTTGATAAATCAAGCGCGAAATTAATCAAAATCTATCAAATATTATAGCAAAATGAAAAATTTTTTATTTCTAGAAAAATCCTCACCCTTTGGGCGAGGCACACTGCAATATGCATCAAAGCTTTTGTAGGGTCTTTGTGTGGGTTATGCAGGAGGGGATTTCAGATGTGTAGTGGGTCACGAAGATGAGGGTGGAATCGTTATTGGTAACCATAGTGTCGATTATGTCTTTGATTCTTTGTTTGTTGATGGGGTCGAGACCATGGAGAGGCTCATCGAGCACCATAAGTTCAGGTTGGCGGATCATGGCCCTTGCCACCAGCACAAGTCGCTGCTCCCCTGCAGAGAGATTCTGGAACCTGCGCATGGCGAGGTGAGTGATATTCAGAAGCTCCATCCATTGACGGCATATATCTTTCTCCTCTTCTGATACCTTCCCATACATATTAAGTGCGCTTCTCATTCCCTGTATTATAATCTCCTTCACGGAAGATGATGAGCGGAAGAACAGTTGCATTTCGGGGGATACATACCCTATATTGTCCTTGATTTCCCAAATGCTCTCACCGCTGCCACGCTGGCGGTCGAAGAGAGTGATGTCGTTGGCATATCCCTGCGGATTGTCGGCGCAGATCATACTTAATAGGAGTGATTTCCCGGAGCCATTTGGTCCGGTAAGCACCCACCGCTCCCCCTTGCGCACAGTCCAGTCAAGACCTTGCAGAATCTGACGGTCGCCATATTTGATGTGGCCGTTGCGGATTTGGAATGCAGTGTCAAAGTCGCTGATTGAGCTCTTGTTGCGTCTGGGGATTGATATTGTTTCTGATGCTTTTGATGGCTTATTTGCGAGAGATTTAATATACTGCTGATAAGGCATTAAGTCTCCCAATCTGCAATCATTGATTGTAAAGACATGGTTTGTGAATTCCGGTATCTCAGTAGTGTCGCAAACCAAAAGCACTATATCGACGCCATCATTGGTGAGGCGCAGGAATGTGTTGTCGAGTTCTTTGCGAGAAGGCGCATCCAGACCGATGTAGGGATTGTCGAGGATAAGGAGCGAAGGATTGGTCATCAATGCATTGATGATTATGAGTTTGCGCAGCTCGCCACTTGAGAGATAGTTGATTTTCTTGTCGACCACATCATTCAGGCGCAATGACTGACAAAGACTTTTCCAGGCATCAGAATTAACCTTGCTGCCCACAATCTCCGCAACAGTAGGCACCATGTCGTTCATGGTTGATTCCATTCTCTGGGCAAAGTATTGAGCCTCCATGCCGCTCAGGGCATGGATGTCGGAAAACGACAGCATCTTGATTTTTGCCGTTGGGTTGCTGAATTTAAGTCGGTTGCCATAGGCATAACGTCCTTTCTCAAGGATAGTGCCGAGAGTGGTTTTACCTGAACCGTTGGCACCGATGATTGCTGTTATGCCGGAAGGTATACCTTTGCCGAGGGTGTCTGAAATCTCGACATTGCCGTAGCCGAGACGTGGGCTTTCGAATTCGATTGTCATGATAAAGCCCCTAACCCCCCTAAAGGGGGAATAGGGATATATTAAGATGGTTAAGCCCCCTAACCCCCTAAAGGGGGAATAGGGATATATTAAGATGGTTAAGCCCCCTAACCCCCTAAAGGGGAATAGGGATATATTAAGATGGTTATTTTATGGCGAGGATATAGAGAGGGTGATAAGTGAGGGAAGAGGGGAGGCGTTGGAGGAGATTGGAAAGAGGAGTGGATGATCTTGCAGATCCACCGACACCGGTATGGATAAGGTGGGAGAGCGTGTCGCGAGGAGTGTTGAAATTTATGGTGATAATCTCATCTTTTATAACAACTTTGGAGAAAGAATCGGATAAATAATTCTTTAATTCTTCGGCTGAATGATAAACCAACCCATATGGGTTTACATCATACAGTTCTTGAAGGTTGCCAGGAAGGAATGTGGAGCAGAGGAGTATGCCTCCGTGTTTTAACACTTTGGCTGCATTCCTGAAAAATTCAGCCGGATTAATAAACCATTGTATGGCAGAGGCTGAGACCACCGCATCATATATGGCTTGAGATGAAAGTGTAATATCCTTAATCCATGCCTCAGCATCAGCAATGAAATATTTTTCTGTGGGAGCCACATTGAATGGATCAGTCTCAAAAAGATCAACGAAATCAACTGATGAGGGATGGAATCTTTCGGCAATCCTGTGTGTCATAAATCCCGTGCCGGGACCTATTTCGAGGATGTTGTCGATGTTGTCAGTGTTTTCGTTGTTTTCGTTGTTTTCGTTGTTGAGGAGGTTGATAAGGTTCTCGGCAATGGTTTCCTGTGGTGAGGCAAATTCATTGTAGGTTGGGAGAGCCTTGTGAAATCTCTTTCCTATAATATTGTGCTGAGGAATGGCAGCGCGGATTATTGGGAAGAGGTCGAGATAATGGGGCGCATCAACCTTAATGACTTGAGGATTTGAGGGATGAATTTCCCATGCTTTTGCTTGAGCCTGGGGAGGAAAGATAAGATCGTTGCGAGATACATAGACACGATTCCATCGGGATGCATAATCTGTTTGATTTCGCTTATAATCTTTATGGATGAAATTCAGTTGTGCCTGTAGTTCAGCGATAGGAATTTCAGGGAATTTGTCAGCAATGCCAGTGAACGAATCGGCAGCCATGCGTCGACGGAATTTCGTCAGATTCCGTTCATTTAGAGTGGAGGATGTGCCCGTAAAGATCTTTTCCGGTATGCCGAGCGAATCATTTACGGGATGCTCAGTGCCGTTGACCGCAACCGCCATGCAGGCTTTTGAGAAGGGGAAACAACGGGACGAGGCATAGACTCCGAGCGACCATGCAAAGAGAGCAATATTGTCATAACCCTCAAGAATCTCTTCCGGGAAATCAAGATTGGAATAACCCGACACAACAAGAGTGTCCCACCCATCAATCTTGACATGGGAATAAAAGGTCGCGTCGGTTGACCACCCGGCGAAAATTACAATCAGGTTATGATTGAGATCTCCTTTATGTATGAACTCGCATAGCATATTGAAAGCCCCCTAACCTCCTGAAGGGGGAATGTTGGTGATTTAATTTAATTTTGTTTTCAAGATATTGAAGAGAGGGAGGAGGGAATCGAAATCAAGGTCGGCGGAAAGGGAGAACCGTATTCTCTCGCCGCCGGGAGGCACTGTAGGCCGTCGGATAGGGAGAGCAAGGAATCCGCCATCTTGCGATGTCGCGGCTATGCGCAAAGCAGTCTCAGCATTTCCGGTAAGAAACGGTATTATCTGTGATGCCGAGCCTGTCGGTGTGCCGGATATTTGCTCCAGCCTCTCGGAGAATTTTCGGCTGATATCTGCCAGACGTTTCCTTTCCTCTTGCATCCCCACAATTTTCTCAATCATAAGCATACTCCAAGCAGCATTGACCGGAGGGAGAGCTGTGGAGAATATCAATGGACGAGAAGTATTTATAAGGAAAGATTTGAGCACGTCGTTGCATATAACAAAAGCACCAGAAGATGCTGCAGCCTTCCCGAGTGTACCTATGAGGATATCTATGTCTTGTATTATTCCCAACTCCTCTGCGATGCCAAGCCCCTGTTTACCTCTCACGCCAAAGGCATGCGCCTCATCGACGTAAAGCATAACATTTGGAAACTCCTTCTTAATGGAAACGAGAGCATTAAGAGGAGCCTCGTCTCCATCCATGCTATAGATGGATTCCACTACAATCACTATCCGCTGATAATTGCCTGACTCAGATTCAAGAATCCTTCTCAATTTTGATATGTCGTTATGAGGGAAACGTTTAAACTCGCTTCCGGCTATCCTTAATCCGTCTACAATAGAGGCGTGGATCAGTTTGTCGCACACAAATAATGTTGAGGGTAAGGTCAGTGAGCCGATGCATCCAACATTGGCGTGATATCCGGAATTGAAGAGCAGGGCGGGCTTCTGATACAGCTGCTCAAGATAACTTTCAAGAGCATTGTGATATTTCTGGTTGGTAGAGAGGAGACGGGATGCGGAAGAGGAGAAACCCGCGTCGCTGAAACGGTCAAGAAACTCCTCTCTGAAATCATTGCAGTGGGCAGCGAGTGAGAGATAGTCGTTCGACGACAAGTCTACGAATCCATCAGGATTGAAATCGGGAATTGCCCGCAATCTGTTTTCGGTGCGGAGGTTTGACAGTATGTCAGAAAAAGGGTGCATCATTTATTCTTGGGTAGGCATCTCAGCCACAAGTTTTACAAGAGCGTCACAAAGCTTGACAACCTGGTCGTCAGAGACAGCAAGATATGGGGGCATAATGTAAGCGTTGTGTCCGAATGGCCGGATCCATACACCCTCCTTCACACATCGTTTCTGAAACTCGCCGCAATCCACATATTGCTCAACCTCGATGACTCCAATGCCACCCAACACCCTTACTTCCCGGACGTTGGGTAGCGAGGCTGCCGGGGCAAGCCGTTCTCTCATAATCTCCTCAATCCTGTGGATTCGTTGCTGCCATGGGGATTCGAGAAGAAGTCGGATGGATGCTATTGCCACAGAGCAGGCGAGAGGATTTCCCATAAAGGTGGGCCCGTGCATTATGACGCCAGCCTCACTTGAGGAAATCATGTCGGCAACCTTGGCGGAAGTGGCTATTGCGGAGAATGTCATGTATCCCCCGGTTATTGCCTTTCCTATGAGCATTATGTCTGGCTCAACTCCTGCATGTTCCCAAGCAAAGAGTTTACCGGTGCGACCAAATCCGGTTGCAATCTCATCGAAAATCAGCAGTATCCCCTTCTCATCACATTCCCGGCGCAATTCACGCAGATACTGCGGATGGTAGAAACGCATTCCACCGGCACCCTGCACAATCGGTTCGAGGATAACAGCCGCGAGTTCGTCGGCATGTTCATCAAGAAGACGCTGCATAGAAGAGAACGATTCCGGATCCCATTCATCATGAAACTTGCAAGAGGGTGCATCGGCAAAGTAGCGCACCGGAAGTGCCGGGCCGAAAGCCCCGTGCATACCGGTGACTGGATCGCAGACAGACATGGCATTCCAAGTGTCGCCATGGTATCCACTTTTGATGGTGGCAAAATTGGTGCGTTTGGGATTGTTTTGAGCCTGCACAGCCATCTTCATCGCCACCTCAGTGGCAACGGAACCAGAGTCGGCATAGAAAATGTGGTTCATTGATGGTGGCAGGATGGAGAGCAGAAGTTTACCAAGCTCAATAGCCGGCTGATGAGTGAGACCTCCAAACATCACGTGGCTCATCTTGGAGATCTGTGTTTCAATGGCCTTGTTGAGAATGGGATGGTTATATCCGTGGATCACACACCACCAGGAAGACATGCCGTCAATAAGTTGGGTGCCATCGGTCAATGTGATGACAGCCCCATCAGCATGGTCTACTGTGTAGGTAGGGAGAGGATTGTGGGTGGTGGTGTAAGGATGCCATAGATGCAGGCGGTCAAACTCGTCATGCACTTGCGGCATTGAATCTTTATTCATGATTAATCGGGTTTTCGAAATCGCTTGCGAAATTACAAAATAACCTCCATATATGCAATAATAATACGGCAACTTCCGGCACCTGGCGCTACAGACAGCAGCATATCAAAAACTTTCGCAGGCTATGCTACAGTATTAAAGATATATTAGAAAAGGTTAACATATGGAATAGCGAACTTTGAGTGATATGACGTGTTTTAATATTGAAAACAAAATCAAATTCGTATAACAATTATAAATCTTAACTATTATGGATTGCAATAAGCCAAAACGTTCTTACCATATCAACGTCACTGAGGTGGCAGAGGGTAAGATTCAGGAAGTATTGAACTTCAATTTCGGTGGTCATCACGACATCGCAGCACTCGTTCAGAAAGCAGAACAAGGTGAGGGTGTAACGCCCAAACATGCAGCACAGCTCATATTGGGCTTGCGTCTTCTCCACCATGCGTTGAAGAAATATCCAGACAATGCCAAATTTGCTGCCTTCCTCACTCAGCTCGACAGTTTCAAACAGCAGCTTAAAGCTGATGCCAAGAGTTAGGCAAGAAGGCTATATAGGCAAGAAGGCCAATTAGGCAATTAGGCAAGAAGGCAAAAAGGCAAGATAGACTAATCCCTTTCTTGCTTTTCTTTGCCTATATTACACGGGATCTACGTCGTAATAGATGATTGATGATTTTATCTCAGACATGGCAGCGATAGATGCAAGAACCTGGCGAAGCAGATCCTTTACCTTTTTCATTGAAGCCCCAGCCTCAACCTTCAACATTATCGACTGAAGATACCAAGTTGCGACACGCGACACAAAAGGTTTCTCGGGACCTAACACACGCTCACCAAACACCTTGCGTAGCTCCATAGTGAAGATCACCGCCGCACGGTCGCACACCATAGCATCCTTATTCTTTAGATAGACATTTATCACTTTTGTGAAAGGAGGATAGGCATATCGGCTTCTGTCGGCAATCTCTGAGGCATAATAGGCTCCATAATCGTGGGCCTTCACAAACCTCAGCACATCATGCTTTGGATTGACCGTCTGGATGACAACTTTCCCTTTCTCTTGACGGCGACCTGCGCGACCCGCCACCTGTTCCAACATATTGAAAGCCCTCTCATTGCTTCTGAAATCCGGAAAATTCAGTAGAGTGTCGGCATTGAGAACCCCTACTGTGGTAACATCGCCAAAATCCAGACCTTTCGACACCATCTGGGTGCCTACGAGTATGTCGGTCTCATGGCGGGCAAACTCCTCGATGATTTCCTGATAGGCATCCTTGTTGCGGGTGGTGTCAAGATCCATACGGGCTACACGATAGTCGTGAAACTCCTCATGCACTTCCTCGGCAATGCGCTCGGTGCCATATCCGAAAATCTTGATACTGTTTTGCCCGCATGCCGGGCAGAGCTGCGGCAAAAGCTGAGAGAATCCGCAATAGTGGCATCTCAGTAGGCCGATATTCTTATGATATACAAGCGAGACATCGCAGTTCTGGCATTTGGGAGTCCAGCCACACTGGTCGCATAATACTACTGGGGCGAATCCTCTCCGGTTTTGGAAAAGGATAGCCTGCTTTCCAGAACGCATGGTGTCGAGAATCCGTTTTCTCAGATGATTGGAGAGCACTCCCTTAACCTCCTTTTTCTTCCTCATCTCAGCCATGTCGACAATCTCGACATCGGGAAGAGTTGCCCCTTCAAAGCGTTCCGATAGGGTTATAAGGCCATATTTCCCGGTTGTTGCCTTGAAATATGTCTCAATGGAAGGTGTGGCGGAGCCGAGTAAAGATTTGGCACCATGCATCTGTGCGAGAACAAGGGCTGCATCACGGGCGTTATATCGTGGGGCAGGGTCATATTGCTTGAATGATGCCTCATGTTCCTCATCAACAATGACAAGTCCCAGATGGGCAAAGGGGAGAAACACAGAAGAACGAACCCCAAGCACCACGAGCGGCTCATGTGTGGATAGGAGTCGGCGCCATATGTCGACACGCTCTGAATCTGAAAACTTGGAGTGATATACCAGCAGTCGTTTTCCAAACACTTTTTTCAGCCGGTCAGACAGTTGCGTGGTGAGTGATATTTCCGGCACAAGAAACAAAACCTGATTTCCGGCATCAAGCACCTTGGAGATGAGATGGGTATATATCTCAGTCTTTCCACTTCCAGTCACGCCATGGAGCAGCTGGATGTTGGTTTCTTTAAATCCATCGACAATCTGCCGCAGGGCATTATCTTGCGAGGGAGAGAGTGGTGAAAGATTTGCCAACCGTTCATCTGAATCTGCAGCAAATCGGTTTATGCTTTTCTTATAGACTTGGAATATTCCCTTGTCGACAAGTGCCTTGATAATCCCAGGGCTTGCTCCCGACAATTGCATAAGTTTACCCTTCTCCACATCCTTAAGTTCACCAGACGGTGACATCCATCCTGACAAATCAAGATAGGCAATGAGAGTTTTCTCCTGTTGGCGTGAGCGAGTCACCATGCTGAAGCACTCATGAAGCCTGTCGTTGTCACTGCGAGAGAAGGAAAGCCTGACAAGGGTTACTTTTTTCGGACGATAGCGGTCCACAACTTTCTCGTCGATTTCAAGAATGCCATGTTCCAGCAATGGGTTGATGGTGGCTGCCACATTCTTGAATTTGGTCTCAGATTCAATATCTGAAATCTTAACCCTTTTCTTCTCCTCAACCACCATCATGGCTATTGTCTGGCGCTCATTGAGTTTGAAGGGGTTGGCCTCATCTGGTTCGTAATCAGGATTCAGCGAGACATATGTCTCGCTCTCGAGTTTAAGGCCGGAAGGGACGGCAGCCTTATACACTTCACCAGGGGCACAAAGATAATAGTCCGCAATCCAGTTCCAGAGCTTAATCTGCGGATAGCGGACTATTGGTGAAGAGTCAAGCACCGCCAAGATAGGTTTCACCTCATAACCCACAGGGGTTTGTGAGTGGGTGAACTGCACAATGGCGGTATAGAATTTCTTTTTGCCGAACTGCACAAGCACACGCGACCCAGCCTGCACCTCACTTTCCATTTCCTCTGGAATGGAATATGTGTAGGTGGCATAGAGGGGGAGTGGCAATATTACTTCAGCAAACAAAATGATTATCGTTTGAGGAAATAAGTGAGATTGACAAACCAACCGCGGGGCTGTGCGGAGTAGTTGTCGAGTTTGATTGTGCGCACTTGATAGCTTATGCCCCAGGAATGACCTACGGCAACCTGGAAGTTCTCATAAATTTCCGCACCGATGCCGCATTGCATCGCCATATAGCCGATGGGATGCTCAAGGGCGGGCTGCTTGTTGGTGCCAACTGTGAAATCAAACACAGGGCCACCGAACACAAAAGGTGCGAGATATTGCTCAAAACCGTTCATGCGGGTCCATTTGAACTTGAGGTTCAAAGGAATCTCGAGAGTATGGAGCCAAACGTTCTGGTTTTTGATTCCATCGGAGGTCCACACCTCATGGTCGCCAAAATTGACATGGGCACCATGAAGATTATAGCGTAAGCCCATATCAATTCCGAACCCGATGCCCGGAATCATAAGTTCACCGGCAAGACCTACCTGACCACCAGTGCGCATTGTGGTCTTTGCAATCGTTTGTTTCCAGTGTAGGGTGGAGAAATTGACACCAGCCGTTGGGCCCCAGCGGAATTCAGCAGAGGCCGTCAAGGCTGATGCGAGTATCATTGTCAGGATAAGTAATTTCCTAAACTTCATTTTTATTATTGATTAGAAAAGATAGGCAGCGGTGATGGTCCAGTAATTGTTCTTAAGCTTCACGTCACCAGTAGTGTTGATTCCAGCATGCTTTGCGATGTTGTTGACACCAAAGCCGTAAGAACCGGAAATCTGCAGATGTTTCACAATTTCAAAACCGATACCCACATTCCAAGCCACCTGACAAGTCTTTGTCTGGATATCACTTAGGGTGTTTTTGTTGAGTTTGATAGCAAAGTCAGGACCAGTGAAGAGGTAGGGTGTGAAGACATTCCCTACAACCGGAAGGCCGAATTTATATTTGAGGTTCAAAGGGATCTCAAGGAAGTCCTTGCCGATTTTCTCGTCTTCATTGGCTACGCCGAAATCAGAGTTCATGCGTGTGTACATTGCTGAAAGGTCGAAACAGAGTCCGATGAGAGGCACCTGGAATTCAGTCATCAAACCTACAGTGACACCACATCTGTTGTCTTTAGTAAAAGACTCAGACATATTTTTGGGATTCAGGCTGTTCAAGTTAACACCGGCCTTAATGCCCCAGCGGAACTGAGCCTGAGCCATACCCATGCCAAGGACAGCAATGAGAAGCGTCAGCAGGATTTTCTTGTAAGATTTCATATTAATATAAATTTAGTTAAATATTACTCAAATGAGGGGATTTGCAACCAACGTTTTGACAAATCGCGCCCAAAGATGTGCAAAGTTAATAAAATCTTTTTTATAATATCAAATAGAAATGATGGATTGTTTAAAATAATGCAAAAAGAATTTATAATATCGATGATTTTGGCTAATTTTGCGCTATGGAAGAGAATAAAGAAGAAAAAATGTCGGTAGAGGCAGATGCTTCTGAGACAAACGAGAATATTGAGGCAGTAAATAAAGTAGAGGCTGACTCAGAGGAAGAGCTGGGTGTCGTGAACCACACCATAGAGATGCTCCGCACGGTCTTTGACCCGGAGATTCCTGTCAATGTGTATGACCTTGGACTTATCTATAAGATAGACTATGAGATAGCCAACAAGACGCTTCACGTAGACATGACATTGACAGCACCCGGCTGTCCGGCAGCAGATTTCATAATGGAGGATGTGCGTCAGAAGCTCATGAGTGTGGAAGGTCCTGAGAAAGTAGACCTTCGTCTTGTCTTCGAACCGGTATGGACTCAAGACATGATGAGCGAGGAGGCGAAACTTGAGCTCGGTTTCCTTTAACCCGCGAGGTGTTTTGCCTTATGAGTGTCTATTTCCTGAGCGACCTTCACCTTGGAGCCCCATATTTCCCCGACTCAAAAGAGGCGGAGAAATGTGTTGTGGCTTTCCTTGACCATATAAAGGAAGATGCGGAGGCTATATATCTTCTTGGCGACGTGCTCGACTACTGGTACGAGTACCGTTATGTGGTGCCACGCGGATTTGTAAGGTTTTTCGGCAAGCTTGCAGAACTTTCCGACCGGGGTGTCAAGATAGTTTGGCTTATTGGCAATCATGACATCTGGATTTTTGACTATCTGCCGAATGAACTTGGCATAGAGGTGATAGATGGCTTCATAGAAGAGACCATCTATGGTAAACGTATCTTCATGGCTCATGGAGATGGGGTGGAAGACCAGAAAGCCTCCTTCCGTTTTATCAGGAGCCTCTTCCGCAACAAGATTTGTCAACGGGCATTCAGTGCCATCCATCCCCGTTGGACAGTGCCATTTGCTTATAAATGGAGTCGCCACAGCCGAGAGGAAGGTGAGGCAAGGGGCATTCCGGAGGATCATCTTCTACTGAGTCTCCGAAAATTTACCAAGGACTATCACAAGACTCATCCGGAGATCGATATCTTTATGTTCGGCCACGTGCATGTGTTCACTCGTGAGGTAGTTGAAGATGGTTGCGAGATGATAGTGCTTGGGGAGTGGATTCGGACATTTAGTTACGTAAAAATGGATAAAAACGGCTTACGACTGCTTAAATGGGTGTAAATTTATATGTTTTACAACACATTTGTGACATTTTGGCAAGAAATATTTGGTGGGTAATTGATAAAGCAGTAACTTTGCATCGAACCTAAAAACAATCTTTTTTACCTTAAGATTTTTTACCTGTAGAAACTTATCTAAGGGGAGCGACCGTGGAGGTTATCTCCCTTTTTTTATAGGCAAAGAAGGCAAGATAGGCAAAGAAGGCAATCAGTGTTGTTGGTTTTTTCGTTGTTCGCGGAGACGGTCGCGGTGGCGAAGGGCAAAGAAAGTGAGGATTATCACAATCGTCTCAGCCACTACAGTAGCCCAGAAACGAAATTCGTGTCCGGATTTAAGAAGATCAAGACCGAAATAGAAGGTCATGAACAGTGCATATGCCGTTAGAAGTATGGTTACTATGACGTGGCGTTTCATGGGCGAAATGTAAAATTGAAAAATGAAAAATGAAAAATGAAAAGGGAAGTTAGTCTTCGGGTTGGAAGGCAGTGACAAGGTATGGTGATGTCTCAGGATTAAAATTCCCAGACGACAGATAATCATACAACTTAATGCATGCAATTGCATCAAGGGCTGCGTAACTCTGTTGCGATGGTGTGAGTTCGTCTGCCTCCCAATTTGTGAGCCGCTGACCCTTAGAAATCCTTTGTCCGAACACAATCCCATATATGCGCGACAGGCTGTTGTCTACAATCTTGAATTGCTTCACGTATGACTGTAGGTCGATGAATCCTTCGGGATGTATGTCTGCAATCCTATTGAGATTATGGAAATCATCATGTGTAGACAAGCCAATCTTCAGAATGCTTGGATCTTCTATAAGGTCTATTATCGGTTGGGTGAGCCCTGTCTTGTTGATGCGAAACAGATAGCAAGTGTCGCGTGTTGACAATTGGATCAACGACACGCTATTTGAGTATCCTTTCTTAAAACTTGGACGAGTTTCAGTGTCAAACCCAATAATATTGTTTTCCCGAAGTTTTGATATGGCGCCTTCAATCTGGTCTTCGCTCTGGATTACACAGATATTCCCGTCAAAATGAGCTGAGGGAAGTTTGCTCAGCTGCTCTTTCGAGATAGAGATGTTTTTAAAAGAGGCGTTTGACGCTGTTTGCTGAATGGTATGCGCTGAGTCTTTAGAAATGGAAATTTTAGATTCAGCATAGAATGAAATGTGGTGATTATCATTAGTGGTAATCTCCGGCATTTCGAGCCACAATGCATCTGGGAAATGTTTCTTCAGCCAATTCTGGAGATATTTCCTTGTGTCAGTACATATAGTCTCATCTTGGTCGAAGTGGGGATTATAGACCGCAGCGAAAAGAGAAATTCCGAACGACTTCAATGCGTTGAAAGTAAGGAGGGCATGGTTAATAGAACCGAGTTGCCCAGTGACAGTCACCACTACGGGAAGCTTATGTCGGCTGATATAATTTGCTGTAAGATGATCTCCCTCAATCGGCACCATAAGACCGCCTGCCCCTTCAAGGAGCACATGGTCAAAAAGACTGGCGAGAGTATCGGTTGCCTCTGTAATCTTATGAAGGTTGATTTCCTTTCTGTCGATTTCGGCGGCAAGGTGAGGAGACGCGGGATATGAGAATATCACTGGGGCAGTGATGTGGGCAAGATCCACATCGAAATAACCGGTCCCCATAATCTGACGGTGGCGCTCAATGTCTTCGCTAAACCCGATATTTCCGGTCTGTATCATTTTCTGCGTGATGCATGATTTCCCGGATGCCATGATCTCGCGAGCAAGCCAGCCGGTTACGAAACTCTTGCCGACATCTGTGCCGATGCCGGTTACAAATAATACTTTTGGAATGTCAAATTTAGAAAAGTCCATATTATATTAGTTTGGACACATGATCCCGTTCATGATGATTCCGGTTATGGGGAATGATTGAATGCAAAGATAGCGTGAGTTTGGCAATAATGCAAATAAAAAAGAGGAAACATTGAAATGTCTCCTCTTTTTTATATTGTGCGATTATTTTACCATGCAAACATTGGATAGTCGTTCATCATTTCATTTACTTCCTGACGAACCTGAGCAATCACTGCGGGATCGTCGGCGTTGCAAAGCACGCGGTCGATAAGATCAGCGATGGTCTGCATGAGCTCCTCTTTGGCGCCACGTGTCGTGATGGCGGCAGTTCCAAAACGAAGACCGGAAGTGAGGAATGGTGAGCGAGTGTCGTAAGGCACCATGTTCTTGTTGGCGGTGATGTCAGCCTCAACGAGAACTCGCTCAGCCTTCTTGCCACTCATCTCCGGGAATTTAGGACGAAGGTCAACGAGCATGCAGTGGTTGTCAGTGCCGTCAGAAATCACCTTGTAACCCTTCTCAATGAGTGCATTTGCAAGAGCAGCAGCATTCTTCTTAACCTGAAGGGCATAGTCTTTCCATTCTGGTTGGAGAGCCTCACCAAAGGCAACAGCCTTGGCAGCGATTACATGCTCAAGCGGACCACCCTGCACACCTGGGAACACTGCAGAGTCGAGAAGTGCTGACATCTTCTTTATCTCACCCTTAGGAGTTTTCTTGCCCCATGGGTTGTCGAAATCCTTGCCCATAAGGATAAGGCCGCCGCGTGGACCACGGAGAGTCTTGTGGGTAGTGGTGGTGACGATATGGGCGTGTTTTACAGGATTCTCAAGAAGACCTGCAGCTATAAGACCTGCCGGATGGGCCATGTCCACCATAAAGATGGCGCCAATCTCATCAGCAACCTTACGGATGCGGGCGTAATCCCATTCGCGGCTATAGGCAGACGCACCGGCAATAATCAGTTTCGGCTTCTGCTCACGAGCCTTTTGCTCAAGTTCCTCATAGTTTACACGGCCTGTATTGGCATCGACGGTATAGCTGATAGGTTGGAAGTGAAGGCCAGAGAAATTGACCGGGCTACCATGGCTGAGGTGACCGCCGTGGCTGAGGTCCATGCCCATGAAAGTGTCGCCCGGCTGGAGGCAAGCCATGAACACAGCCATATTTGCCTGGGCACCACTGTGGGGCTGCACATTTGCCCATTCAGCACCGAAAAGTTCTTTTGCACGTTCAATGGCGAGGTTCTCAGCCTCGTCAACCACCTGACAACCGCCATAATAGCGATGACCAGGATAACCTTCGGCATACTTGTTGGTCAGGCAAGAGCCCATTGCGCGCATCACCTCGTCGCTGACAAAGTTCTCGCTGGCGATAAGCTCGATCCCGCGACGCTGGCGTAGATGCTCGCGGTCAATGATGTCGAAGATTTTGTTGTCTCTTTGCATTGTTAATGTGTTTTTTATGTGTTAGATCAGTTGGTTAGCCACCAAAATTATCATAATGAATTGCGGATGGTTCCACACCGAGATTATAAAGCATATTGTTGACTGCATTGCTCATCGGGCCAGGACCACACATATAGTACTCAATATCCTCAGGAACCTCATGGTCCTTAAGATAAGTCTCATACATCACCTGATGCACAAATCCGGGAGTATATTTCACTCCGGCAGCATCTGCAGCAGGATCCGGACGGTCAAGGGCAAGATGGAACTTAAAATTCGGGAACTCCTTCTCAAGCTCAAGGAAATCGTTGAGATAGAACACCTCGTTCAATGCGCGCGCTCCATAGAAATAGTGCATCTTACGGTCGGTGGTGTGGAGAGTCTTTGTCATCCACATAATCTGGGCACGGAGAGGGGCCATACCGGCACCACCACCAACCCAAATCATCTCAGCCTTGGAGTCAACAATCGGATGGAAATCTCCATAAGGACCACTCATCATCACCTTGTCACCCGGTTTGAGTGAGAATATGAATGAAGAGGCAATTCCTGTGGGCACATCCTGGAATCCTACCTGTGGCTTCGGTTTGAAAGGAGGTGTGGCAATTCTTACGGTAAGCATTATGCGGTCGCCCTCTTCCGGATAGTTTGCCATAGAGTAAGCGCGGACTGTCTCCTCTGTGTTCTTCCCTTTCAAGGTAAAGAGCCCGAACTTTTCCCAAGATGGGAGATATTCGTCACCAATGAGCGACTTGTCGATATCCTTGTCATAATCCATCTCATATTTGGGGATACGAATCTGGGCGTAGGAACCAGGGATGAAGTTCATATGCTCACCCTTGGGAAGCTGCACTATAAATTCCTTAATGAATGTGGCAACATTCTTGTTTGAGATCACCTCGCATTCCCATTCCTTCACGTCGAGGGCAGACTCGTCAAGGTGAATCTCCATATCATTCTTCACCTTAACCTGACAACCGAGACGCCAGTGGTCTTTCATCTGTTTGCGTGTGAAATGGACAGCCTCAGTTGGGAGCATATCGCCACCACCTTCAAGGACCTGAACCTTACATTGACCGCAACTTCCCTTACCTCCACATGCGGAAGAGAGGTGCACACCGCCGTCGGCGAGTGTGGCAAGGAGAGATTTCCCACTGGGTGCCTTGACAACTTTCTTGCCATCGTTGATGTCGATTGTCACTTCTCCAGATGCCACAAGAAATCTTTTGGCAAGAAGAAGCACAACAACAAGCACGATGACTATAACAAGGAAAATCAAAGCCGCAGCTGCTACTGAATTCCAGTGTATTATATTTAGTATAGACATGATGTTACAGTTTAATGCCGAGGAAACTCATAAATGCGATGCCCATGAGTCCGGTGATTATAAATGTGATACCTATGCCGCGGAGAGGAGCGGGAATCTGATTGTAGGCGAGACGCTCGCGGATGGCAGCAAGGCAGGTGATTGCCATAAGCCAGCCGATTCCGGAACCAGCTCCATAGACAGTGGCAGTCCAGGCGTTGGTGAAGTCTCTCTGTTGCATGAAGAGCACTGCTCCAAGGATGGCACAGTTCACTGCAATCAACGGGAGGAAAATACCAAGGGAGGAGTAAAGTGCCGGAGAATATTTTTCAATCACCATCTCCAGGATCTGCACAAGGGCGGCAATCACGGAGATGAACATAATCAGTCCAAGAAAACTGAGGTCGGTATCGGCGTATTCCTCACCAAGCCAACTCAAAGCACCAGGCACAAGAATATATTGGTTGATACACCATGTGACAGGAAGCGCAATGATAAGCACGAAGCTTACAGCCACACCCAGTCCGAAAGCGGTCTTCACATTTTTCGACACGGCAAGATAGGAACACATGCCGAGGAAATATGCGAAAATCATGTTGTCGATAAATATCGAGCGTATGAAAAGATTCAAATTTTCCATAAATCAAACATTCTTAATTATAAGGTGTGGGTAATTATTCCTGAAGGTCTTTGTTGACAGTGCGGTGCACCCATATGATGCATGCTACAGTTATAAGGGCCATCGGGGGGAGAATCATCATGCCGTTGTTCTGGTAGCCGTGTTCGTAACACCACTGCGGAATCACTTGATAGCCGAAGAGAGTGCCGCTGCCGAGCAACTCACGGAAGAACGCCACGATTATCAGGATAATTCCATATCCGAGGCCATTGCCTATGCCATCGAGGAATGCCGGCCATGGACGGTTGCTCATGGCAAACGCCTCCAGGCGGCCCATGATGATACAGTTGGTGATAATCAGGCCGATAAAGACAGAAAGTGCCTTGCTTACCTCATAGGTATAGGCTTTAAGCACCTGGTCAACAATCACAACGAGTGCTGCCACAACCACAAGCTGCACAATGATTCGGATTGAAGTTGGGATAGTGTTGCGGAGCAGTGAGATTATCACATTGGCAAGAGCAAGCACGGCAGTGACAGAGATTGTCATCACCACAGCCGGCTCAAGTTTTGCTGTCACGGCAAGGGCGGAACAGATTCCCAGCACCTGCACGATAACAGGATTCTCCTTAGAGAGAGGATTTACGAGAGGCAGAAATGATTTGTTGATATTCATAACCGGAAATCTTATTCGTTAGTTTTATCCTTGAGTGATGACAGGAATGCTGCGTAAGGCTCGAGAGAATCCTGGAGCATAGCCTGTACACCCTGGCTTGTGATTGTGCCACCGCTCACAGCGTGCACCCATGCACGGTCCTGCGGCTCTTTGCCAGTCTTGACGACAGCTACAGAGGTGAATTCACCTGTAGAGGAGAACACATTCTTGCCGTCAAACTGGCTTGAGAAGGCTGGTTTCTCAATCTCAGCTCCAAGTCCCGGGGTCTCACCCTGATGGGCAAAATAAGCGCCATAGATAGTGTCGCCGTTATTGTCGAAGGCAATGTAGCCCCAAATCGGGCCCCACAGACCGGCACCATATACTGGAAGGATATATTTTGTGCCATCATCAGTGGCGCACTCAAACACCGGAAGCGTCCTTTCGTCAGCCGGTTTCTTCACCTCAAGCGCCACATTCACATCAAATGGATCAGTTGATGAGTCAACCTTCTCTCCATTGCTGTTGACGATGAAACTGCCGGTGATGTGCTGGTCATAGAGGTCGCTGATTGTCTGACCTTTATCTGGAGTGATTCTTGCTGAGGCGAGAATCTGACGCTTTGTGTCGTTGGCAATATTCTCCACCTGCTTTGGACGGAGAGCCTGATACACCACGGACAGCACCACTCCCACCACCAACACGAGTATGGCGGAGTAGATAATTGTGTAGGTATTGCTTTGTCTGTTCATGATTGCAGGAGATTTATTGGTTCTTGACAGTGAGACGTTTGAGGCGTCGGTTGATATTGGCGTTCACCACGCAGTAGTCGATAAGCGGAGCGAAGCAATTCATGAGGAGCACAGCGAGCATGGCGCCTTCCGGATAGCCGGTGTTGAAGCAACGGATCACCATTGCCAAGGCTCCTATAAGGAATCCATAGATATATTTGCCAATCTCAGTGCGGCATGCCGTGACAGGGTCTGTTGCCATAAAGACGATGGCGAAAGCGAAGCCACCAAGACAAAGTTGCTCTCCTGGAGTAAGGAATGTCACAGGATAGAGAGGTGAGGCAAAGTTGTGTACAAGCACTGACATCAACAAACCGCCTACCACGCCTGAGCATACAATCTTCCAAGAGGCGATTCCTGTAAAGAGGAGAATGACAAGTCCGATGAGGATACATAGCGTGGAAGTCTCACCCCATGATCCTGGATAAAGCCCAAGGAACATGTCGGAAAGACTTAAAGGCTGACCTGTCACTCCAAACACCTCTGCTTGACCTCCCACTGCAGCAGCAAGCTGACCAAGAGGAGTTGCTCCGGAGAAACCATCAATGGCTGCCATATCGCCAAGCGATACAAACACGTGGTCGCCACTCATCTGTGATGGGTAGGCAAAGAAGAGGAATGCACGTGTCACGAGGGCAACGTTGAGGAAATTGTAGCCAGTGCCACCGAACACCTCTTTTGCAAATATTACAGAGAATGCAACTGCCACGGCAAGCATCCAACAAGGAGTGTCAACCGGGCAAATCATTGGGATGAGGATGCCGGAAACAAGGAAACCTTCCTGAATTTCATGTCCGCGAATCTGTGCGATAATGAACTCAATACCAAGTCCCACGACGTAGGCTGTAATAATCTGTGGAAGCACAGCCCAAAGTCCGTAGAAGAAAAGGTGGAAAAGACCATGGTCAGCATCCCCTATGGCGAGTGCATGCTGATACCCAACGTTCCATATGCCGAACAGACAGCATGGAAGAAGGGCAATCACCACCATGATCATCGTGCGCTTGGAGTCATTGCCGTCATGGATATGCACTCCGGAGCGCGACGTCTCATTGGGGGTGAAAAGGAATGTGTAGAAACCGTCGAAGACAGAATGGAGTTTAGAAAATTTTCCACCCTCCTCAAACTGCGGCTTTACACTGTCGATTTTTTTCTTTAATCCTTTCATTTTGAAGAATACTTATTGGTGAGTATACAGTGCAGCCGGCATCATGACAGTTCCTTGCGAAGGTTGTCGAGCCCGTCTCTCACAATTTTCTGAAGTTCAATCTTTGAAGTGTCGACAAATTCCGGAAGGGCAAAATCTTCCGGAGCCACCTCATAGATTCCAAGGTTCTCCATGCGGTCGATGTCTTCGGCGATGATTGCCTTAAGAAGATATTCCGGATAAATGTCGAATGGGAACACCTTGTCATATTCACCGCTCAGAATCATTGCCCTGTGTCCACCCTTTATTCTGGCATCAAAGTCAAAAGGTTTGGAGAGTCCACGAAGGAAAGCGGGGAAACTGTGTTTCACACTGTATTTCTTAGGGTTGATAGATGCCCACCCCATAAACTCATCAGCGTTGTCACCTTCCTCAATGACAGTGATTTGCCTGTAAGGGAAGTGGAGGAACCCATCTTTCTGCACTCTTGTGCCGGTGAGCACATTCCCGGAAATTATGCGAAGGCCCGTTTCTGAAGTCAGTCTCCCTTTGATCAGGGAATCGATGGATGCTCCCACATAGGTGCGCACCATGGACGGATTGGTAACAGCCGGTCCGCAGATTGCCACCTCGGTGACAAAATCAAACTCTCCGGTCTGGCAAAGTTTGCCAATTCTTGCAGCTGTGACAGCATCGAGAGTCCATACCGTCTCTCCTTTATTTACAGGTTTGATGGCTGCTATTTGTGTGCCGACATTCCCGGCAGGGTGGGGTCCCTCGAATTCATATACCTCAGCAGCCTTGGATCTGATTCCCGACCCAGCCTTCACGCCGAGATAAACCTTGCCATCTGTCAATTTGGCGAGGGCAGCCAGACCTGACTCAAGCCATTTTGAGAGTTCTTGGGTCAGCATTTCCGGTGCTAAGGGGGCTGAATCAAATGCTGAGACAAAGATATCCCTCGGTTTCACTTCCGGTTCGGGGACAATGTCATAAGGGCGCTGCCGCATCATTGCCCATAGCCCTGAGTTTAGTAATGATTCTTTGACTTGTGTGGCATTGGAGGCAACGGGCAGTTTTATTGGCTTGCTGTCACCTTCCTTTTTAACACTGACAAATTCGATGTGACGACGTTCACCGCGATGGACATCCTGCACAGTGCCTGACACCGGAGAGACAAGTCTTATCTGTCCGGTTGCCTTGTCGCACAGGAGCGGTTGTCCAGCTGAGATAACTTCGCCTGGTTTGACCATTACTTTCCAAGTATGTCCCGGGAAATCATCGGGGCATATGGCGAAAAGCGTGGTCGTTGTGTCGGCGGTCACGTCAGAAGAGGGCTTCCCTTTCAAGGGGATATCAAGACCCTTCTTTATGCGTATTGTTTCAGCCATAAATAATTAAGGATATATACATCAACTTTCGGCTATGGTAGCAGTTGGAGAGTGGAAGCTCAGGGAAAGCTGAATGTGTGGAATTTTTGTATTTTGTGGCAAAGTTACGAATAATCGTTAGTTTATGCAAAGAAGAATGGAAAAGAAATCATAAAAATGCATCCATCTGAAAGAACTTTCTTTCAGATGGATGCATTGTGATTGGAAAATTGCAATATCACCAAAGGATTATTCCTTCAAACCGTTAACGAAATTACGATATTGCTCGTTGTTGGGGTCAAGCTCAAGATACTTGTTGAAGTAAGTCTTTGCTGTTGCCACATCTTTCTGGTCAAGATAGTAGTTGCCCAAGTAGTTATACATCACTTTTGCATCGTTGGCATAGCGTGAAGTGTTCTCGCTTGCCTCGAGGAGCTTGACAGCCTCAGTGTAGGCTGTCACAGCAGCTGATGCCACCTGATCTTCTGGAGCAGTCTGCTTGGCGATGTCACCTGTGAATTTCTTTGGCTTGTAGTTGTCAGGTAGGATTTTTGCAGCCTTGTCGGCATATTCCTGGCAGATGCCATAATATTTAGCAGACTCAGTTGGGTTATCCTTCTGGTTCTCAACGCCGGCATAGAAAGCGAAAGTAGCCTCCTGCACGTAATCATTATATCCGGGGGTCTCAGAATGATCAAGATAACCCATATAGGTCTCAGCCGCCTTTGTAAGGTTGTTCTCACCCACGTAGGTCATAGCAAGTTCCTTATAGAAAGCAGGATTTTCCGGAGTCTCAGCGATAGCCTCCTCAAGCACAGTCTGAGCGTCTTGAGGACGTTTTGCTGAATTTAATTCCTGAGAGATAAGGATATAGTCGATTGGAGCGAACTTGTTGTCTGGATTTGCCTTGTGAGCAGCCAAGAGAGCCTCAGCCATTGGAAGGAGCTGGTCGCTCATGGAGTCAATCTGGGCAGCGTTCATAAACTGATAACGCCGGGCAGTGAAGTTTGATGGATTTGCGTTGAGAAGAGCAGTTGAATAATCATAACCACCCTTATAGTCGCCACCATAGAAGAGAAGGAATGCGTAGCGGTCCTCATCCTGCTTGAAGTGGTTGGGGTTCTTCACATATTTTCCATATTCTTCGGCAGCCTCTTTAAACTGACCGGCATTGTAGTAAGCGTTTGCGAGCTCACGCTGAGCAAGGGCAGAGTTGGGGTTAAGCTGAAGCAGCTTGTTGAGCATGTCGATTGCATACTGAGGATTCACCTGAGTGAACAGGTTGGCATATTTCACGTAAGCCTCAGTTGCATCAGGGTTATAGTTGGCAGCCATCTCATACTGACCGGCAGCGCCACCATAATCTTTCTCATCCTTCTTGCGGTCGCCCTCGAAAAGATAGATATCAGGATTCTTCATATCCCACTTGCGGGCAGTGGTGATTTTCTTGTCTATTTCCTTGGCATAAGCCACTGGGTCTGTGTTGTGATAAGCACGGGCTATGGCAATTTCTACGGATGGATCCTTCTTGCCATATTTCTCAGCGAGTTTAAACTGCTCCTCAGCAGCTTTCTTATCACCCTTCTTGAGGTCAACATAGCCAAGACCTACATAGTTGTAAGGGTATTCAGCATTCTGCTGCACGCCAGTGTTGAAGTAATTGAGTGCATCAGACTCTTTGCCCTCGTGCATAGCTATAAGCCCGAGGTAATAGTTGGCGACTGCTTTGTCTGTGCCGGCATTGTTCATGTTGCGGTTGAGAAGCTCCTTGGCATTCTCCAACTGGTCGGCTTTGTAATACTCCTCGCCCTCTACATGAGTCTGGGCAAATGAGCTTAAGGCTGCGCCTGCAAGGAAGGCGGCTGTGAAAATAAACTTAAATTTCATTTCCTTATTGTGTTTGATTTGATTTCAAGCATATGAAGTCCTTGTGAAAAAATCGGCATAGAACTCATAAGTGCAAAATTAATAAATTTTTTTGTTGTGGATAAGTTTATGAGATAACTTTTTTAATTTTTATGATTATTTTTATTCGAATTCGTTTAAAGCGCCTTGTTAAAACTTCTAATTTCTTTTGAAATTGGCAAAATTATCCCCACTCATTAGCATGTCTGGGAGTGAGTGGGGATTAGATTTTATTTAAGGTATGCGGTGTTGGAGATTAGTTGACGTATTTTCAAATCACCTCTACCACTCTTGGGTTCATGTGTATCGGCAGAATGCCGGTCTTTGTTATAATCTTTTGGCCGACAAATCCAGTCACAAACACGTAGAAACTGTGAAGCACAGTTGAATTGCTTGCTGTCGACACCATATATATCTTCCTGACAAGAGGATATTCGCCGGTATAGATATAAGCCTGATATGGTTTATAGCTTACAGGACTATAGTCGTTTGCCTCCGTAGGGTTGCTCACTTTGAGAATCTTAACTTCTGTTGTAAGGTTTGTGGCAACAGTGTCATTCTCATTCTGATAGTCTGCCATTCTCTTGTCGATAGGAATGCTTTTTGCCTTTGACAGGTCATCTCCAAGGCAGCTCACGCTGACCACACCAAGCGCATTGGGATCAGTCTTCACCACATCAAACACAGCGGCATTGTTGTCCTGTGCGAATGCATTTACATTGTCAGAAATCTTCGCTCCCTCAGGGAGGAATTTCTCCTTAAGATAACTTACTGTGGAAGACTCTGCATGGTCGAACACTACCTTGATTGCTGTGGAGTCATTGCCGGCGAGTTGGCTCCATTTCGTGATCTTGCCATTCATAATGTCGCTTATCTCTGTCATCGACAAGGCATCAACCGGATTTTTCTTGTTTGTGATGAGGGCTACTGCGTCAACGGCGATTGCGTTTTGGCGCACCACGCGTTTGAATTTTGACTTGAGATAATCAATCTGTTCCTTAGTCAATTCCTTTGTTGAAATTATGGCTTGCGTAGCGTCTGCCATCAGAGAATCGACAGCCTCTCCTTCACTCACGTAGAAAGGAATGATAGAGGCGTCAGGATAAGAGTATTCAAACACCTCTATCTCCTCGTCTAGAATATTTTTGAAGCCATCATCACAGAAGATGGTTGCACTTCCGGAAGCATATTCACCACGTTTCACAGGGGTGCAAGCCGCTGTTCCTGCCATTATTGCAAGCAAGAACAGTCTGCATATTGTCTTAGTAAACGGTTTCTTCATATCTCAGCGTGTTAATTCCATCCCTTGTAAAGCCTTATCCCTCTCCACACGCCATAGACACAGAGTACAATTCCTACAGTGAGGGTTATCGCTGTGTTGTCAATATAGAAGATGTCTGTAATGAACAGTATCCCGACAGCCACATAGACTATCACCATAAATATTCCGAAGATCAGACGGCCGCCTTTTGGCATATTGCCGTAATTATTTCCATTTTCCATAACTCAATGTTTTAGATGTTTCTACTTAATTAACAAATTTCGTTAAAGTATGTTCGGAAGAAACACTTTAAATTGTCATTACTGAAACAAACAATTAAAACGTATAATTAAAAAGAAGAGGCCCTCGAGGGAGAGTCTCTTCTTTTGATATTTGAGATCAGATTGATTACTGATTCTGGAGCTTGAAGGTGACAGGGAGGTTGAAGTAAGAACGCACTGCAATACCGTTGTTCTTACCAGGCTGCCACTTAGGCATCTTGTTGACAACTCGGAGTGCCTCACGGTCAAGGTCTTTGTCAACACCCTTGGCGATAGTAGCCTGACCGATAGAACCATCTTTCTCAACGACGAACCTTACAACCACACGACCCTGAATGTCGTTCTGCTGTGCAGCCTCCGGATAACGGATGTTCTGAGAGAGCCACTTCATAAGGGCTTCCGTGCCGCCAGGGAACTCAGCCTGCTGTTCTACAGCCTGGAAGATCTCTTCCTCTTTCGGCTTCTCAGGTTCTGGTTCCTTGACAACAACCTGCTCAACTACAGCCTTAAACTTATCGGCATCGTCAGAGCCTTCCTGGTTAACAACGCCGCGGGCGGTGTTGTCTTCCTTCTGCTCTTCCATGTCCATCACCTCGTTCTTTACCTGGTCAGCGTCAACGATGGCAATCTGAGTAACCTGTACAGTTGCAAGCACTTCTTCAGGCACCTCCGGGATTTCCATTTCAAGTTTCTGCTCCTCAGGTTCTGGTTCGGGCTCATCGGGCTCTTCTTCCTGCTGGAGAAGCTCGGCTGCTGCCATCTTCTCACGCTGTTCCTGAAGAGCTATCGCATCCTGCTCTGCCTTATAATCTGAATATTTAGAATATGCAAGAATAAGGAAGAACACTACTACAAGACCAATAAGAGTGTAGAGCACCGCCATGTTGTGGCGACGGTCACTCCCTTGACGAAGTTGGTATGCACCAAATTCCTTGTTTTTATCGGCGAAAACTATGTCGCGCCATTCTTTTGATGTAAGATCTATATTTCTAGCCATTTTCTTTTTCTGCTTTAAGGGTTATTAAATCTCACATCACTGGGCGGGATGAAGTTTCCAGTACTCATTAAGCATCACAGAGTCGACTGCAGTCATGTTGTCAATCTGATATTTTGAGATTGAGTTGATCTGCATTTCGTCAAGGATTTCAACAAGACTACCGAAAGCAGCTTCTGGAGTAGACTTGATTACGATAACCGGTTTCTTCAAGTTCTCGTTTTTACGGATAGCTGAAGCAGCCTCATCGTAAGCGGCCTGGGCTTTCTCACGGTCAGCCTTAGTCTCAAGGCTACCGAAGCCACCGTCGGCATACTTTTTCTTAATCTCATTAATCTCTTTGAGGACGTCCTGATTGCGTTTCTGAATAATCTTGCGGATACCGTCCGGGTCGCTCAAGTCGAAAGTTGACTTGTTGAGGTTGTTATTCTCAGCGATAACAGTACCGCCAGAGCCAAACATGCCACCGTCACCGCCTGGCTTACCAAAATAGTAGTAAATCTCATTAACAACGTGACCGTTGACAGAGTCTACAAGATTTGTGCCGGCTTTTCTCTTTGCATCAAGAATGATGGTGACAGCGTCATCGGCAGATGCCTGCGACATATTCTCGGTGTTCTCCACCTTCTCGTTAGACGGAAGGGCGATGGTGAGAGTTTGCGATTTGATCATGGTCGTACAAAGCATGAAGAACGTTATAAGCAACATGTTCATGTCGACCATCGGCGTGAAATCCACGCGGATCTGCATTTTTTTCTGGGCGCCTTTCTTGCCTTTGCCGCCCGTATTCTGTTGAACTTCTGCCATGGTTTATTCGTCTCCTGCTTTAAGTGCGGTCAAAAACGTAAACTTATTCATATGGATGGTCTGAAGATTGTCCATCACCATGTGGATGATATCGAACTTTGTGTTCTGGTCTGCCTTGATAGCCACACCAGTGCCATCCTTAATTGCCTGAGCAAGGTTGTCATTCTCAGTTTGGCGAAGAGCTTTCATCCACATCTGGAATTCTGTGGGATTGTTCTCGTCGTTATTCCAGCTCACAGGAATGCCTGTGATATGGTTGGGATTTTCATCCTCGCCAGACAGCCATTTGTCCATTTTGGTTTGTCCTTCCTGCTGGTCAGCGAGATCAAGGAACTCGCCCATTTGCTGGAGGGGCACACCAAATGCACCCAATTTGCTGAATGCCTGCTTCTGTGCGATGTTGAAGCTTATCTTGTTCTTATGCGATTCGTTGTATATTTCGCTTACTTTATCAAGGAGTGCCATTCTCATCTTCTCGTTCGACCAAGCAGATGAGGTGTCATTGTTCATTGTAAGCCAAATCTTACCTTCCGGGCTTACGAGAACCTGAACGAAGTTAGTCTCCTGCACTTTTTCAGTAGACACTGAGGGAGGGGTGATAACTGTGGTTGGTTCCTTCTGGAGGAAGGTCGAAGTCAACATGAAGAAGGTAAGCAGCAGCACCGTCACGTCACTCATCGCCGTCATGTCGATGAATGTGCTCTTTCTTGCTATTTTTACTCTTCCCATATTAGCTATAAACTTATTCGGTTTGGAAAATTGAGATTATCGTTTTCGTTGGTGCTCAGATTAGTGAGTTGCAGCGAAAGTAGCTACGATTGAGAAACCGATTTCGTCGATAGCGTAGGTGAGGTTGTCGATCTTGTTGGTGTAGAAGTTATAAGAGATAACCGCGAAGGCACCAGTTGCGATACCGAAGGCAGTGTTCACAAGTGCCTCAGAGATACCAGTGGAGAGCTCGGTTGAGTCAGGAGAGCCAGAAGCAGCAAGAGCCTGGAATGATTTGATCATACCCATAACGGTTCCGAGAAGACCGACGAGAGTACCGAGAGTGGTAAGAGTGGCCACGATTGGGAGGTTCTGTGAAAGAGCCGGCATCTCAAGAGCGGTAGCCTCCTCAACCTCGTTGCGGAGGGTAGTAAGTTTCTGCTCTTTGCTGAGGATTGTGTTGACGTCCATCTCTTTGTACTTCACGAGTGTGTTGTAGACAACAGAAGCAACAGAGCCTTTCTGCTTTTTGCAGCGGTCCATAGCTGCGTCGATGTTGTTCTTGGCGAGGTCAGCCTTGATGTCAGCAACAAACTTGGTAGTGTTGCCTTTGCCTGAAGCAGAGCTGATGGCAATCCAACGCTCGATTGAGATAACGATCACAGTGAGGAGGAGGGTCATAAGGATTGGCACGATGAAACCACCTTTGTAGACTGTACCAGCGAGGTTGATTGGGTGACCTGCGGGGTCGTTACCCTCGAAGTTGCCGGTGTAGCCCATTCCGAAGATGAAGATGCAGACTGCGCAGATGGCGCATACGATGATTACGAGAAATGCGTTGCGGATGCCGCGAACGTTGCTGATTTTCTCTTCCTTTTTCACTTTGGCTGCCGTAGCTGCCTGAGGCTTGGAATTCTGATCCATAATGTTAAATTGTGTTTGAAAAATTTGATTAAAGATTATGTTTCTTTTTGTTTGTTGTCATTGTTTGGGCCCTCGGGATGTTGCATCTTTGGGGTTTTTCATGTCATTCAGCGAGCTGTTTTATCTTTTAGCACTTGACACTGCAAAATTACAATATAATTTGAAAAAAACAACACATTATTTCCAAAAAAATGGTGTAATCGCAGTCATAATTCTATAAATTATGCAAAAATGAGCCTTTCAAGATATTTAAACTTCATTGAAGAATGAATTTATATGTTGTAAAACATATGGAGTCGCCTTCTAAGTGGATGCTTTTTAAGTCGGCCCATATGTTTGCTAACCTATATTAAGCCTGTACGGCTGCTACGCCTGGGAGCGCCTTTCCCTCGATTGCCTCGAGAAGGGCGCCACCACCGGTTGATACATACGATACGCTGTCGGCAAGACCGAACTTGTTGACACAAGCCACAGAGTCGCCACCGCCAACAAGTGAGAAGGCTCCATTTTTAGTGGCCTCTACGATAGCCTCGGCAATTGCACGTGAGCCTCCGGTAAAGTTGTCAAACTCGAAGACGCCTGCAGGGCCGTTCCAAAGGATGGTCTTTGAAGGAACGATTGCCTCAGCAAATTCCTTGCAGGTTTCAGGACCTGCATCAAGGCCTTCCCATCCGTCTGGAATGTCGTTGGCTGGGCAGATGATGGTCTTTGCGTCATTGCTGAATGAGTCTGCTGCAACGCAGTCTGTGCCAAGAATGAGGTTTACGCCTTTCTCCTTTGCTTTCTTGATGATGTCGAGAGCGAGGTCGAGCTTGTCATCCTCTACGATTGAGTTGCCAATCTTGCCTCCCTGTGCCTTTGCGAAAGTATATGTCATGCCGCCGCAAAGAATAAGGTTGTCAACCTTGTCCATGAGGTTCTCGATGATGCCTATCTTAGTAGACACCTTAGAACCGCCCATGATGGCAGTGAAAGGACGCTTGATGTCTTTGAGGATGTTGTCAACAGCCTTCACCTCTTTTTCCATAAGGTAGCCGAGCATCTTGTTGTCGGCGTCAAAATAGTCGGCGATAACTGCTGTGGATGCATGCTTGCGGTGTGCGGTGCCGAACGCGTCGTTCACGTAGACGTCAGCATAGCTTGCGAGTTTCTTTGCAAATTCTTTCTGACGGGCTTTCATCTCTTTCTTAGCCTCATCATATCCTGGGTCAGTCTTGTCGATGCCTACAGGCTTTCCTTCCTCTTCAGGATAGAAACGGAGGTTCTCGAGGAGGAGCACTTCCCCGGGCTTGAGCTCGGCGACTGCCTCATCAGCGTTGGCGCAGTCGGGGGCAAACTTCACGTCAGTTCCAAGGGCTTTTGCCACATCCTCGCGGATTTGTGCAAGGCTGAATTTTGGGTTCACTTTACCTTTTGGTTTCCCCATGTGTGACATGAGGATAAGGCTTCCGCCATCGGCAAGGATTTTCTTAAGAGTAGGTAGGGCACCACGGATACGGGTGTCGTCGGTCACATGGCCGTTCTCGTCAAGTGGCACATTGAAGTCCACTCTGACAATCGCTTTTTTACCTGCGAAATTATAATTATCAATATTAGCCATTATAATGATATTTATTAAAATATGACTTAAATATATCTCTTATTAAATTATCAATGCATTCAGGGGTAATGCGAATGCAGATGCAAAGATAAACAAAATTGTCGTTATTACCAAGAATTATGCAATCAACTTTCGATTTTTTTATTTAATTTTGCAAAGGATAACTAAGAAAGTGTTATAAAACATATTTTTTTGACACTTGTTTGCGCGTGATGTCAGCTCAATGTGAAATAAAATCACAAATTATGGGAAATGTGAATACTAATCATGAACCCAATGAATCAGACAGGCAATTGGCCATTGTCGGTGCGTTGGGTAATGAAGACGGAGTATTGACTCCGGATGAACTTTATTATATAATATATAAGGAGAAGCCATTAAGAGAGGTATTGCCAGCTGCCGGTGGCGACCGTGTCTATGTGCGACTCTCATCACCCAATGGACCGACGGTGATTGGCACCTCTGGTAATGACGTCGTTGAAAACAAGGCTTTCGTAAAACTCTCAGAGGTTTTCTTTGGGCACGGATTGAATGTGCCCCAAGTGTATGCTGTTGACGAAGGTTTCCATTCTTATCTTCAGACTGATTTGGGAGGGGAGCAGTTGTTGCCATTGCTTCAAGGCGACAAGAGGTTGCCTCTTTCGGAGGAGGCGCTTCGTATACTCGTCGACATGCAGACAGTGGATGAGGATGAATGGTCGCCATATGTTTACTCTGCTCCCTTCTCTCGCAGGATGGTGATGTGGGATCTCAATTATTTTAAATATGAGTTTGCGAAACCGTGTGGTGTGATGTTTGATGAGAATCGGCTTGAGGATGACTTTGAGTCTTTCAGCTCAAGGGCATCACAATATGGTCCGGAATTGTGGGGATTCATGTATCGCGATTTCCAGAGCCGGAATGTCATGATAAAGAATGATGAGCCGTTCTTTATAGATTTCCAGGGAGGCAGGAAGGGGCCGGTGCTGTATGATGCGGTTTCCTTCTTATGGCAATCGAAGGCTGGTTTCTCAAAAGAGGAGCGGAAGCTACTCCTTAATGAATATATAAAGAAATTTTCGTCAGTTCGGGGAATAAGTGTGGATAGGCTCTGGACTCACGTTGGAGAGATGGCCTTGCTGCGCACACTTCAGGTGCTTGGGGCGTATGGTTTCCGTGGACTTGTGGAGAAGCGTTCTCATTTCATAGAGAGTATTCCCGGCGCGCTCGCCAACTTGTCAGAACTTATAGATGCCGGCGAGTTGGATGCCTATCCGGAATTGCGGCATGTCTGTCAGCAGTTGGTTGAGAGCCGTTACTCAAGACGAGAATCAAAGGATGGTCTGACTGTAAAGGTGTTCAGTTTCTCATATAAAAAAGGATATCCGGAAGACTTGAGTGGCAATGGTGGCGGTTTTATGTTCGACTGCCGTGGAATGCATAATCCGGGAAGATATGATGAGTATAAGTCATTGACCGGTCTTGACAAGGAGGTTGTAGACTTCCTTGAGTCAAAGGGTGAGGTGCAGGAATTTCTTGAAAATGCCTACAAGATGGTTTCGCCCAGTGTTGATTGTTACAGAAGGAGAGGGTTCAACAGCCTTCAGGTAGGATTCGGCTGCACCGGCGGCAGACATAGGTCGGTGTATTGTGCGCAGCATCTTGCCGAGCGTCTTGCAGATGCTTTCCATGACGTAAGGATAGAGGTTTGCCACCGGGAGCGTGGCATTACAAAGGTTTTCAACGATAAAAATTTGTGTTATGCAGACAATGATATTGGCGGCGGGACTTGGCACGCGCCTCCGTCCCTGGACTCTTGAGCATCCGAAGGCGTTGGTGCCGGTGAATGGTGTGCCTATGCTTGAGAGAGTAATCCTGAATCTTAAGTCATATGGCTTTGATGATATAGTTGTAAACGTTCACCATTTCTCATCACAGATAATTGAGTTTCTTTCAGCGAGAGATTTTGGGGTTAGGATAGTCATCAGTGACGAAAGCGCAAGACTTCTTGACACCGGCGGAGGCGTCTTAAAGGCTGCACCTTTATTTAAGGAGCTCCCGGTGCTGGTGCATAATGTCGATATCCTTAGCAACGCCGACCTGTCAGGATTGATGGAGAGACATATGGCAAGTGACGGAGACGCCACCTTATTAGTGAGTGACAGGAGCTCTTCGAGAAAATTGGTTTTTGGCAGCGATATGATTTTGAGGGGATGGCACAATGTGAGGGATAATGTCTATCGTCCCGAGGGATTCGTGGCGCAAAGTGATGACCAAGAGTATGCCTTCAGTGGCATTTACGTTGTTGGTAAGCATATGATAGAGGAAATGAGAAGGGTAGAGGCAGATGAAAAGTTCTCAATTATGGATTTTCTGTTGTCTCCAGTGCAAGATTGCGTGATCAGGGGATACGTGCAGGAAAATCTTGAGTTGATAGACATAGGTAAGCCAGGGACTCTCAAACGGGCCAATATGTTGTTGTCATAAAGACTCTATAATAAAAGGAAAGGGTGGAACCGATTGGTCCCGCCCTTTTTTGAATTTAGGCTGCGACATTAATAGTTGGTATGGTGGTTGTGGTAAATCTGATGGTCGGTGTTTGCGTTGAACTGACATACGCAACCGGCAATCAGGAATACAACAGCTATACCTCCCAGCCACCAGGTCACCGAGATGTTTGTGGTGAAACACGACACGATGAGGAGGATAGAACCTATGATGTAGCAGATGATGGATAAAGTTTTCATAATACAACAGATTAAGAATGAGTTTTGATTTTTAGCAACAAAGAGAAAGAAGCCTAAATCCCGATAGGATTATCCCTTTGACACTATAACGCAAAAGGGCAATGAGTGGTTTACAATGAAAAAGTTAAAAAATTAATGTAAAATTAGTGATATGCATAATAAAACAAAAAGAACTGCCTTAAGCGACAGTTCTTATGTAGCCGATCCGGGACTCGAACCCGAGTCTCCACCGTGAGAGGGTGGCGTGCTAACCGCTACACTAATCGGCCATGTGTAGGTTAGTTCAGATAAGTTTAAAAGTAGCCGATCCGGGACTCGAACCCGAGTCTCCACCGTGAGAGGGTGGCGTGCTAACCGCTACACTAATCGGCCAACTGAAAACCCGGAGCCGGTTAGTGTGTCCGGGTTTCGTTTTGCGGTGCAAAGTTAAGTATAAAATATTAACTATGCAAGTTTCTGCTGTAAAAAATGAATATTTTTATTCAGCAGGCTGTTCTGCTGGAGCCTCAGTCTCGTTCTGAAGAGCCTCTTTTGCGGCAGCCTCCTCAGCAGCGAGTTTCTCAGCTTTCTTCTTGGCTACTGCCTCACCTTTGGCCTTGTTCTTTGCTACCTCAGCCTCAAGGCGAGCCTTTGCATCAGCCTCAGCCTTGGCGGCTTTCTTAGCCTCTGCTGCGTTGGCCTCTTTGTTGCGGGCCTGTTTCCAGGCGTCGAAGCGGCGCTGTGCCTCCTCCTCATTGAAAGCGCCTTTCTTGATGCCGACACGGAGGTGCTTCATGAGCATTACGCCCTCTCTGGAGAGGATTGAACGGACTGTGTCGGTGGGCTGTGCGCCTACCTCTACCCAATACAAAGCACGGTCGAAGTCTAAACTTATTGTAGCAGGATTAGTGTTCGGATTATAAGAACCTATCCTTTCAATAAATCTACCATCACGTGGTGCCCTGCTATCGGCTACTACAATTGGATAATAAGCGTAGCCCTTGCGGCCATGACGCTGTAATCTGATTTTTGTTGCCATAAACTTGACGGTTTATTGTTTAGGTTAATTGAATGATGCATTCCAGTGAGCCATACTCTGACTTTCTCCCGAAACGCGGCGCAAAGTTAAGCCTTTTCTACCACATTTGCAAATTTTTTATTAATTTTACGCCCAATTTCATCGGCATATTTGTTTGCCGACATAATTTTGATTTCCCAAGTATATTGTAATATATGAGTGATAACCCGCTATTGAATAGGCTTGACGGTTTTGAAGACCGTTTTCAGGAAGTGTCGACATTGATTTCCGACTCTAATGTAATCTCTGACCAACAGAGGTATGTGAGACTCACGAAGGAATATCGTGATCTTCAGCATATCTTGGACGCTAAGAAAAAATATGAGAACCTGCTTTCCGCCGTGGAGGAGGCAAAGACCGTCATCGCTGAGGAAGATGACGAGGAACTGAGGGCTATGGCACGCGAGGAACTTGACACAGCCACTGAGGAGATCCCGAAAGTGGAGACAGAGATCAAGATGCTTTTGGTGCCGGCAGACCCCGAGGATGCCAAGAATGCCGTTGTGGAGATTCGCGGTGGCACCGGTGGCGACGAGGCAGCACTCTTTGCCGGCGACCTGTTCCGAATGTATCAGAAGTATGCTGAAAAGAAAGGGTGGCAACTTGACATCACGAGCTATAGCGAGGGAGCTTCCGGTGGTTTCAAGGAGATATGTTTCAATCTTTCAGGAAATGACGTCTATGGCGAGATGAAATATGAGAGCGGGGTGCATCGTGTTCAGCGAGTGCCTGCCACGGAGACCCAGGGACGTGTGCATACCTCAGCCGCGACAGTTGCTGTGCTTCCCGAGGCAGAGGAATTCGATGTTGAGATCAACGAGGGAGCCATTAAATGGGATACATTCAGAAGTGGGGGTGCCGGTGGTCAGAATGTAAATAAAGTTGAGTCGGGCGTCCGCCTTCGTTATATGTGGAAAAATCCCATCACCGGCGAGGAAGACGAGATACTGATTGAATGCACCGAGACACGCGACCAGCCCAAAAACAAGGAAAGGGCACTCTCGCGTCTGCGTACCTATATATATAGCCGCGAACGCGAGAAATATCTTGCCGACATTGCACAAAGGAGAAAGACACTTGTCTCCACCGGCGACCGCTCAGCAAAGATACGCACCTACAATTTCCCACAGGGAAGAATGACCGACCACCGAATCAACTACACAGTCTACAACCTCGATTCATTCATGGATGGCAACATCCAGGAATGTATCGACCGGCTTATGATAGCAGAAAACACAGAACGACTTAAGGAAGCCGCACTGTAAGTCCGTCATAGCAAGGGTGTACGTGTGGCGGCAACCTTTTCTCAAGCTCGGAATGCAAACCAATCTCATGGTTGAAATGGGTGAGGTATGCTTCTTCGGGCTTAATCTTTTCTATGAAATCAAGAGCCTCAGCCACGTTGAAATGCGCGAAGTGTTCACGGTCGCGCAACGCATTTACAATAATCACCTTCAGCCCATATAGTTTATCAATCTCCTCTTCCGGAATATACTTTGCATCTGTGATGTAGGCAAAGTCACCGATGCGGTATCCATAGATTGGAAGTTTACCGTGTAGCACCCTGATTGGAATTATCTTAAGACCATTGATGAAAAATGGCTCGCCATTCATCTCGTGCATCTCAAATTTAGGCACACCTGGATAGCGATGCTCACGGAAACAGTAGTCGAGTCGGCGGTGAAGGTCGGCATTGACATCCGGACTTACATACATCGGCACATCACTGTTTGCGCAGAATGGACGAAGGTCATCGATGCCACCCACATGATCATAATGACTATGCGTTATCAGTGTGGCATCAACATGGTTTATATGATGAGTCAAAGCCTGTTCCCTGAAATCAGGTGATGCATCGATAAGGATTTTCAATCCATGGGTCTTCACCAACACAGAAGCGCGGAGACGTTTGTCGAACTTGGAATCTGAACGGCAAACCCGGCAACCACAAGCCACCTCCGGAACACCCTTTGATGTGCCGCTGCCAAGAACGGTAATCTCGATACTTGTGTCTATAAAGTTGACCTCAGGCTGGAGAATGACTGCATATTTCTCCATCACTGTCTTTATGATATGGTCGGAAAGTCTTACAACATCGTCAGCTGTGGCATTCCCGGCATTTGCAATCACAAGGCATTGCTTTGGATACACCTCAGCTCCACCAATACGGAAGCCCTTCAGTCCGGCATGGTCGATAAGCCAGCCAGCCGGCACCTTGACACGGTGCTCGTCAACATCGTAATGGGGAATATCAGGGTCAAGACCGAGCATCTGTTCCTGATAATAATATCGGTTAACCACAGGGTTCTTGAAGAAACTTCCGGCACTTCCGGTCTCTGCCGGGTCAGGGAGTTTCTGATTCCTTATCCTGATAACCTCGTCAGCCAACTCACGGATAGTAGGTGTGCGACCAAGTTCTTCAGCATATTCCTGAAGCGGCGCGTAGTTTAGATTCTCTGCAAGATTTGATTTTTTCAGCCGGAAACTTATGCGCAACACATAATAGCGTCCTTTCCCCTCATGCTTGAAGAAACTGTCGCGATACCCAAACCGGCATTCCTCATTTGTGAAGACCTTTGTTTTGCGGCTGACTATATCAAAGCATTCCACATTGTGGATCACATCTTTTGCCTCAGCTCCATATGCTCCCACATTCTGCACTGCCGAAGCACCCACCTCACCGGGTATACCGGCAAGATTCTCCACTCCCGCCAATCCCTCGGCTATGCACCAGTCGACGAAATCTGTCCATTTCTCACTGGCTGATGCTATGGCATACACGGTGTCCTTATCCTTCTCATAGCGGATTATACCCTTCATCTTAGAATGAAGGATTAGTCCATCGAAGTCATTCACAAAGAGCAGGTTGCTTCCACCTCCGATATGGAGCACCTCATTGTTCAGGAATTCCTCAGTCTGGGAGATCTTTGTGAGTTCTTTCAGTGAAGAATATTCTGCGAACAGTTTTGCTTTTGCCGGTATGCCGAAAGTGGTGAGAGAGGTTATGTCTTTATTGTTCTCAAATATGGTAGTCATTATTCTTTATTCTTTAGGGTAGAAATAATCTTTGAGTTCCCCCTTTAGGGGGTTAGGGCTGATATGGGTCATTGCCGGAATTTGGTAAGAAGTCCGTCTTCAAACCATAGTGTGGTTCCGTCGGAATAATGCCATAGGTCGAGGGTCTGGCTGTAGTCGTGACCGGAACTTACTTCCTGCGGATTTCCGAGTGAGAGTTTACATTCCAGTTTTGTCATGCCATTCTTAACTCTTCCCCTGCAAATCATTTCCCACACGTCATCCTGCACGGTTGGATAACGGTTTCTTATATCTGTAAGGGAGAAAAGAGCAGGGAATGAACGGCTTTCAGTGCCAGAATTGCCGTAGTTCATATATACCCAGGCATATTTCCCCTCGTTGTTGGTGAATCTAAGTTTTAATGGAAAGGCTACCGACGCCGGTTCCACATCTGTAATGGTTATGGCTACATATTTGAATCCGTTGATACGGTTTCCATTGTTGTCATACCAGAGAGGCGACTTTATCCAAAGCTGTTTTCCCATAAGAAGCTCGCGAGCCTCTCTCACCATATCTTCGTCGATAAGCATAGGAATCTGGTCACTTCTGATTTCCAATGCCACGTCAAATGTTTTACCGGTATTATATACATATGGATGGCCATTATTACTGAAGACTATGGCAGCATATGTCTCGCCATCGGCTCCAAGACGTTTATCGATACCCTCAAACGACAGGATTTTGCCTCCTATACCCACTGACAAGGGGTCGGGCGACAATCCATCTTGCTCAAACAAAAGGATTGTCTTGTCGTCGGCTGCAATGAATGTTTTCCCTTTCTCCCATTCTGAGAGAGGGATCCCTTTTACTCCCACAAAGAATTGTTCTTCAGCAGATGGCGCAAGTGTCTTTCGGTCTTCTCTTGACAATTTGATTTTCTTGGTGCCCTCCACTCCGGTGAAGCAAGATGTAAGGATTAGTGAAAATAGTAAAAAGGCAAAATACAGTATGTTCTTGCCTGCGGAATATGATGAATTTTTGGTGTCCAATATTTTAAAGATACTTATCATGATGCAAAATTAAACAAAAAACTCTGAGAATACACAAGAGAAATAAAATTTCGGAATAAAAATGTAAAAAAAAGTTTTGGTGTATGAAAAATAATGTCTAACTTTGCAGTCGCAAAACGGAAACAAACCGTAAGCCTGGCGGGATAGCTCAGTTGGTTAGAGCGTCGGATTCATAACCCGGAGGTCTCGAGTTCAATTCTCGATCCCGCTACTAAAGGAGCAACTCAAGAGAAGAGGATGCTCCTTTATTGTATCGTATCTAATACCGATTCCTCATTCTCCCTACAGGGAGATGGGTTGAACTGCTTTATACGCTTTAAAGAGACTGTTATGGCTACAATGTATGAGGTGATAATGGACCTCCCCTTATTTAAGGGTGTCAGTAAAAATCAGGTTTCTTCATTTTTGGAGAAGACCAATATCGGTTTTTGCAATTATCAATCAGGCGATGTGGTCATTAGGGATGGTGAAGAGGTGTCGATGGTGAAATTTGTAATTTCGGGATTTGTGAAAATAGTCCGTAAATTAGACACACTTCCCATCATGATAGAGGAGACATGTGGTGTGGGCACTGTTCTTGGTGGTGACCGCCTTTTTGGAATCTCTACCGGATATCCCTATGAGGTAGTGTCTGTAGGAAAGTCAAGCATTATGCAGTTTAGTAAAGAGCAGTATCTGGCTCTTCTGCACAACGACCGTATCTATATGCTTAATTTCCTTAATTATCTTTCATTGAGGGCACAACGTCCGGTAGATGCACTGAGCAATTACACTATGGGTGACCTTCGCTCACGATTGAGCGTATTGATAAGTGTAATGACGCATCACTCATCTCGCGACATCACCCTTTCCATGACTGATGAGACTTTGGCAAAGTTTGGCAATATGAGCGTTGAAGAGGTAATGGAATGGAAAGATGCTGCCATACGGATGGAACTTATTCGGTGTAAGGCAGACAAAATCAGAATCATATCACGCAATGCCTTCTTAGCATAAACAATTCATAACAACTTTAATACAATCAAGATGACTTCGCAGAATTTATTGAAAGTAAAACTGTCGGTGATGAATTTCCTGGAGTTTGCAGTCTGGGGTTCATATCTGATATCGCTGGGAAACTACCTGTCGAGGGTAGGGCTCAGCGAGCAGATTGGATGGTTTTACATGGTGCAGGGACTTGTGTCACTGTTTATGCCGGCGGTGGTGGGCATAGTTGCCGACCGCTGGATCCACGCTCAGAGGATGCTCTCCCTTTGCCAGTTGATAGCCGCTGTCTTTATGTGTGCGGCAGGCCTTTACTGTTCTTCAGCCGGTGGTGACATAGCATTCGGTCCGCTATTTGCTCTCTACACATGCTCCGTAGCTTTCTATATGCCTACAATCGGCTTGGCAAACTCAGTGGCATACACTGCATTGACTAAGGCAGGACTCGACACCGTGAAACATTTCCCACCAATACGTGTGTTTGGAACTGTCGGTTTCATCTGCGCAATGCTTTTTGTCAATTTCACTGGATTCCAGTCGACATATTCTCAGCTTTTCACATCCGGTGCATTTGGAGTGATCCTTGCACTATATGCGCTCACGATGCCTGACTGCCCGACAAGCAAAGGAAAAGCTACAAAGTCACTCTCAGAAGCCCTCGGTCTTAATGCCTTTGCATTGTTTAAGGAAAAGAGAATGGCGGTGTTCTTCATCTTCAGCATGCTGTTAGGAGTCTCTTTGCAGATAACAAACAGCTATGGAAACGTGTTTATCACATGCTTTGAGAACGTTGCGGAATATGCCGACAATTATTTCACAAAGAATGCCAATCTGCTTATATCCCTTTCCCAGATGAGCGAGACTCTCTGCATCCTTCTTATACCATTCTGCCTTAAGCGTTTCGGAATTAAGGGAGTGATGTTGATGTCAATGTTCGCGTGGGTGTTCCGTTTTGGATTCTTTGGCCTTGGCAACCCGGGTGGCGGAGTTTGGCTTTTCATACTGTCAATGATTGTCTATGGCATTGCATTTGACTTCTTTAATGTGTCGGGTTCTCTATATGTCGATAAGCAGACCTGTTCCGACATTAGAAGCAGTGCACAGGGGTTGTTTATGATTATGACTAACGGTATTGGAGCGTCGATTGGTACGTTCTGTGCTCAGGCAGTGGTCAACCATTTTGTGTTCAGCCATACAGATCCGGTTGAGCAACTCGTCGGATGGAGGATTTCTTGGTTCTGTTTTGCTGGTTTTGCTTTCCTGGTGGGTGTCCTTTTCTGGATAGTGTTTAAGGATGATTCCAAGTCGGAGACAGTGTCAAAACATGAGGTTGAGACTTATTCCAGCGAGGATGCATCCGGTTTTGTGACAGACCACGGTGAAATCTAAACTGTGTGGTTAACGACTAACGACCAACAACTAACGACTAATAAATGATACAGTTTTATGCTCCCGATATAGAACAGACTCTGACTCTCCCTGAGTCAGAGTCTGCTCATTGTAGCAGGGTCTTGCGTATGAATGTTGGTGATGAGGCTTACGTCACTGATGGCAAGGGTAAGCGATTCCGTTGCGTCATTATGGATCCTAATCCCAAGCACACTGCGGTAGAGATCCTCGATTTTGAGGAAGTGCCTAATCATTGGCAGTGTCAAATCACACTGGCTGTTGCACCCACAAAACATTCCGATCGGATGGAGTGGATGCTTGAAAAGGCTGTGGAAATAGGTGTTGACAGGGTTGTGCTTTTGCGATGCCAGCGCAGTGAGCGCAAGGCTATCAAGGTTGAGCGTCTTGAGAAAGTGATGGTCTCAGCCATGAAGCAAAGTCTGAAGGGTGTTATGCCTAAGATTGAGGAGGTGACAAGTTTTCCCACTTTCCTGAAATCCTTGGGAGAAGACAGTCAAAAATTCATGGGGTATTGCTCAAAAGATTATCCCCGGAAAGATTTCTCAAAGGAATATCATCCTGGAAAAGATGTGGCTATACTGATTGGTCCTGAGGGAGATTTCACTCCTGAAGAGGTGGACATGGCAGTTGCCTCCGGCTTTATCCCCGTAACATTTGGTCATAGTCGGCTACGCACCGAAACCGCCGCCCTCTACGCTGTCACCGCCGTCCAGGTCCTCAACCAATTGGCATGAAAAAGTTCTCAACCAAATGGCATGAAAAATCCGCACCCCTTTGAAGGATGCGGATTTTTACTGAGTTATTAGGTGAATTTTGGTATTAAATGTATCATTTTAGTTTGAGCACCTGGCCTACCTTTATTACGTCTCCGGTTGACATATCGTTGATCTTGCGGAGTGTGGTTGCGGAAAGACCATAAGACTTTGCGATTGAAGAGAGGGTGTCGCCCTTCTTTACAATGTAAGTGTCTTGCTCATCGTCACCGGCACGGTAGGGATTGCTCTTCTCAGCCTTTGCAAGTGACTTTGCCGGAGCGTAGTTACGTGCCTTTGTATATGTCTTCTTTGTGAAGGTATAGGTGTCGGTATGTGTTGTCTGGTTCTCGAAATCGAAGATTGCCGATGGGTTGATTGCATAGCCCATATATCGGGTTTCGAAATGGAGATGTGGACCGGTGCTTCTGCCGGTGCTTCCTCCAAGACCAATCGGGTCGCCTGCTCTTACCACCTGGTCTGGTTTTACAAGGGCCTTGTTAAGATGCCCGTAAACAGTCTCAAGGTCGTTGGGGTGACGGATAATGACGTAGTTGCCATACCCTTTTGCCTCATAAGCGGTAAGTCTCACCTTGCCGTCAAATGCAGCATATATTGTGTCGTTGCTGTGGATTGCAAGGTCAATGCCCTTGTGCATCCTTCCGAAACGTTTTCTATATCCATAATTGGAAGTGACTCTTCCCGGCACCGGCATGAAATATCCGGTAACGTCAATCACTTTTGTGTCAGGCACCTCAGATTCCTTAAATGGGTTGACAGCCTTGCTGTTCCAGCCCTCGGTATAGATGTCAGGTTCCGGCTCAAGATCGTCGATAAGGTCGATGAAGGTGTTTTTCTCCACCAATCGGATTTGGTCTTTGCTTTTGGCCTGATTTGCAAGAAGCTGTTTGTGGGCGTCAGAGTGAGGCGACTTGCTGACAATTGTTTGTGCCGCAGCTCCCAACGAGAACGATGTCAACAATAAGAGAGCGGCTATTTTCTTTAGAAAAATCATTGTTATCTTATTCTTTATCTCCGAGGAGAGAAAATCGTTTTATGATATCAGGTTTTATTTGTTAATCTCATCGGCAGCATAAAGGAAATTCACGTTGCCTGGGGTATAATCAAACACCTCTTCAGGCTTAAAGAAACGTGCAATCTCAATCTTGGCATTCTCTGGAGAATCGGAAGCATGTATGATATTAGCCTGGCCGCTCATGCAGAAGTCGCCACGGAGAGTGCCTGGCTCAGCATTTCTGCCATTGGTTGAACCAGTCATTTTACGGAATACACTGACAATATCAACACCCTTGAGCACCATGCAAACTACAGGCGAAGCCATCATTGAGGCGCAGAGACCAGGGAAGAATGGTTTGTCAACAAGGTGTGCGTAGTGCTCGCGGAGAATGTCCTCGTTGAGCTGCATCATCTTCATGCCAGTGATTATTATGCCCCTTTTCTGTATCCTGTTGATGACCTCTCCTATGAGCCCGCGCTCAACGCAAGAGGGTTTCAATATTACTAATGTCTGTTCCATTTTCTTGTTAAGAAATTTTAATATTTCGTATCCTGTCAGTTCAAAGTTACGACTTTATAACTGTGATTCCTAATATTTTTGTGTTTATTTTTCAAAAAAAATCTGACCGTAGCTTAATTTAAGTGTGTAAACTACAATTTAATAGAAAGTTAAGGCAAAATATGTTTTACAACATGTTTTTGAACCAATTGCACAAACCCCTTTTGGGTGTGCAAAATTTATTTGATTTTAATGTTAAAATATGTTAACGGACAAAATCGTATTTCATTATCAAATTATTAGCAATGCCGCTAAAAATGTCTTTACGGCAGATTTGAACTAATCAGATGGGTTGTTTGTAGTTTTTGTATAGGATGTTGAAATGCTAATCAGCATCCTCTCCATATTGTATAATCAAGGTGCTAATCCTTTAAAAGAGGCTAGCCCTATAAAATATAAAGGTCATGATTCCACAAGAAATCGAAAAGGTTGCGGAAAATCTTCCGAAAGTGGTGCTCAGCGGTGATGCACAAGACGGCACATATGAGATAGCGTCTTTAATGATGAAGGCTGTCCACTGGCTTCTTTCATTGGTAGGGCTTGAGAATAATTCAACCCTATTTACCATAATATATGCTGTCCTGGTGTTCCTTGTGGCATGGGGTGTCGGTTATGTAGTGCAATGGATAGTGGTGCAGATAGCTAAAAAGGTGAGTGCCCACCTACATTCTGAGTTATATGGACATATATTGGAGGAACATCTCTTCTCAAAGGCTGCAAGGATCATACCGCCAATCGTATTCCTTATCCTCATACAGTTCACATTGACAAGCAAGGAGTCGCTCTCCATATGGCTTACCCGACTTACGTGGGTTTATGTAAGCTATATATTGGCAGACACCATCTGTTTGATAATAAACATATCATGGCGACATATCAACGAGCGCGCCAACAGGCGTAATCTCCCGCTCAACGGTCTGGCTCAGTTGGTGAAAGGTGCTGTGTGGATTGTTGCGGTGATTGTCATCCTCGCCATCCTTGTCAACAAGTCGCCGGGCTCATTGCTCGCCGGACTTGGCGCTTTTGCCGCGGTGCTGATGTTGGTGTTCAAAGACAGTATCCTGGGCGTGGTGGCAGGCGTGCAGTTGTCGGAGAATGACTCGCTGCATGTAGGCGACTGGATTAAGGTGGGAGATGCCAACGGCACTGTGACTGAGGTGTCTTTGACCGCCGTGAAGGTGCTTAACTGGGACAAGACCACCACAACATTGCCACCGTATAACCTTGTGAGCAATGGATTCACTAACTATCGCACCATGCAGGTGAGCAATACACGCAGAATCCAGCGCAGTTATATGATAGATGCTGACAGTGTTGTGCCGTGTGACGATGCACTGATTGAGGAGTTCTCAAAGATTCCGTTTATGAAGGAATGGATAGACAAGAAAATCCACCAGCGTAAGGAAGGCAAGGAGCAAAACGCCGGTAATCCGGATGGTCTTGTGGATGGCACCATCGACACAAACCTTGGCATGTTTCGGGCATATCTTAAGATGTGGCTTGATGCCAATCCGAATATAGCGCAAGGCACAGACAACGAGGGAGGGGCCAATACATGCTTCGTGACCACATTACCACAGACCGCTTCGGGTATACCATTGCAGGTGTATTGTTTCACTACAACCTCAGCATGGACCAACTATGAGGCAATCATGGCACAGGTGTTTGAGCACATAGCCGTCATGCTGTATAGATTCCATCTCTATACCTATGAGAGTCCGTCAGGCCGCGACACCATCATCGATGGTTTCATCTGTCCTGGGAAGAATCCGGATGTTGTCTTCGGTATGCCGTATCCATTCTTCCAGGCAACCTGCACCCCAGGCAATCCGTGTTATCCGTTGCAGAAGTCGGCGTCGCCACAGCCTCAGGCCATGGAGCCAGCCGGCGATCCGGTGGCTCCTGACCAGGCAATTCCCCATTAGTCAACCCAAAATATTGGCAACGGACAACGGACAACGGAAAACTACTTCACCGCTGTGACAGTGTATCTGAGTTTGCGGAGGCCTTCCACAATCCCTTTGTCGCCGGCAAGGTGAAGGGCACCGACAGCTATAAATGAAGGGGCCTGCTTCATGAGGGCGGGGAGCTTTGTCAGCCAGTTGGCATTTCGGCGGTCGAGCAGGGCAAGCATAAACTCTGGATGCTCGTCTTCCTTTTCCGAAAGCTCGAGCATCTTATTGAGGTCACCGGCATTATAGGCTGCCGTTAGGTCTTTTACTGCTTGGATTGCTTCAGCGGGATCTTTGAGCATATCCACAAGAGCCTCTGCCTGATGGGCAATGGGAGTGTTGTCATAAAGGATAACAGCCTGTTCCTCTACTGTCTCAAGAGGCACTATCGTTTTGCCGTCGGCCTTACCTTGTGTCTGGAAATAGGTGTCGAGTTGTTCTGCCGGATTATATCCCGGCATCGCCTGCATTGACATGCCGACTGCGACCATTGTGGTGGCCACCATCGGTTTCATCATGTCAAACATGGAAAGATCCACTCCAGACATAGGGCTCCATTTCTTGAATTCCTCATTTATTACGGCAAAATCTTCCGGCGAGATCACCTTGGTTAGCGTGCTGTCGGCAGGAGCCATCATATGAGGTTGCATTGCCATCGACATTGCCATCTGGTCTTGCGTCATGTCGATTTCTCCAATCACTTGCTTTGATTGGTTGAATGGCTCGGTGGCTCCGAAAGTCTCTATCATTGAGAGAGGGGCGAGATGGTGGGTGCCGAAGATGTAGGATGGCACAGTGAGACCATTACCCTCAACCTTGTAGAGCACCTGGGAACTGGATGGGAATGCGGCAACGGCAATTAGTAGAGATGCTACGATTAGTCTTACCGTTTTCATTTGATGAAACATTATGAATTTGGATTTTTGTTTACTCCATATTAGACGGCAAAAGTAGCAAAAAATTTCACACACTTGAAAAATTTTTTAAGATATACGCAAATATTGGAAATTTTCATTACTTTTGTCAAAATATGCGTAAAGGGTGATATGAAACTTTAGATATCATGGACAATAAGACATTGATTGACACCCTGTCGAGGGAACTTAACGTTACCAAGGAAACCGTGCAGACACTGATTGACGGTCTTGCCGGAGCCATTGGAGAGTGTGGCAGTGAACTTGACACGGTCACCATAGCCGGATTCGGGTCGTTTGAGCCCAAGAAGCGCACGGAGCGGGTGGCATTGCATCCAGCCTCCGGCAAGCGTCTGCTTATCCCCCCAAAGATTGTGATGTCGTTCAAGCCGACAGCAGTTCTCAAGCAGCAGATTAGGAAAGGAGGTGTGTCGGATGAATAATAAGATTACCACATCGGGACTTGCTGCGATGATTGCCCTTGCCACCGGGAAACAGAAGCAGTTGTGCGAGGATTTTGTAAGCTCGTTGTTCCGTATCGTTGAACATGAACTGAAGAAAGGTGAGAACGTAAGGATCAAAGGGTTTGGCACATTCAAGCTGATTGATGTTGAGCCCCGGAAGAGTGTGAATGTCGCCACTGGTGAAGATTATGAGATTCCAGGTCACACGAAGGTTATCTTTGTTATGGCAAAGGAGTTGGCTTCGATCGTTAATGCTCCATTTGATGCTTTTGAGACGGTTGAGATTTCAGATGAGATACCTACAGACAGTCTTGATGGTGATGTTGAGGTTCCTGAAGATGAGTTGGTATTGAATGATTCCATAGATGATAATGATGCTATGGAAGAAACTGATTCTGTGGAAGAAGATGAAGATTTGGAGCCAATACTTCCTGTTGAGACTATGGCGACTTCGGAAAGTACTAAGGTAGTGGATGGGGTAGAACCTATAATGGACACTGTGACATCTGACGATGTTGAAGAGGATACTTCGGACGAGGTTGAAGCATCAGCCGATGAAGGGTCAGATGATAAGGTGTCTCGGGATGAGAGTTATCTTGTTGATGAGGATGCCAATGATGATGAAGACTATGAGGAAGAGGGGGAGTCTTTCTGGAAGCGTTATAAGTTTGCCATAGGCTTTATTGCCGGCGTGTGTGCCTCGTTGCTTATAGGATGGCTCGTCATAGGGTTTACGGATTTTGGTAAGCTTGTTCATATAAATAAGGGTGATCTTGCAAATGCTGATGGAGTGGAGGTTGCTAAGGGTGTTTCGGCTACCGAACAGCGGGTTTCTGACTCAATGGATGTGGCATCCACAAAAGAGGTGGCAGACAGCATCGTTTCTGATGACAAGGTGAATGAAAAGGATGACGTGCCGACAAGGCCGTCTGACACGCCGGTCTATGACACGGTGACAACAACCCGTTATCTCACAACGATTGCAAGGGAGCATTACGGCAATTTCAACTTATGGCCAATTATCTATGAGGAGAACGCTGCCATATTGGGTCATCCTGACAGGATCCGGCCTGGCACAAAAGTAGTGGTTCCTCCGCTCTCCAAATATAACATAGATCCCAAAAACAAGGAGCAAATCAAGGCAATAAAGCAAAAAGGGAACGCTATCTACGCTAAATACAAATAAAATTCCAAATTAACTTGATTCCTTGTATTTCAGACTGTTTTTGATATTTGCGTGAAAAAGGATTAAAATTTTTGGGTAAAAATTTGTGGGAATGAAAAATTGTGTGTAATTTTGCAGTCGCAAAGCCAAGGGATATGCCCAGAAAGTTAAGTAATCTTGCTTAAGGGTTAGGAACTTGGAATAAAGGGTGCCATGTCCGAGTGGTTAGGTACCGGTCTGCAAAACCGTTTACAGCAGTTCGAATCTGCTTGGCACCTCTAAAAACAAAATCCTTTCAATCATTGATTGAAAGGATTTTGTTTTTGTATTTTACAGTAAGCTTGGTTATCAGGTTGACATTGGGGAATCAAAATGCATTATTTCTTTTTGCAGCAGTCGGAATTGCCGTTGCAGCCGGAAGTGCTTGCGCTTTCGGATTTGCCTTGGCAGCATTGCTTTGCGGGAGCGCAAGAGGTGCTGTCGTTACCTTCGATTTTGGTTACCTTATAGTTGATTTTGCCGAAAGCCTCCTCAATGTTGGCCTCATTGGTCTTGTCGGCATCATAAGTCACGACTACTCGCTGATGCTCGAGGTCAGTCTCGATGTTCTTTACGCCTTTCTCAAAACGGAGATTGCCTTTGATGCGGTTCTCACAGTTTTGGCAAGACATAGGAGGCTGAGTTGTTACGATGTACTCCTTGATATCCTTAGCATAGAGGGAAAGGCAACCGATAGCAAGGAGTGAAAGGGTTAAAAATTTCTTCATGTTGTTTTTGGTTTGAATTTTATGATATAACGGAATTCGCGTAATAAAATTTTGTTAGTTGTGCGATTTGGCGTAAATCGCTTTCCCATGTTTGTTATTCCGATTTTAGAGCTTGCCGAAATTGAAACGGATACCGATATATGCCATTGCTCCATGCACGGGACCCCAAATCATGGAGGAGTCGAAGTCTGGTCCCCATGGGTCAGAGGCAGCTATGATGGGATTCTTCTGACGGAAGTTTGTGAGGTTCTCGCCACCGACATATATTGAGAAATGACGGAACCAACGTGTCACCTGCATATTTAGCTGTGGAAAGGCCTTGAAGCGTCGGCTCCATGACCAAGAGCCGTCTGAAAGCAGGTAGGGAGCCGGCATCCTGCCGCCACCGTTCAATTGAAGGGTGACATCATATTGCCATATGTCCATCGGCGTGGAGTAAGACACAGTAAGCAGTCCCTTATATCTGGAGGTGAGCGGTTTCTCCATGAGAACGCCGCCATAGGAGGTCTTCACATCGTTGAGACGCCATGCGGCAGTGACGTCAAGTCCGAGCGATGACTCGTAGGTGGCATCAATCTGGAATGTATGGGAATAAGATTTCCCGACGAGATTGCCGATTGTGAGAGAATGAGAGTCGGAGTCATAATCCACCACCACCTGACGGTCGAAGTCGGTGTAGTAATATTCCGCGTTTATTTTCAGGGTCTCCTGATTGATGGGAAAAGACATTTGGGCACTGACGCCATAATTCCAGGCTGCCTCCTGTTGCAGATTCTCAACCACAAGCTGACGTGAACTTGCCATCAGGTAATTGTATTCAGCCCAAGGGAACACTGTGCGATACCCTTTGCCTACAGAGGCGCGGAGAGTCAGAATCTCAGTTGGGGTATATCTGATGTTTACTCGCGGGGTGGCGAACCATCCGTAGAGCGAACTGTGGTCACCGCGTATTCCGGCCATGGCTGTCAGAGTGGAGGTCGGTTTCCAGGTGTACTGCACATAGCAGCCGAAAGAGGTTTCCTTATCGTCGACTTTATCAGGAGTGCCATACTTTACATTTTCTTTGAGGACATGTTGCCCGAGGTAATCGTGGTTGAAAGATATCCCGACGGAAAGATTGTGTTGCTCCGTGAAGTCAGACTCATACATGGCCTGGGCGTAGACATTACTCTCATCCACGTCATAAGCCTTATATCCGTAGGAGGCATCGAGTTTGTGGTAAGAGCCGGTCGCCATCACAGCGATATTGGAGTTTCTTTCTTTGTCAAGGATGAATGCATGCTTCATGTAAGCCTCATAGCGCTGGGTTTTCAGGTCAATCTTATAAGCCGGATATCCGGACATGTCAGAATGTGATGAGTGGTGCCCGATTTGCCCCGCCTCACTTTTCTCATTGATGACACCGATGCCGCCATGGAAGATATAAGTGTCGCCGAAATAATCCCAGCGGTTCTGCAGGTTGACTTGCTGAATGTCGGGTGTGTCGGTGAACCCGTCATCGTTGCCGTCGTGGTTCATGAAGCGGTCTTCCCCATGCAGGAGGATCTCAGTGTTCAGGCGAGGGTTTATGTGGAAGTTGGCGTCGAGGTTCAGCTCCGCCTTCAGTTCCGAATCGAGGTATGTGTTGACAGCTACACCAGTGGGATCCTCGGGTTTGAGGTATTCCACGTCAATCTGACCGGACATAGACTCATAGCCATTCTTCACTGAGCTGCACCCTTTAGAGATGCTGATGCTCTTCATCCATGGTCCTGGCACATAGCGGAGGGCATAAGGACGAGCTGCTCCACGGAAATTTGGGAGCGTCTCAGTGAGCAACTGCACGTAGTTGCCGGAAAGACCAAGGAGCTTGATCTGCTTGGCACCGGTTGCCGGGTCGGAATAGTTGACGTCGACGGAAGGGTTGGTGGTGAACGCCTCGCCAAGGTTGCAGCAGGCAGCCTTGAATAGCTCGTTCTGGTTTATCTTGAACGCGTTTTCCGGACCGGAAAGGTTGAAGTTGCCGGATTTCCTTTTGGTAATGACGAAATCATCGAGCTCATTCCAGTTGATGGAATCAGTTTGTCCCTGAGCATAGGAAGCCAATGAACTCCAAAGAATGATGTTTGTGAGCAATACTTGCTTTCTTGAGATTGACATATTCCGGGTATGAGGCGGGCTCTTCGTTATTTGATGATCGTGTTTGCGGTTGCAAAATTACTAAAAATAATGACTTTTGGAGGTGTTTTTGGTGTTAATAGTTTGTAATTGGTAAGGGAAAAAGGGCTAATTATGCAGCCGAAAAGAAAGAATTAGATAAAAAAGGAACACTCATAGCATGTCGGCAGAGCAGGGAAAAAAGATGTTTTCGATGTGGAAGGTGCTACTTCCAGTAGTCATCGGACTTTGTGTCGTTGGCTGGATGCTTTGGCATGACGCGTCGAAAGAGAACATAGCCGAAGAGTTGAGAACAATTCGGTTCACGTGGCGCACGTGGGTATGCTTCGTCTTGTCGTTTCTGTTTATGTTTGGGCGAGACTGGGGGCTCAGTTGGCGTTTCCGCATATTGACCAATAAGGAATTGAGTTGGTGGAAGGCGTTTAAGGTAGAGTTGCTTTGTGAGTTCACGTCGTGCATCACTCCGTCGGCAGTAGGTGGAAGCTCAATGGGGATGGTGTATCTGAATTCGCAGGGGGTAGAGTTCGGAATGGCAATAACGTTGATGATGACCACACTGTTTCTTGATGAGCTGTACTTGGTGGTTTTTTGTCCGTTAATAGTGTTGCTGACGCCCGCCGGAGAACTCTTTGTCTCGGGTAATGGAGCGTTTAATCAAGGGGTAAGGTTGACATTCTGGATTGTGTATGGGGTGATAGCCTTGTGGACGCTCACCTTGTTTTGCGGCATCATATGGAAACCGTCGTGGATGCGTGGATTCTTGAAGAAGGTGACGAGTTGGCGCTGGCTGCGGCGCTGGCAAGGGAAGGCTGTGGAGTTGGGCGACAATATGGTGGCGACGTCAAGGGAGTTACGCAACAAACCGTTTAGGTTTTGGGCAAAGGTGTTCGGAGGCACGACGTTGTCGTGGTTCTCGCGTTATCTTGTGGTTAATGCCCTGTTCTTTGGTTTTCTGCCGTATACGGATCCCGACCAATGGATAATATTTGCGAGGGAGTTTGTGTTGTGGGTTGTGCTGATGGTTAGTCCAACACCGGGAGGAGCGGGTCTCAGTGAATGGCTATTCTCCGGATATTACGGCGATCTTGTCCATACAGCCGGCATGGCACTTGTGCTTGCAATCCTATGGCGCATCATCTCCTATTATACATACCTAATTATAGGTGTAATAATAGTTCCAGGCTGGATAAAGAGCACCTATCATCGCCTTCGCGACAACAAGGCATAATGACTCCATAATATTATTAAAGCAATAATATTAAAGCCGGTCTGCATCGCAGGCCGGCTTCTGTTATAGGGGATACTTATCAGATTTCCTTGTTGTGCTCGAGGAGAAGGGTCATTGATGGGCGGTCGCAGACTTCGGCGGGGCCGAAATACTGGATTGGACCTGGATACTGATAGAGGGTATTCAGGGCGAGTGTCTCACGCATTGAGGCGAACTTGAGGTAAGGACGGCCGTTGAGGTTTACGAGAGCCTTCTGGATAACAGGCTTCATGGCGCCATGGCGACGCTCCATATTCATCATCATGGTGATAGGTATTCCGCCGGCAATCCAGTTCTCAGTGCTGTCGGTAAGGTTGCGCACAGAACTCATGTATCCGGTAAGGCCGGCGTTGATAAGCATAGCGGCGTTGAAACCGAGGGCGTATGTGTAGTCGGCGTCGAAGTTTGTCGGGTCGGCGCAACGTCCCTCATAACCGAAGAAGTGGTGCTGTGCGTTGAACTTGCCGGAATACTGCCCGTTGGCAGCCATTTCCTCAAGACGCTTCTCCACCATCTGGCTCAGGAGGCTTTCAGTCTCGATGAGCGACACCTGCACGTTGCCGTGGCTGTCGCGTTCGAGGCTAAGCTGAAGGGCGATAGCCTTAGGGAGCGACTTGTAGAGGTCGGCATTTGCGGGGGAGAGGAATGAGTGGATGGCGTTGAGTTTCTCGTTCTCGTCGAGACCTTCGAGTTCGGAGACATGCTCCACGAGCACCTCGTTGAGCTCAGCGATAAGGGCCTTCATTGAGGGGATAAACTCGATAAGGCCTTCCGGAACGAGGACAGTGCCGAAGTTCCAGCCAAGTTTAGCGCGCTCAGAGATTACGTAGCAGAGGTAGTTGACGATGTTGTCAAGTGTCATGCGCTTAGCCAGGATCTCCTCAGAGATAAGGCATACGTTAGGCTGGGTCTCGAGTGCACATTCAAGTGCGATATGGGAAGCGGAGCGGCCCATAAGTTTGATGAAGTGGTAGTATTTCTTTGCGGAGTTGCAGTCACGCTGTATGTTGCCGATCACCTCGCTGTAGACCTTGCATGCGGTGTCGAAGCCGAAGGATGTCTCAATCCACTCGTTCTTGAGGTCGCCGTCGATAGTCTTGGGGACACCAATCACCTGGACTCCGGCGTTGATGTTCTTGTAGTATTCAGCGAGCACGGCAGCGTTAGTGTTGGAGTCGTCGCCGCCGATGATTACGAGGGCCTTGATGTTGAGTTCCTTGAGGATCTTAAGACCAGCCTCGAATTGTTCGGGAGTCTCAAGTTTTGTTCTGCCTGAGCCGATGATGTCGAAACCGCCGGTGTTGCGGTATTCCTTGATGTATCCGGCAGTGAGCTCCATATATTGGTGGTTGATGAAGCCGGAGGGACCCATAAGGAATCCGTATAGGCGGCATTCCTTGTTGAGGCTCTTGATGCCGTCGAATATACCGCTTACCACGTTGTGGCCGCCAGGGGCCTGGCCGCCTGAGAGGATGATGCCTACGTTGAATGGTTCCTCAACGCGCTCGGGAGCATCGTTGGTCTCAAACTGCACGATAGGCATTCCGTAGGTGTGTGGAAACAGTTTTTTGATTTCCTCTTGGTTAGCAACTGATTCGGTGGCCTCACCGATTTTCAATTTCACCGGGCCCTGGAGGGCTTTAGGGAGTTTGGGCTGGTATTCAGCTCTTACTCTTTGAAGTGCACTTTTTTTCATTCTTTTTACCTGGCCGCTGTGATATGTAGCGGCATAAACTGGTTATACTTTCAGACTGCAAAGGTAATTAAAAAAGGCGTAAAAGTCAATAGCCGTTAATGATTTTTATTAATAAGGGAGCCCCACCCCCGGCCCTCCCCGCAGGGGGAGGGAGGTTGTTGTCCGTTGTCCGTTGTCCGTTGTTGGGGTTGTTGGGGTTGTTGGGGTTGTTGGTTGGCTTATACTATTTTAGTGGGGATTTGATTCAGAGGGGTTGGAATCTGTATTTAACAATTGGAGGGGAGATTGTCGCACGTAAAGGGGCGAACGAACTCGAATTGTTCACGAAGTGCTATGAGCCATGCAAAGTAATATTCTGTCTCTTTTCATTATATTTTCGTCTAATTAATTTGGATATATCAGTATATTTGAGTAAATTTGCAATCCAAATTGAGCAAAAATCAACAAAGAATTGAGTAAAAAATCAACAAAGAATTGAGTAAAAATCAATACTATTTTGAGTAAAAATTAATATAAAGTGAGTAAAAATCAATATATATTTAAGTGAAAATCAGCACTGAATTATGAAAGACATGTTTGTCAGACATCAATACCATACTCTACGCGATCGAATTCTGGAGCCAAGAAAATTCATACAGGTTTTGTCTGGCCCCAGACAGGTAGGGAAATCCACACTAGCCAAGCAGGTGATAGACTCCATTGATCTGCCTCATTCCATGGAGGCGGCAGATAGCGTCAATCCCAAAGATACAGATTGGATTCATCGGGTATGGGAATCAGCAAGAGTGACGATGGCCCTCAGAGGAGAATCTGAACGTATTCTTGTGATTGATGAGATTCAAAAGATAGATAACTGGAGCGAGGCGGTAAAAAAGGAGTGGGATTCAGATACGCTCAACAGATTAAACCTTAAAGTCATCTTACTCGGGAGCAGCCGGCTAATGCTGAAGAAAGGCCTCACGGAGTCGCTTGCCGGAAGGTTTGAGCTCATTAGAATGAACCACTGGGATTATAGCGAAATGAAAGAGGCATTCGGCATATCACTCGACCAATACATCTATTTTGGTGGCTATCCGGGACCGGCTCAGATGCTAAAGGATGAACACCGCTGGCGGAAGTATATAAAAGACTCGCTTGTTGCGCCGGCGATTGAGAAAGATGTCATAATGACTTCCAACATATACAAACCGGCGTTGATGAAACAGTTGTTTGAATTGGGATGCGGCTATTCATCTGAAATTGTGTCACTGACAAAAATAATCGGTCAGTTGCAGGATGTTGGAAATGTAACCACACTTGCGTCATATCTGGAGATTCTCAATCAGTGCGCCTTGTTGACGGGACTTCAAAAGTATGCCAATGATGATGCTCGTAAACGCAACTCCATACCTAAATTCCAAGTCTATAACAACGCGTTGCTCACCGCCTACAAGGGCAGGTCGTTTATGGCAGACCGAACTGATACCACTGTATGGGGAAGGTGGGTTGAAAGTGCAGTCGGCACTCATATTCTTTCATCTGCCGAAGAATTGGACTATCAGGTATATTATTGGAGGGAATCTTCAAGGACATCTGGCGGCAAAGACAATGAGGTGGATTATATCATCAATCACGATGGGCAACTGGCAGCAATAGAGGTAAAAAGCGGACGGCGAGGGATGAATAGCGGACTTCCAATATTTACAGAGAAGTTCCATCCCAGACGCTCAATAGTGGTCGGCACTGGAGGCGTGTCTGTAGAGGATTTTCTCAGCGCAAATATAGAAGCCATTCTGTAGTCAAGGCCTGTTACAACAAATGCCTCGTCTGAATCACTCAACTCAAAGTTGAAACTCTTTCGGGCGCAGTTGCATGGTGTAAGTGACTTGCCGTTTTTCCTTTACCGAGTGAGTGTCATCTTTGGGTAGCCTTGCCACGGAAGTATGCGACTGCCCCGGGAATTCCCCTGTTATATTCATCACATCTATGTCCACTTTATCAAGAGAATAAGCTGCAAAGATGCCGACCCCTCCGTTGATGTTGGAGAAGTATTTTATCGGCTCAGTGATACCGAGGTCAATCATACCACCGTGTAGGCCATCAGAATCGGAGTCGTTGTATATGACACTGAGAAGGTAGTCGTAATAATCCTTTGATATGGAGAACAGCTTGAAACGTCGGTTCATCTCAGTGACCTTTGAGAGGTCTCTGCCGCTGCCACCCTGCACAATCTCCTTCACTATCAGTGTGTGGGTCTCGCCCTCGATGCCGTAGTCAGAAAACGGAAGTCCGTCAGGGGAATAAGGCACCCAGCCCGGAACATTGGCATTGATATGTCGGGCGAGTTGCTGGAACACGTACTCATAGGTGAAGTCACGCTCACCCATCATGAGTCCGTGGTGCCAGTCGGTGGTGTCATACTGAAGGAAATAGAAGTTGTCCTTCCCGACAGGATCGGTGAAAGTGATGTTGTAGGTGAAGATATAGTCGTGGTCTGTGTATATTGCCAGCGGGCCCTGACGAGAGACGGTCACAGACTCTATGCTCACTTTCTCCGGCACGATGTCAGACGCTGTTACTGTTAAGTCACCATAGTCAGTTCGCAGACTCACTTCGTCGCGTTCTCCCGGCTTAATGTCTGAAACATAGAGTTGTGTGGACGGATTATACACCATCTTGCCATTGCTTTCGCCATTCACATAGATGTCAATGTCAAGACCCTTTACGTAGGAACGCTCATTATGCACGTCCTGGAAGAAATAAGTCCTCGTGGCAGCCACGGATATGGTGGAGTCCGGATTTATGATGGAGTTGATGGTGAGCAGGTTCTCGCCGTTCTGCTCCTTGTATTGGTCAAGGTCAATGTCCTGATAGCAGCCGGTGAGCAGAAGTGGGAGGGCTGCGATGATGGTGTGTTTGAGAATATTTGTTGTCATATCAGAATTCATAAGTGTAAGAAACCGAGGGTACAATTGGGATAAGGCTGAACTTTTGGAAGGCACGGTTCGGGCGTGATGAGTCAACGTAGTTGTCCTTGCGTATTGTCATGGCGTTCATGCGGCAGTAGGCGTTGTAGAGGCTGAAGTTCCAGATTGAGCGTCTGCCGTTCTTCAGCGGTTTGTAGAGGCTCATGCCGATGTCAAGGCGGTGGTATGCCGGAAACCTCACATTGTTTCTCTCAGAATAATAGTCAAGTCCGGAGGCCTGTTCCCAGTCCATGCCGGAAGTGCCTATGCCCGCGGTGGGCGCGTCGGGAAAATTGTCACCCGGCTCGTCGTAGTTGTAGAGGGAAAGGGTGAGACGGTTACCGGTCATGTAAGTCCACCCGGCGTTGAACTCAATTCTGTCATTCAGTTTGTAGCCCGCGTTGATATTGATCTTGTTGCGGTTGTCAAACTTGGCGGGGAATTTCCTGCCTCCGTTCAGGTCGTCAAACTTACGCCAGTTCCACATCAGTCCGTAGCTAATGGTTCCTGTGACTTTTCCTACCTCCTTTGTCACGCTGAGGTCAACTCCGTAAGCCCACCCCTTGCCGGAAGTAATCTTCTCGTCCCATGTCAGGTTGGGGTTGAGGGAGGAGATGCCCTCGCGGTATTCCACAAGGTTGCGCATATCCTTGTACCACCCTTCCACTGAGAAATACATCCCCTTAGGAAGATTACCATAGAACCCGACAGAATACTGGCCGCTCGAGAGAGGCTTCATGCCATGACCGATGGGTTGCCATAGGTCTGTGGGGAGGTTGATGTAGTTGCTCGACACCTGCTGCACAAACTGGTTGATACGTGCATATGAGGCCTTTACACTGTAATCGTCAGTGATGTTGACGCGGACAGAAGCCCTCGGCTCCAGACGCGGAAATGATGCGCCTTGGATAAAGTGACTCACAAAACGCAGGCCCACATCAAGGGAAGCCCTATCCCCTAAGTTGAAAAGGTTGTCAAGGTATGCGAACACCTCATTACCCTTGACGGAAGGGTTGCCGTTGTATTCGCGCCAGCTGCGGTCGTTGTCGGCATACTCGTTGATAAGACCCTCCGGGTGATAGTCGTGATGCACATACCCGGCTCCGGTACGCAGGAGGTAAACGTCGGCAAACTGCTGGGTGTAGCGGGCGTTGACGCCGAAGTCGGCGATTGAGTTGTCGGTGCCGTTCCTTGTGAAGCCGTATGTCGACGGGTCGCTGAGGTCAGTCTGATGCTCGTTCTCCTGACGGTAGCGGGAGAAATAACGCGAGGCATATGCCACAGCATTGATGAAACCGTTGCCGAGGCGGTAGTCAGCGTTGAGCGACACACCCCAGTTGCCCCATGAGAGATGGTTGGTGTCCTCGTCAAAGAATCTGGCCTGGTCTTCATCGGGCGTGTTGGTGATTATTGAGCCGTCGGGAGCAACGCTGTAACTCTCCGAGGTGCTCTCAAACTCCCGGTTTCCGATTTTAAGATAGTCCTGACCGTAATAACCGATGGCATAGAGTTTGCCGCCGCCAACCTTCCAGTCCATCCGGGCATTGAAGTCCATGAAGTAGTATCCTGCGATTGTTTTCTTGCCGTTTTTCTTCTGCACGGCATTGACAATGGAAAGTATGGGAAGCCCCACCACGTCAATCCAAGAGCGACGCACACCGGCACTGAAGGCAAGTTTGTCCTTGACTATCGGGCCGGAGATATAGCCGTTGGCGGCGAGGAGTCCGATGGTGAAGCGGCCAGTGTATCTCTCAAAGTCAGGCTGCATCATGCTGATGTCGGTGATACTTGAGATTCTGCCGCCGAAGCGGGCCGGGAAAGCCGACTTGAAGAAGTCGATGTTGCGTATAGTGGAGACATTGAAAGAGGAGAAGATACCTCCGAGGTGGCTGACGTGATAGAGAGGCAGACCGTTGTAGAGGAACAGGTTCTGGTCGTTGTCACCGCCGTGGACGTAGAGTCCGGTGAAACCCTCGACACCCTGTGACACGCCTGGAAGGGTCTGGAGTGTCTTCACTATGTCCGGCTCACCGAAGAGTACCGGGAGTTTAAGAATAGCCTCTTTCCCAATCACATGCCTTCCCATTTCAGCAGCCTTGAGATTGCGGTTGGCACCGGTTGCAGATACGACTACTTCGTCAAGAGTTAGACCCGGTAATGTGTCGATTAATTCAACAGCATAAGATTGAGCTCTTGTTAATAAGGAAAGAATTGTAATAAGAAAGAAATGCTTCATACATTACTTTGAATTAAGATGTACAATTATTCCTAAGTCTGAATAGTGAGTTTCAAATGGATTCCCGATATATTCACCAGACACATCATACTCTACACCATTGATGTTTGTAATCCCTTCAAAATCATCAAGAGTTGATATGACAGATATATCTGTAATTTTATCCCTTTTAAGGAGACCTTTTATTTTTAGAGTAGTATCATAGATGGGATTGTTTATTGCTTCCTCACCCGATGTTAGTTGAAGAGAGTGTACACGCAATTCTGATACTGTATTTTGTAGATTATTATCTATATATACCTTAACATTATCCCCTTTATAAGTCCAGTCTCGAGGGCTACCTTCGTTAGCAAGAGACGGTTCTTCTTCATTTGTGCATGATGAACAGAATGATGCAACCAACATGAATAGAATGTAGAATAAATTTTTCATAATTATAAAGAATTTAGGGGTGTATCATAAATCAAACTTACAAAAGAGGATAATTACTAATTTTATATCACCGTCAGTAATAGCGTATTTATCTATTTTTTCAAAGACTTGGTTTATGGTACACCCTCATTGGTTATCGGGATGCGCCTTCAGTTGTATAAGTGCCTGTCTTAGCAAAGAAGAGTTTAAGAGAACTCATTTTGTCATTAAAATTTTTAAGTTCTCTGTACTCTTTTTTCTCATTGGGGTTTGCGAGGGCTGTATATGTGCGATCTGAGTATCCCTTATCATCATATCCAATGAAAACAAGAGTGGCTTCAGAATATTTCAAAGTATAACTTCCCATGTTGAGAATCTTTGAAGGATCATTGGGGAGATAATTCGTCAAAATTAATGACGAACATTTATCATTAAACTTATATGGGGATCCCAGGTTCTCAACAAATTTGGGATTGGATGCGGTGATTACTCCAAACTGCCAGTGGGTGTCTTTGAATTTCTTGTCATCATATAGATCAGCAGTGCCGATGAAGTTTTGTGCAGATGACACATCAGTTCTTGTTGAGAAATCTTCGTCCGATGGAATCTTGGAGATAGAAATTCCATGAGATTGGAGGTTGGAGTCAAGATTCTGATACATCTCTATCGAATTGTCATCAATGAGATGGATAGAAAGAGTTGAGAGTTCTTTCAACTCAGATTCGAAGATGTTTGAAAAATCCTCATCAAGGAAAACAAATTCTCCATCTTCATCATAGGCGGTGGGAACATTTAGATATGTTTTCCCATCATAGGTGATGTTAAGGAACTCTTGAGGAGCGAGGACCTCTGACTTTCCTTCGTCAGGAGCTGGGACATCTGTATTGTCACACGATGTCAATCCCAATGAGGCACTTATGAGTGCCAATATGGCAAATGATTTTAAACGGAGTTTCATTTTTTAAGTTTTTAGGTAGGTTCTATAAATTGGTTTGTCAGTGCACGTGCAGAACCCAACGGCATCATTGCACTGATTCGTGAGAGCATCACGAATGCAAAGGTAGCAATTGTATGTGACTAATACAAACTTTCAATCCGTTATTTTACATCTGCTCAACCCGTGAGCGGACTTTGGATTTCTCGCGGTTTCAAAGATACAAATTATTCCCCTGTTATACAAGTGTTTAATTTATAGAAGTCCCCTTTAGTGATGTTGTCGACTACATCGTGTTATTTTTACGATGCAAAAGTAATATTGAATATTAAGCCGAATGTCACACAAAAGGGTATTTCTTATCATCTTGCCATATCTTTTACACTTTTGTGTAGATTTATAGTAAATCATAGAAATGCCGAAGGATTGATTCTCCGTTGGAATAAGGGTATGGCAATAGACATACCGCGGCAATTAGACCTATGAAAACGATTGCTATAATTGCTATACCCCACCGAACTAATGATGGTGGTATCTCTCCTATGAGTTGTCTGACTTTCTCGGAGCGAAGCTCGATCTTGTCATGTGTAGTTTTGTCTTCTTCCATATCAGTTGCCTAATTCAAGTTGGTTTTTAACAAGATTATAATATGCCCCTTTCTTTTCTATAAGAGTGGTATGATTGCCGGACTCTACAACTTTGCCACTATCAAGGACTATGATCTGGTCGGCGTTCTTGACTGTTGACAGGCGATGAGCCACAACAATAACAGTCCGTCCCTTGTAGAACTCATCGAGATTCTCCACAATGGCCCTCTCGTTTTTAGCATCGAGGGCATTTGTAGCTTCATCAAGGAATATGAAGTCATGATTCTTATAGACAGCACGGGCGATAAGGATGCGCTGCTTTTGACCTTGGCTCAGACCTACGCCATCACGACCGATTTGAGTATTGTATTTCAGAGGTATTCCCATAATATAGTCGTGAATATTCGCTATTCGGGCTGCTTTTTCAAGACGTTCCACGTCAATATCTCCGTCATCTACTGCTATGTTCCGGGCGATGGATTCCGAGAATATCACACCGTCTTGCATGACCACACCACAATGTCGGCGCCACCATTTTAGATTATATAAAACTTTCCCAATGAGTGGGACTATATTTTGTTTTTCTTAGGCCGTCCTGGC
>CAZRUR010000006.1:3742-66048 GCA_964603335.1 uncultured Sangeribacter sp. | reverse complement strand
GTTTGTCGTGAAATGATATTCAATTATTAAAGAACAGAAAAATTTGTCAATGGAACCGAATATAAAGAAACAAACAGAACCACAATCTGTTGTGGAAGATTTCTCCCTGCAGGAATTTGTCAAGATATGTGCGAGGAAATGGATCTGGTTTGTTGTGTCTCTGGTGTTGTGTGTCGGTCTTGGGCTGTTATTTATCTATACTCGTCAACCAGTCTATGAACGGTCGGAGGAGATACTGATAAAGGATCAGGAAGGCGGAGGCGGAGTGGCAGATGTGTCGTCAGCCTTTGCCTCACTCGGACTTGTGTCAAGCAACACGAGTGTCTACAACGAGTTAATCTCATTGAAGTCTCCGGCAGTGATGCAGGAGGTTGTCAGGCGTCTTCATCTTGATATGAACTATAACAAGAAAGGAGTCCTGCATCCAACCACACTCTATGGCAACAGTCTGCCATTGATTGTGGATATGGCTGATTTCGGAGAACAGCAGGGCGGTGGATTCAAGATGAAACTGAATCCTGACGGTACAGGAAAACTATTCAAATTTTACAGATATACTGAAGGCGGGAAGCAGAAGGGAAAAGGAGAGGTGTCGATTTCCAAAGGACAGACTGAATTCAAAACTCCTATCGGAATCGTCAGGATCACTCCCAATCCTGAATACAAGGGAAAGCCTATTGATGAGGAAACTGAGATTTCGGTGTCAAAAGCATCATTGCAGTCCACTATTGAACTGTATGAGAAAAAACTTGACGGTGACCTTGTTGACCAGGACGCAGATGTCATAGGGTTATCAATAAAAGATGTCAATGTGCAGAGAGCTGTTGATATTCTTAACACTGTCCTGGAAGTTTATAACGAGAACTGGGTCGCAGACAAGAACAAGATGGCAGTCGCTACATCTGCATTCATTGATGAAAGGTTGATGACCATCCAGCAGGAGCTCGGTGATGTGGATGAGAGTCTTGCTGAGAAACGCTCTCAGCAGGGAATTGCTGGACTCGGTCAGGATATTGAATACACAATCGAGTCTACTGTGGCGCTTGACAGAGAGATAGTGGAATTGAACAATCGCCTGGAGGTGTCAAAATATATAAAGGATTTTCTGAGCAATGGGAAGAATAATGGCAAATTGATGCCTGTAAACTCCGGTATAAACAATCAGGAAATAGAAGAACTGGTGACCGATTATAATTCATTATTGATTGCAAAGGAGAATCTTATCAGTAACTCATCTGAAAATAATCCACTTGTGGAATCATATGATGCAAAGTTGATGTCGCTTCGTCATATGATAGAACAGGGCGTCAACAGTCAGATAAGCAATCTTCAGACGAGGATTAAGAATATTACAAGAGAAAGCGAAAAAAACAGGAGCAAGATTCAGGAGACCCCGTTGAAGTCATTGCCGCTTCTGTCGGGAGGTCGTCAGCAGAAAGTGAAGGAGGAGCTATATATATATCTTCTTCAAAAGAGGGAAGAGAACCAGTTGAGCCAGAAATTTACTGCTGATAACGTCAGGGTCATCACTCCACCGATGGGCTCACTGACACCAGTGTCTCCAAGAAAGAAACTTATCCTGTTGGTGTCAGTCTTTTTAGGTTTGTGTATTCCAATCGGGCTACTTTATCTTCAGGAATCCTCCAACACTAAGGTTCGTGGACGCAAGGACCTTGACAATGTCAGGATGCCGTTCGCTGGAGAGATTCCTCATGTGGGCAAGAAGACAAAGCTCAAGGTCAATACAGATGTGCGCCATCGTAAACTTAAGGACGAGAAGCCTCTGCTTGCAGTGGTGGAGGAGGGTAAGCGCGATGTTGTCAATGAGGCTTTCCGCGTGATACGCAGTAATATCGACTTCATGTCGGGCAAGGACAAGAAGTGTGAGGTAATAATGCTGACATCATTCAATCCCGGTAGTGGAAAGTCGTTTATCACCTATAACCTTGCCTTGAGCTTTGCTCTGAAGAAGAAGCGTGTCCTCATCATAGACTGTGACCTGCGACATGGGTCGTCGTCAATGTATGTAGGGATGCCATCCAAAGGACTCTCCACATATCTCACAGACCAGACTGATGACTGGAAATCACTTGTGAAGAAATCTCCGGGTAATCCGGATCTCGACATACTCCCGATTGGAAAAATGCCGCCCAATCCGGCTGAACTTCTTGAGAATGAGCGCATAGCGACCGTCATCAATCAAGCAAGGGAGGATTATGACTATATCCTTCTCGACTGCCCACCGGTTAATATCGTCGTAGACACCCAGATAGTAGGCCAGTATGCAGACCGCACACTGTTTGTGGTTCGTGCCGGACTTCTTGAGAAGAGTGCTTTGAGGGAACTTGACGAATTCTATGACGAGAAGAAATTCAAGCGTATGAGTGTCATTCTCAACGGCACTGAGTCAGCCCACAGCCGATATTACACCTACGGCAACTATCAGAGTTATAACGACTGAACCCTAAACTCACAACTTATAACTCACAACTCATAACTTATAACCATGTGGCCATTTAAGAAGAAAGTTGTAAGCCTGCGGGAATCTGGGATGTTTGAAGGTTTCACCGATTGGCATTCCCATATTCTCCCCGGTGTCGACGACGGCATAAAGACTATGGAGGAATCTCTCGATGTACTCCGTGCCTATGAGGAATTGGGATTCAAGAAAGTGTGGCTCACCCCTCATATCATGGAGGATTATCCCAACACACCAGCAGATTTGCATGCTCGTTTTGAGGAATTAAAAAAGGCATGGACAGGTAATGTTGAGATAAAGCTTGCAGCCGAGAATATGCTCGACAGTCTTTTTGAGGAGCGTCTGGAGGCAAATGACCTGCTTCCGATTGGCGATGAAGGGAACCATCTCCTTGTGGAGACCTCCTATTACACGCCGCCCTTTGGTATGGACGAGATGCTTGAGAAAATCAGGCAGAAAGGTTATTTCCCTGTTCTTGCCCATCCAGAGCGTTACCGCTATATGGAAAAGTCTGTCTATAAGAAATACAAGGAGATGGGACTTGTGTTTCAGATGAATTTCGTGTCGCTTGTCGGCGGATACGGTGAGACGGTCCAGAAGAAAGCCGAATGGCTCCTCTCCGAGGGAATGATTGATGTTCTCGGTAGTGATGTGCATAGATTAGAATCAACCTTAAACCTTATTGGCAGAGAGAATCTGAATAAAAATATGCTATCGTATATGACTGTATTGCATGGTGATAATTTAATAAGATAACGTTTCTGGAGATTCTAACGTAAATGATATTTGTTTATACTTTCATATTGTTATTGGTGTTATGCTATGCGTATGATTACCGTGGCTTTGAAAGGGGTAAATCCTTTTGGTGGATTTTCTCATTGATATTATTGATATGTATCGCCGGTTTAAGATATGAAATTGGCTCAGATTCTATAAGATATGAAAATGAGTATGGAAAATTACCAAATCTATCGACAATAACAGCGAAAGATTTTGTAGAAACAAGATATGCGCCATTATATATTCTCCTTTCAGCGACCTGCCGAAGTATTACAACAGAGTTTGTGTTATTGCAATTTGTACTTGCAATAATCGTCAATACCACTTTTTTCTATTTTATAAAAAAGCATAGCAATCATATATTTGTAGGGGCTCTTCTATATTATTTCTTCCTTTACGAAATGTTGAATATGGAGGTGCTTAGAGAATCTGTGGCAGTATGTTTATTTTTATGGTCGTGGCCATATTTCAGAGATGGGAAATGGATGAAATATTATGCTTTCTGCATTGCAGCGTTTCTTTTTCACTTGTCGGCAATGGCATTGTTTTTGCTACCGTTGATGAAGGTCCCTGGAATCATAAACCTGTTCAAGTTTGGAAAGCGTACAATATTAATTTGTTTATTTTTGCTTGCATTGTCGTTTACATTAAAGTATTTCCTTTATGATTTCATAAGGATGATATCTTTAACAGAAGCAATGGCAGACAGGGCGTCTACATATGAAAATGATGATTTGGGAGGTAATACTATAAATGTATTTGGTTCATTGAGCTGGTTGATTAGAGTGGTGATATATCCTCTGATTGCGATATATATAATGCGAAGAATTGGAGCTTTGGAGAATTCAAAAGATAATAAGATGTTTGAGATGATGTCTTTATTGTCTATATATGTCTCAGTAATGAGCATAGGAGTAATGATTTTGTCACGCTACAATAATTATTTCCTGATTTTCTCCTTAATAATTATGTCTGATTGGATATTTACTTATATACCAATATTGGGGAGAGCATTCAGATTAAATTATCTTTATTGGCTTATGCTTCTCTCTCCTATGTTTGCCGTACATTTCTATAATAACCATATGGGTGATGAAAAATCAGTTACCACGTACTATATGTATTATCCTTATTCCAATCAAATTGAGAGAGAACACACCGAACTGCAGAAGCAAATTGTAAAGATGAACAGGCGGTGGCACTGGAGGTAGCTATTTAGAACTTATGGGTTGCAGGATTGATTTTAGCCACCACGCGTGCAGGGTTTCCGACAGCAATAGAGCATGATGGTATATCTTTAACCACGACGCTGCCAGCTCCAATCTCAACGTAGTCTCCGATATGAACGGATCCAATTATGGTGACATTTGCACCAAGACGCACGAAGTTGCCTATCACGGGGCGCTCACCATGTTTGTCACCGAGGGTGGTGAGTTGAAGACATCCGAAATTATCGCCTATTGATTCGGCATTAAGTACTGTGCCATAAGGGTGGAAATAACGGAATCCTTTCCCAATTTTTGTAGTAGAGGAAATGTTGAAATATCTGTTTCCCGGTCGCCACCAGCCGATAAGTAGCTTCAAGGCAGATCCGATTCGGAAATAGAAATAACTCCGGAAATAGGAGTCATTGTGAATAAGATAAAGGCAGGCCATCCAGTTGGGAAGTTTAATGGAGATATTGTGCGTTTTTAAAACATCCAGATCTGGGTCAATAGAATTGCGTTTCAGCAGGTATGCACACAGATGAGGAAGATAGATTACGGAAAATACAATAGCTTCAGTCAATCGGAGAGAATCCCTTAATATTACTTTTTTTGATACCATACTTATTTAAGAGCTTTTGATGCGGATGTTTGTTTTATTATTGCAGGATTTCCCACTGCGACACAAAAAGGAGGCACATCCTTGGTCACCACTGCGTTGGCTCCAATGATTGCACCGTCGCCTATGGTGACATTCGGGAGTATAGTGGCCTTGTCTCCAATCCAGACGTTTTTGCCGATAACAACAGGACCTTTTGATTCCAAAGGCCGATGGTTAGGTGGCATATTCAGCTGATGAATGGACGTGTCGCCATGAGCGTGGTCAGTGATTGTGACCCATCTTCCGGTCAGTAGGTTGTCTCCTATTTTGATATGATTAATAGATGATATGTTTATATAGTCACCGAAAAGACAATGATTGCCTATCTCGATGTGTCCATCAACAGGCACTCCATTATATTGGTTATGTGCAAAAAGAACGGTTTTTAAGCCGAACCTGCAGTCTTCACCGATTTTGATTCTGTTGTCTTCTCCAAGATAGCGCACACACACTTCGAAGAAAACATTTCTGCATCCAAGTCTGCGGCAAATATATCTTGAGTATATTTTACGTCGCTGGAAATATATTATCGATGCGAGCTTATGAAATTTACTAAAAATGTTCATGATTTTGAAAATCTGTGTTTAATGGTGTCCATTAACTCCATGGTGAGGGAATCCTTGAGACATATAAGACATAAAAGGTACGATGCAACTCCCATGATACCACCTACACATATCTTTGTGACATTACCGGCGAAAGGAATAATGGTTGTATAGGCCACTATACTCATTATCACTGTCGCCAGTAAATATTTTGACTGAATAAATGCTTTGACATTGAATGGAAAATATTTTTTCCCAAGCATTATCAACATCGCCATGATGACCAGTTCTGTAGTTGTCTTGGATACGGAAGCACCAAGTGCACCTATATGGTGATCAAGCACAAAATTTAAAAGGATGTTGACAACTGCTCCTGCGGACATTGCCACAAGACAAGTCCTGACCTTATCTAAAGGATAAAGGGTCTGAAGGCTAAGCAGCAAGTTGATGTTGCTGAATAGAATCACAGGTGCGTTAATTATGAGCACACGAATTGAAGCTCCATATTCAGGACCACAGAACACAAGAGTGAGGGGAGAGGCCATAATCCACATTCCGGCAATCATGGGAAGTGACAGGCAGATGATGAGTCGGATTGCTTTGGCTGATAATTCTCCGAAATGTTTTAGGTCACCTGTCCCAACAAGGTGAGAACTCTTTGGAATAAGGACGTAGCTGATAGAACTGATAAGTGTGACTGCAACCAATGATATTTTGGTGCCTCCGGTGAAGAATCCGACTTGCTCCTCCGATGAGAGAAACCCAAGAATTATAGTTGTGGTGTATGAATACAGACTAATCACTAAATTCAGGCCGAATACCATAAGAGCCGGTTTAAGGTGTCTGAATATTTTTAATTGCTTGATAGAAATGCCATGGAAATTTACATGCTTCCTAAGATGCAGTAGGTTGATTATATTGTTTCCGACGGAGGAACCCACAATGATGAAGCAGTAGGCGATTAAATCTGTTGGCGAATTTACAAACACAAACAGGGCGATGGCAGCAAGAGTCCTGACAATAATCGCCCGTTTGGTGATAAATTTAAAATCTTCTATCCCTTGGTAAAACCAGTTTATCCCAATGAGGGTGAACACAATTGAGAGACTGAGAATGTAAAACAAAGACGAATCCTTATGTATCCTGGGCACAAATTCTGCCAGAATCCAGACAATAAGATAGCCGGCTATGCACAGACACATGCTTAGGCACAGCACCTCCAAAGTGATTTTGTCTCGTTTGGATTTGTCATCCCTATATTTCGCTACTTCCCTGAGAGCATATAGAGGAATGCCGATGTTTGTGAGTAGCACCAGATAACTGACAATGGAGTTTAGAAAGTCAACAGTGCCAATCCCTTCAGGCATCAACACACGTGCGGCATAGGGAAACGTGATGACCGGGAAAAGAATGGCTGTGACAGTATTTAGTCCGTTGAGCAATATGTTGGTTTTGGTTGATGCCATCTTCTGCTTTGTGGATTAAAATGGAATTCAGGGATTGTGACGGTATTTTTTCATAAACACCAGATGCATTTTTATCTGTTCTTTTTTCGGGGAGTCCCGGAGTAAAAGGTTGCGTGAACGCAGGTATATCTCATAGAGCATATAAGACACGGTCCGGGATATGGCTGAGAGATTTTTGTGGAAATAAATTGAGCGGCTATGTTCAAGCTGCTCGATTTTGAAGGCAGAAGCAGATTTCACCGTCTTTACTGATCCTCCTTCAAGATGTTTTATCCTGGCTGCCGGGACATTGAAAATCCCAAAGCCTGATTTTTTAACCTTAAGACAAAGGTCTGTCTCCTCAAAATACATAAAAAATTTAGAGTCAAAGCCACCGATGCTATTAAACAACTCCCTTCTGATCATGAGATCGGCTCCTGATACAAAGCCTACACTGAGCGGATCGGAGGTGTGGTTGTGCATAAAATTGATGCCATAGGTATGTTTGGCTATGATATTGTGAAGAGCGTTGTTTAATTCCCATTTCATCCCAGGCATATACATGTAATGCGAGAAATTGGGCAGGCCATCGGCGGTGAATAGGTTGGCTCCGCATATTCCTGCTTCGGGATTGGAATCAAGGAAGTCTGCGAGTGTTTTTATGGCGTTGTTAAGCAGGATGGTGTCAGGATTGAGGAAGAGAAGATATTCTCCGTGGGATATTCTGGCTCCCTCATTGTTCGCACGCCCGAACCCTATATTTTCACTAAGTTGGAGTGTCCGTATATTAATGGATCTGGGTACAGCATTATTTAAAATTGTAGATAATTGGTGCTCGGAATTGTTGTCAACCACGATCACTTCATACTCAACCCCGGCACAATGCTTGTCAATTGACTTTAGACAATCGATAACAAGTGAGGATGTGTGATAGTTTACAATTATGACTGAGACGTTCATTCCGAATTCTTTGGGATGCTGAGATAAATTTCTTCCATTTGCCTAACCGTGTTCTCGATTGAGTAAGCTGACAATCTGTCATCGACACTTTCATCTCTGTTTGTGGAAGCAAGGGATATTGCTTGTTTTGCCCATTCCCGGGCACCGTCTGAGAGGGGTAGAAATTTGATTTTGTTAGAGACATTGACTTCTTGAGGAACACCGGTTGATACCAGACAGGGCAAAGATGCAGCGAGAGCCTCAATGACCACAATCCCGAGCCCTTCGTGAAGAGATGGGAAAATCATCACATCGGAAGCCATCATGATATTGGCTACATCCGTTCGTCGTCCGAGAAATATCACATCCTTCTCAATCCCCAGACTTATGGCTTTCGCTTTTGTAAGTTGTTGTAGTTGTCCTTCGCCAACACTTAAAAGCACTGCATCTTGACGGATGGCTTTTATTTCCTTGAAGATATCAATGAGGAAAGAATGATTTTTTATAGGGTTAAAAGTCCCGATATGAAGCACCACCATTTTGTCACTGATCCCAAGTTCTTTACGGTACTGTATACGAATATCTTTATTAAAGGTGAATTTTGAAAGGGTGATTCCATTGGTGATGACTTTAGTTTCAGGAATTTTCCCGGAGAAAGAGTAACCCCATTTTGCTGCAGCCGAAGAACATGCAAGGAAATTAGTGGCGAGTCGATTAATCCTAAACCGGTTGACACGGTGAAATAGTTTGTTGTGAATACCACTACAGTTTGCGTTATGACAATGCACAATGCGAGTTTCGATGCCATGTTTGAGAGCATATGTCAATGGAGCAACTGATGTAAGACTACTTACATTATAGTGCACAGCGTCATAATCCTTTGCATGTTGCCGGAAGAAAGTGTCGAGGGCTTTATGATAGTTTTTGATCCCATCTATCCTTTTGGGAAGGAAAAACACATTACCTCCGAGTGAGATTATTTCATCATAAAACCCTTCTTTCCCGCTAGAGAAAACAAGGAAATCAAAAATGACCTTTGAACGGTCGATATTGCGGAATAGGTTCATGATGAATGTCTCTGTTCCATTCATCGCAAGAGATGACACTATTTGGAGAATCCGAATCATCAATTGAGTCTCTTATATCGTTAATATATTATATAACGTCAAACAAAATTTGATATTATCATATAAAATCATTACTTTCGCAAATTAATATTATAATCATATGGGAAACTTTAATCTTGGGAAAACTTTAATCGGTGTCACAGCAATATGTGTGGCGGTTATATTATGTTGTTTCACCTCTAATAATGTTCCTGTAAAAAGAGAAGCCGGTCTCTGGCGCTATGGAGACACGTAGATATCTTTCGCCTACACCCGGAGAAATCTGCATTGTAGCCTCAACTGTCTATCCGGATGAATCTGAACCTACTTATAATGATTTCAAACAAGCAGCTGATTGCGGATTTAACATTGTGATCCAAAACAGTACCACTGCAATGTTTGAGAAAGCGCTGCCTTTAATCGATAGTGTCGGTATGAAATTGCTTATGTCAAGTGGGGAACTTAGTACATATTCAGAAGAAAGATGTCGACAATACATACAAAAATTCAAAAATTATCCTGCCCTTGGTGGATGGGTGGTTAAGGATGAACCTTCATATTCGCAGTTGGAACAATATTCCCAAAGATATGACTATATCTCAAAAATAGATCCGGATCATATGGCATATCTCAATCTTGTGGGTGTCTCTTCCGAATATTTCGGCGGTCCTCATTTTTCTACTCTAAAGTCATATCTTGAAGATGTGCGTTCAAAATGCAATCCTTCCCCTTGGTCGTATGATTTCTATCCGATAACTAAAAAAATGGCAAGTCGGATGTCAATTACAACGGATTCTATAAGGCTTTACAGGCATATTCCGATATGTCTAAAGAATGTGGCACGCCGTTTTGGGCTTATTGCCAAAGCATGTCTTTTAAGAATAAGGATGTTCAGCGTCCTGCCGCCACAGTCCCGTATCTTCGCTTTGAGGCCTTTTCCGCTCTCGCTTATGGAGCACAAGGGATTGTGTATTGGACTTATGGCCAGCGTTTAAGCACCAAGAATGAAGCTTATCTGTCAGCATTGGTGAATTTAGATGGAGATAAGACTCCTGCCTGGTATGCGGCCAGACAGGTTAATAATGAAATCAAGGCTCTTAATGACGTGTTTTACAACTCGAGGCTTGTAGATTGCAGACATACAGGCGACATATTATATAGGGATACTAAAAAACTGAGTGGAACGTTCGGCCCGTTAAAGCATATTGTTTCAGGAAAAGAAGGAGTAATGGTGTCACATCTGAAGACCAATGGAAATGACTATCTGATAATCGTGAGCAGGGATCCGTTCAGTTCTCAGACAGTGAGATTGAATTTCGATGATGTCAAGGTCGAAGAACTGACTGTCAGTTCCTCGGGAAATAATTATAGTGTCAGGAAGAAAAAGATAAATGGGTCTGTGAAAAGATCACTAAGCCCGGGAGGATATTTGGTTTTCAATTGGAATAACACTCCTATGTAATAGCTGTGGGAAATCCTGCAAGGGTCATCAGGACTTTGAATCCCTTGAATTCGTGATTACTTTGTCGGAGGGGTGGTTGTGTGTTATAATGATAACTCTATGAGATCCAGAAGATTGTATCCTGTGGAGAGCATCATATGCCGGTGCCAAGAATGGTCTATGCTGCTTATATAAACCAGATATTTCCCTTTCGCTTTCACAAGTGAAGATCTGTAAATGGATCTATTGGTGATTGAATGAAGATATGGACTGCGTTGCCTGATCAATATCGGGCTTGTAATAGATGATGGATCATAAATATTAAATCGTAGCAAATACAAGTCGGCTGAATTATTATTTTCTCCTTTTGACCTGTCAAAAGCGCAGACAAGCATCTCGACATTATAATTATCATCTATTATCATGTCCTGATGCCATAAGTTTAATGTGTTTCCATCGAATGGCACGTCGATGAGTTGTGGCTCGCTCCATTCAATTCCGCCTGTAGACAATCTGGTGCCCCACACTTGATAAAGTCTTGCACAATCACTAAAAACCATATAATATTTGTCGTCAACAATATTGACAGCGGGAGAAAGCCTACATCTGTGATCTTCATTGAAATCGTAAACGATTTCACTCTCAGACCATGTCATGCCATCGTAAGACACTCTCCGTAGAAATGCATCTGTGTCAATTCCGGAAGTGTCAACTACCCTCCACCAACATTCAAGCGAATCCGACTCGGGATCATATACAAGATGAGTGTCTGAATTGTAACCGTGTTTAGGCATTTTAGCAAGAGGATTCATTGATGACAAAGGAGTTCCCCATGTGATGCCGTCGTTTGAGACAGCGATGCATGGATTCTCCTTGCTTGTTTCACCTTCAGGATAAGGGGTATATGACATCCAGAATCTGAAGCCGTTCCACCCATCCTCAAAATAAAGCACTTTTGGATGAATGTTCTCAGTGTTTCCCAGATAATTTATCAATTTAAGTTCGGCATTGACAAGAGGTATATCCAGTGGCGTATCTTGAGAATACAATACTGGTTCTTTCAAGACATCTCCACATGAATTAGTCAAAAGGCAAAAAAGAGTTAATAGAAGATTCAGGATAGCTGGATATAATCGTTTAGTATTCATCTTTGCTACTATAAATAAATCTAAGAATCATGCTGGGATTTAACTTGCTTATACAATTCAACATATTGATTTGCCGTATTGGTTATTGAATAATCATTGGCTCGCTGAATTCCATTAGTTATCAAACTTTTTGAGATATCTGAGTCAAGTATCATATTGATTTGTTTTGCGAGATCTTTTTCGTCACCCTTATGGAATGTCCGTCCTGCACCCTCCACCAATTGCTTGAGTCCATCTACATCCGATGCTATGACAGGGATGCCTCCTGCCATCATCTCCAGGGCAGTAAGTCCGAATCCTTCCCAGTTTGACGACTGCACACCTATCCTTGATGCCTTGATTATCTCCGGCACATCATCCCTTGTGCCAAGAAACAATATCCTGTCGCTCAATCCGTAATCCTTTGTAATCTGCTCTGCTTGCGCCTTCCGAGGGCCATCTCCAACAAACACAACAAATACATCGGGATTCCTGACATGTCTTAATGCTCGTATAAGTGTGGGCTGGTCTTTTGATTCAACAAACCGAGACACCATCACTACTGGAATCCCCATTCTCCCAAACAGTTCTTCTGGTGTTTTCTTTTTGGCGTTCTGATATTTAGAAATGTCAATCCCATTATTGATAATGACAATTCTTTTGTCGGCTATCTTATGCCCAATCCATTGGGTGAGCTTTTGTGCGGTCTGTTTGCTAATACATGCTATAGAATCAAATTGACGGTAGATAAATTTCTCAACTGGCTTAAGCCACTTATGATTCCTGCGTTTGTTGTGAGTGCTGTGTTCGGTAAAGATTAATGGTTTACCCACAAATAAATTGGCTATAGCTGTGGCATAGTTTGCAGCAAACAGGTGAACATGGACAATGTCTGCATGCTTCATTAGCGGTATCAGCCGGCGTAATGATTTCAGCGAGAGTGCAGGTGCATTGATGTTTATAATCTCTACCCCCGCTTCCTTGAGTATCCTTTCATTGTCAGAATTCATGATTTTGAACACTGCAACAGAGACTTCAACGTCATCCTTATGCGTCATGTGGGTGAGCATATCTGTGAGCAGTTTCTGCGCCCCGCCTGCCTCCAGACTATTGATTATATGTAGGATTCTCATAATTTGAAAGAGAGGGGCATGGCGTGGGCCATGTCCCTCTCTGAATATTTGGATGGTTGGATATGGTTATGCTTTCCCGTCGGAACCGAGCACGTTGAGAATCTTGTGCTTGTAGAGTTTCTCCATCTCGTCGCGGGCCGGGCCGAGATATTTGCGGGGGTCGAACTCAGCGGGCTTTGTCCAGAGCACCTTGCGCACTGCAGCAGTCATTGCAAGACGGCTGTCGGAGTCGATGTTGATCTTGCAGACATCCATCTTGGCTGCCTTGCGGAGCTCCTCCTCAGGGATGCCGATGGCATCGGGAAGCTTGCCTCCGTATTCGTCAATCATCTTGACATATTCCTGAGGCACTGAAGAAGAGCCGTGGAGCACAATCGGGAAGTCAGGAAGTTTCTCCTCAACTTTCTCAAGCACGTTGAATGCCAATGGAGGAGGAACGAGAAGACCGGTCTTGGGGTCGCGTGTGCACTGTTCAGGAGTGAACTTGTAGGCACCGTGAGATGTTCCGATGGAGATTGCGAGGCTGTCGCAACCGGTCTTGGTCACGAAGTCAATTACCTCCTCAGGGTCAGTGTAGGTGTGGTGGTCAGAGCTAACCTCGTCCTCAACGCCGGCAAGCACACCGAGCTCACCCTCAACAGTTACGTCATACTGATGAGCGTAGTCTACTACTTTCTTGGTGAGGGCAACGTTCTCGTCGTAAGGGAGGTGGCTACCGTCGATCATAACAGAAGAGAATCCATTGTCGATGCAGTCTTTGCAAAGCTCGAAGCTGTCGCCGTGGTCGAGGTGAAGCACAATCTGTGGTTTCTCCCAGCCAAGTGACTTGGCGTATTCAACGGCACCCTGTGCCATGTAGCGGAGAAGGATAGGATTGGCGTAGTTACGTGCGCCTTTTGATACCTGTAGGATAACCGGTGATTTAGTCTCTGCAGCTGCCTTGATGATGGCCTGGAGCTGCTCCATGTTGTTGAAGTTGAATGCGGGGATGGCATAGCCTCCGTGCACTGCCTTTGCAAACATCTCTCTTGTGTTTACAAGGCCAAGTTTCTTGTAATCTACCATGATAAATCTAAAACTTTTGGGTTTGACAGAGGCATTTGTGACTATTCTCCATGTCTCTGCCACATTTTGTTGCAAAAATACAAAAAAACTCGGTTTCTGCAAAATGATATATGAAAAAAGATGCTAATTAGTGTTAGCATCTTATAAATCATATGATTGTAGTCAAGTGTCGTCAGTCGCGGGAGAAGAGGTCGCGGGTGTAGACTTTGTCAGCGATGTCAGCAAGGGTCTCGTCGCTTCGGTTGGCAAGAATCACACTTGACAGGCGCTTAAACTCGTCAAGGTCGTTGACAACCTTGCTACCGAAGAAGAATGTGCCATCCTGAAGGGTGGGCTCATAGATGATGACGGTTGCTCCCTTGGCCTTGATGCGCTTCATCACTCCCTGGATGCTGCTCTGGCGGAAATTGTCGGAGTTGGATTTCATCGTGAGGCGGTATACGCCGATGGTTGTGGGCTGTTGGTTGCCGGTTGAGGGGCTATACTCATTGTTGTGGGAATAGTCGTACCATCCGGCTTTCTTGAGCACTTGGTCGGCGATGAAGTCTTTGCGAGTGCGGTTGCTCTCCACAATAGCGCTCATCATGTTCTGCGGCACGTCTGCATAGTTGGCGAGGAGCTGCTTGGAATCCTTGGGCAGACAGTAGCCACCATATCCGAACGATGGGTTATTGTAGTGTGTGCCGATTCGTGGGTCAAGCCCGATACCCTCAATGATAGACTTGGCATCAAGCCCTTTGACCTCGGCATATGTGTCGAGCTCATTGAAGTAGCTGACACGCAGGGCGAGATAAGTGTTGGCGAATAGTTTGACAGCCTCAGCCTCTTTCATGCCCATGTAAAGGGTGGGGATGTCTTGCTCTATGGCGCCTTGCTGAAGGAGTGAGGCAAAAGTGTGGGCAGCCTCATTCATTCTTTCCACGTCAGTGACCTTCAGTATGGCCTCGTTTTCTTCCTTGAATTCCGGGCGGTCAATGATTTTGGGGACACCGGCTATTATGCGTGAGGGATAAAGGTTGTCGTAAAGGGCCTTACTCTCGCGGAGGAATTCCGGGAAGAAAAGGAGGTTGAAATGCCTTACACCCTTAGCGGCGTATTTCACGTATAGATTGCGGCAATATCCTACCGGGATTGTTGACTTAATGACCATGATAGTGTCAGGATTAACGCTGAGCACGAGGTCGATGACGTCTTCAATGCAGTGGGTGTCGAAATAGTTCTTTACCGGGTCATAGTTTGTCGGGGCAGCAATGACAACGAAATCGGCATTTTTATAGGCCGCCTCCCCATCGAGTGTGGCAGTGAGGCTCAGGTCCTTCTCTGCAAGATATTTCTCGATATATTCATCCTGGATAGGAGATATCTTCTTGTTGATAAGGTCAACTTTCTCAGGGATCACGTCGACAGCCACCACTTCGTTGTGTTGGGCGAGAAGAGTGGCGATGCTAAGTCCAACGTATCCGGTTCCGGCAATTGCTATTTTCATATTGTTTTTCGTTTTTCGTTTTTTCGACTCTCAGTTTTTCTTTTTTTCTCGACTCACGACTCATGACTATAATAAGAAAGGAACCAATCCACAGTCTTGGCAATACCATCATTAAGACTTGTGCAGGGGGTGAATCCGGTTGCCTTTGCCAGTTCAGAGGAGTCGGCAAAAGTCTGATACACGTCACCGGGCTGCATGGGGAGGAATTCCTTGTTGGCTTCCTTTCCAAGAGCGTTTTCAATGCATGAGATATAGTCGAGAAGCCTCGTTGGGCTTTGATTACCAACGTTGTAAATCTGGTAAGGGGCAGATGATGTTGCCGGGTCAGCGGCACAACTGTCCCAATCGGGGTTTGGCGTGGGGATAACCTCGGCAATTCTGACCACGCTTTCCACTATGTCGTCGATATATGTAAAGTCGCGCAACATGTCGCCATTATTGAACACCTTTATGGGCTTATTGTTGACAATGCCATCAATGAAAAGATGTGGCGACATGTCGGGGCGTCCCCAAGGACCATATACCGTGAAGAATCGCAATCCGGTCACCGGCATATTGTAAAGGTGAGAGTATGTGTGGGCCATCAGCTCGTTGCTTTTCTTGGTGGCGGCATAAAGGCTCACGGGATGAGCTATCCCGTCATGCTCAGAAAATGGGGTCTTATTGTTGAGACCGTATACACTTGAGGAAGAAGCGAACACAAGGTGCCCCACATTGTGTTGCCTGCATCCCTCCAACACATTAAGAAAAGCATCGATATTTCTCTTGATATATATGGAAGGGTTGGAGATGGAATATCTCACGCCGGGTTGTGCCGCGAGGTGAACCACAATGTCAAACTCACCATTGTCGAACAACTGCTTTACAGGCTTATCATCTTCAAGATCCATTCTTACGAAATGGAATCTTGGAAACTTATTGCTTTTAGATGCTTTGTTCCAGGCAATGTCGTCCTTGTCAATTCCTAAAACAGCGAGTCTTCCCAACTTCAGGTTGGGATCATAGTAGTCGTTTATGTTGTCGATTCCCACCACGGAGTGTCCATTGTTGAGGAATCTGAGAGCCACAGCTGCACCGATAAATCCGGCAGCCCCGGTTACTAATATCTTCATAAGTCGGTTGTTGAGTGAACAGAAGGGCCGCTTCTCAAACACGTGCCGGAGTCGGCTATAGGTGAATTTGACGGCCCTGTTTTATCAGTTGGAATTTCATCACTAAAGATGAGCAATCCAACAATCCGCAAAGTTAATCAAAATTTTTGAATGGATAAAACGCGAGGCAAATAAAAGGTAATTAGGCAACGTAGATAATGTCAAATGCAAAAAGATTTTGACAAAATGAGGCTGACGATTTGCAAAACTCGCCGCTGAGAGTTATATTTGCAAATCGTTATGGAAAATACGTAATCGGCATATAAATGGAATTTGCGCATGCCGATTTTGAAGACATGATTCAACTATGAAGATATTTGCATCAAATATAATCAGAGAGATAGATGCCGCCACCTGTGAGGCACAGAAGATAGACTCGCTCGAGCTAATGGAGCGGGCAGCCGGGGCAGTGAGCTGTGAGATAATCTCGCGTTTCCTTCCCATGCAGCGCATAGTGGTTTTGGCTGGTCCCGGCAACAACGGTGGGGATGCGCTTGCCGTTGCAAGGATGCTTTTTGAGCAGGGCTACAAGAAGATTGAGGTGTTTCTGTTTAACGTGATTGGGAAGCTGAGCCACGACTGTGATGAGGAACGCAAGAAGCTTATCACGATGGAAGGCATTGATTTCACGGAAGTAAAGAAAGATTTCCAGCCGCCCTATCTGTGTGAGGATGATGTGGTGGTCGACGGTATGTTTGGCGGTGGTCTGCGTCAACCCCTTCAGGGGGGATTCAAGGCCCTTGCCAACTATATCAACGACTCCGGAGCATATGTAATATCGATTGATGTCCCGTCGGGTATGTTCAGTGAGTGGAACGAGAATGTGCGTCATGCCGACATGGTGCATTCCGACCTTACGCTATCCTTCCAGACGCCCAAGCTTGCCTTTTTCTTTCCGGAGAACGCTGATGTCATCGGGGAGTGGAAACTCCTTGACATAGACCTTGATGAGAAGAAGATGAAAGACACTCCCACAGAATTCATGCTTGTGGAGGCAAGGAGTGTTCGTCCCCTTCTTAAGAAACGGCCACCATTCAGTGGTAAGCGGGATTTCGGGTCGGTAATGCTTTTTGCCGGGAGTGCGGGCATGATGGGGGCAGCCGCCCTTGCAGCGCGAGGGTGCCTTAGAAGTGGAGCCGGCTTGGTGACCGTGCACAGCGCGAGAGTTGGAATGCCGGTGATTCAGACCACTGTGCCGGAAGCCCTTTTTGAGCCAGACCGGAATGAGAATTATGTGTTTGACATGACAATGCATCATGATCATCAGGGCGTTGCCATTGGTCCTGGTCTTGGAACAAACGACCGCACCATAGATGCGCTCGAGGCTTTCCTTAAGAACCATAAGAAGCCAGTGGTGCTTGATGCTGATGCGTTGAATTGCATAGCGAAACGCCCGCAACTACTCTCATTGCTCCAGGCAAATTCCATCATAACGCCCCATGTCGGGGAGTTTGACCGACTGTTTGGGGAACATAAGAATTCGGAGGAGCGCTTGAAAAAGGCTATCGATATGGCAAAATACTATAATATAATAATAGTATTGAAAGGGCATTACACAGCTACGGTGCGACCCACGGGTAAAGTGTATTTTAATTCGACAGGAAATCCCGGGATGGCAACAGCAGGAGCCGGAGATGTGCTCACTGGTGTGATTGTGGCCCTTCTTTCCCAGGGATACCGTCCGGAGGTGGCCGCCACTATAGGGGTCTATATCCATGGCCTTGCCGGAGACATGGCTGTGGAGAAAACCGGAGAATGGGGACTCCTTGCCTCCGACATTGCAGAGCATTGCGGATTGGCAATAAAGGCAATTGTGAATAGGGAGAGATAGATTTTAGGTTACAGGTTGTAGGTAAGAGACTATAGATTAGAGATTTTAGAAAGAGATATGAGGGTAAAGATTATATTTTTGGCGGGATTGATGTCGGCTATGCTGTCTTCCGCCAGCGCGCAGCAGACCAAGATTCTGACTGCCGACAAGCATAATGAGTATGGACTTATCTACACGTTGCCGTTCACAGCATTCGATGTGGAGGTGACGGCGGTAAAAGAGGTGCGTCAGGCAGGTCCTTACTATCAGTATGCGAAGAAATATGTAGGCACGGATAAGGTGGTGAAGGAAGATGCCGAGGTGTGGACCATAGAGTCAGTCAGACTTCGTCCCTATGGCGTTCCAGACCCCGATTCACGCTATCTGATGCAGCTGAAGGCCGGAGCCACTACATTCATAGGCGTTGACTCTGACGGCATGTTGTTGTCAATCAATAAGAATCCTGAGATCAAGGAAGTTGAGAAGACAGAGTCCCGAGGCAAAGAGGGAGAGGAGCTTAAAGACCGTGAATATCTCCAATATGTCGATGAGGATTTCATAGCCTCTCAATCGTCGGCAAAGCAGGCGCAGATGCTGGCTGAGAATCTTATGGAAATAAGGGAGTCGAAACTTGCCTTGACAAGGGGCACTGCAGACGTGATGCCCACGGATGGTAAACAATTGGAATTGATGCTCAACTCATTGCGTCATCAGGAACTCGCTCTGACTGCGGCATTCGTTGGAAACATAACGAAAGAGACTGTTGTGAGAAACTTTACGTTTGTACCTTCCGACAATGGGAGGCAAGTGTTGTTCAGGATGAGCAATTTTGCTGGATTTGTAGATGCCGACGACTATTCCGGAGACCCCGTCTATATCAATGTGGAGATAACGAATGAGGGTGAAATTCCGGTAGATGCCAAAGGCGAGACCAAGAAACTTCCGAAGGATGCCGTGGCATATTGTGTGCCGGGCACTGCTGAGATTACTGTCAGTTTCTTGGGAAAGACTCTGCTGAGCAAGGAATATGAGGTTGCGCAGTTTGGAGTGATTTTCGGACTTGACCCTGCATTGTTTACCGACAAGAAGGCACCATCCTATGCAGTCTTTGACCCGGCAACCGGAGCAGTAAAAGAACTAGGCATTGTAAAGGAATGAATGATTATCAGTCAATGACAGGTCCTGTGGCAATGACCCTGCAGCAGTTTGCCGCTGCGATAGGGAATGCCATAAGGATGTCGCCGGTGCTTCAGGGTGCATGGGTGGTTGCAGAGTTGAGCGACGTGCGCGTCAACGGCGGCCATTGCTATATGGAGTTGATTGAGAAAAATCAGCAGGGTCAGACCGTAGCCAAGATGCGCGCCACCATATGGGCTAACCGCTTCCAATATATCCGTCAGAAATTCTACGGCGCGACTGGCAGGGATGTATGCAATGGTCTGAAAGTGATGCTTTTTGGGGCTGCAATACATCATCCTCTTTATGGGCTTTCATTTTCGGTGGCCGACATTGACCCGTCATACACTCTCGGCGACATGGAGCGGCTACGCCGTGAAATCCTGATGCGGTTGCATCAGGAGGGTGTGCTTGGCATGAATAAGACAAGAGTCATGCCGTCAGTTCCACAGAGAATAGCTGTGATTTCAGCAGAAGGGGCAGCAGGCTTCGGCGACTTCATGAAGCAATTGGAGGGAAACTCTGAAGGTTTCGTGTTTTATCCGTTTCTGATTCCGGCAGTGATGCAGGGGGAGCGGACGTCGGCATCGGTGAGGGCAGCCTTAGAGTACGTGGAGAGCACCATTGACCTTTGGGACTGCGTGGCAATCGTGAGAGGAGGCGGCGCCACGACCGACCTGAATGGTTTTGACGATTACGACCTTGCCCGGGCTGTGGCTACATTCCCATTGCCGATTGTCGTTGGAATAGGGCATGAGCGCGACCGGACGGTGCTTGACGAGATAGCACACACAAGAGTGAAGACTCCAACTGCAGTGGCAGCATTCTTTATAGACACACTGCGTTGCTCTTATGATAAGGTAGGAGGGATGGTAGACTTTATCATCCGCTATGGTAATGACCGAGTCATGGGAGAGAACCGACGTCTCGCGAACGTGGAGGCGTTGATTCCGGCGCTTGCCTCCACACGGCTCTTGGCAGCAAAGTCGCTGCTTGATAAAGAGATTAACCGCTTGCCCGTGATAGTCGAATCTCGCTTATCAAAGGAAAGAGTCAGATTAGACTCAGACAGGAATATGCTGGGAATTCTCTCTTCCCAGTTGGTGAAGAGAGCCACGGAAAGGATTGATATGCTTGGCAATAGTCTTGCTCCGCTAACGGAGAATGTCATGAAGCGCAATAATGATGTGTTATCCCGATTGGAATCGCTCATAACAGTGCTTAGCCCAGACAATACGTTGCGTAGGGGCTATTCCATTACCCGCGTTGAAAGGAAGGCAGTGACGGATGTTGAGAGCTTGTCTCCCGGCACAAAGATTAGGACGCAAGTCTTACACGGCAGCATCGACTCAGTCGTAATATGAGACCAAAGAGCCAAAGAGTCAAAGGAGAGAACGGATAAAGGGTAGAATAAACGGCTTATAAATCAATTGTTAAAAGCAACCAAAAATAAAATGGAAGAACAACTATCATATTCAAAGGCGATTGCAGAATTGGAGGCAATCGTGGCAAAGATGCAGTCAGACGAGTGTGACATCGATAGCCTTGCAGGCTACACATCACGCGCACTTGAACTCTTGAAATTCTGCAAGGAAAAACTCTTCTCCACCGACCAGGAGGTGAAGAAGTGTCTTGAAGCTCTGTCTGCGCAGTAAAAAGGCAAAACCGGAGACAGAGTTTATTCCCTGTAATATACTCTTTTCACGCGTGGTGATACGGAAGTAAGCACCTCGTAAGGGATAGTGTCGAGGGTGTCGGCAAGACGTTGCAGGGGAGCCTGTCGTCCGAAAATTTCCACGTCATCACCCACCTTGCAGTCAATGTCAGTGACATCAATCATGCAGGCATCCATACAGATGTTGCCTACGGTTGGCGCCGGTTTGCCATTGACAATAACCGAGATGTTGCCTCTGCCGAAATGCCGGTTCATTCCATCGGCATAACCGATTGGGATAGTGGCGATTTTTGATTTCCTTGTAAGCACCCCACGTCTGCCATATCCGATAGTCTCGCCGGCTTCCCATTCCCGAATGGCTATGATGACGGTGCGAAGTGTTGACACCACAGCGAGAGGTTTCTCAATCTCCGGAGGGAGTGTGTTTGCTCCATACAGACCAATGCCAAGGCGCACCATGTCATAGTGATGCTCCGGGAAACGCAAGATGCCGGCAGAGTTGAGCACATGGCGCTTCACGGGATATGGACATCGGCTCAGAATGTATTCTGTCATCTCTTTGAAGCGTGACAGCTGCAGGAGAGTGTAATCGTCCATATCGATGCAGTCGGCTGTGGCAAGATGGGAAAACATCGACGATATTTTCACGGAGTCTTGCGATAGGATGATATCCATGACAGTGGGAAGCTCCTTAGAAATGAAACCCATTCGATGCATGCCGGTGTCGAGTTTCAGATGAATGGGATAATCCTTAACCCCTTTCTTCTTTCCCTCCCTGATAACGTCTTGAAGCATCTCAATGGAATAGATTTCAGGCTCAAGACGGTTGGCAAACATGGCTCCATAATTCGCAACCTTTGGATTCATCACCATTATAGGCATACTTATGCCGTTTTTGCGAAGGTCAATACCCTCATCAAGCACAGCTACAGCCAGATATGCCGCCCCACAATCTTGTAGGGTCTTTGCAATCTCATAACTTCCGGCACCATATCCCGAAGCCTTCACCATGCAGACAATCCCTGTTGAGGAAGGCACATGGCTGCGGAAATAGTTATAGTTGCTGACGATAGAGTCAAGGTTCACCTCGAGCACAGTCTCGTGTTTCCTTGCCTCAAGCATATCGCTGATTGCCGGGGAATTATATCCCGGAGCACCTTTTATAAGGATTATATCAGAGATGAAGTCAGAGGGCGACATGCTCTGCAGGAAAGCCTCTGTTGAAGGGAAGAATGAGGAGTCGGTGGTGAAAAGATGAGCATGTTGCATCATTTCCTTTCCAATCCCGATGAATTTCTTGATTCCAGACTCGCTTATTACGTCAGCGATTGCCTTATAAATGTCGCTGCCCCCAGATGTCTCGTGCAGGATGTCGCTCATAATCACAACAGGAGTCTGGTCATGGGTCTTACGCCGCATCATGAAGTCAATCGCCGGGCGAAGGGAAGAGAAGTCGCTTGTGTAAGAGTCGAGAATTACAGAGCACCCGTTGACACCGTCAGCCACGTTCAGCCTGGTGCCTATTTTTTGAAGTCTCGCGAATCTTTCGGCGATTTTGTCGGGAGTTATGTCTTGCGACAACATAAAGGCAAGAGCCCCGGCAGCATTCTCAAGGTCTTCCGCATTTGCAATGGGAGCATGAAGGAAATGCTCGCTCCCCTCATAGCGATATCTGACCTCGGTCAGACCAGACTCATTGAAAATTGGAGTGGTGACATATAGTTTGGCATAAGGGTCAGACAGCGACCATTGAAGAGATTCAATCCCATTGAGATGGGGAGTGATTGCCTCGCGTAAAATCTTAGAATCTTGATTGAAAATCACCAACTTGGTGTTTGAGCAAATAATCTTGGCTTTCTCCTGGGCTTTTTCCTCAATAGAGGCAAACCCTTCGGCATGAGCATCACCGATATTAGTGAAAATGACGACATCCGGACCAATGCATCCGGAAAGATTTTCCATTTCTCCGCGTTTGGAGATTCCCGCCTCAATAAGTGCAAGCTGTGTGGAGGGTTCTATTTCCCACATAGAAAGCGGCACTCCGATTTGCGAGTTATAGCTGCGCGGAGAGCGTGCAATCTCACGAAGAGGCTCCATAAGCTGGAAAATCCATTCTTTGAGAGTGGTTTTTCCCCGGCTTCCAGTGATTGCCACTACCTTACAATCGCACCAGGCTATGAGGCATGAGGTCTGTTGCAGGGCAGTGAGTACGTCTTTTACAACAACAATGTTTGCATCCTTACAATCTTCAAGCTCTTTGGGTATATGGTTTGCCACAAAATTTCTGACCCCCTTGTCGTAGAGCTCCTTCATATATCGGTGACCATCATTTCCCTTAGGATTGTTGATGGCGAAGAAAAGGGAAGTATTTGGTCGTGTGAGACTTCTGGAGTCTGTAAGGAGAGTGTCGATTAATGCATCCTTATCGAAGATGACAGACTTGCCCTCTATCATTGTAGGGTGCTGACCGTAGGAATATATACATAATAACTCATCGAGAGTAGCTTTCATAGTGGAATAATTTTTGAGATGGGCTCTAAATCGGAGCCAAAATTAATTGAAATCTATGATAAAAACAATAATTAAGGATTTTTAGTTTTAATTGAAGCCATTTCTAAAGGGTATGAAATACAGATTGAGCGAAACGGGAGAAGAAATAAAAAAGAGGTGCATATCACTACGCTCCTCTTTTTTCCAACGTCCCTCGAGTCACGTCGCGAGGCGTTGTAGGTCCTAATCCTAATTTTAACTATTAATCCATAACTTTACTAATGCAACAATAAAATTGTCAATGAAACGATTAATTGGTCTTATGAGAAGAATTTTCTATCCTATTTACTTGCTTTTGCTTGCAATCTACTTAAAATACGCAGCCTTGTTGAAATTCTGGATAAAGAAAGTAAAAAGATTGCGCATCGATGCACCGGAAATGTGACGTTACTTGGTTGATAACAACTTCTTAAGCACCGTAAGTATTCCCTTTTCCGGAAACACATGGCAAAATTAACAAATAAATATATAACTTCATTAATTTTTTAGGAAAAAATTTAGTTAAAGTGCTAAATTTTATTGAAAATATGTTAAAATGCACCACATTTCCCGATAAATATTCCAAAATGATGAATTATGACATATTTGAAATCCAATCAAAATCAGAAGATGCAGGAGCTGTGCGGTCAAGAAGCGTGGGGACAACGGATACAATGCCATGGGCGAGACACCATTCATCCGTGTCTTGGTTGTCGGGCTCATCGTTCTCAAACTTGCCGGTGAGCCACCAGAATTTCTTCCCGTTAGGGTCGGTGTATTCCTTATATTCCTCAGCCCATTTCCCTTTGCATCCTTTGGTGAGCCGCATTTCAGTGGGGGCATCGCAATGCGCCGGTATGTTGACATTGAGACAAACCCCTTCAGGGAGGCCATTGTCAAGGACACCAGCCACGAGCTTGTCGACAAAGGGTATGCAGCGTTTCATGTCGGCATGAGGATCGTGGCTTGTCAAAGAGAACGCCAGCGAAGGGATTCCCATGGCGCAGCCTTCGAAAGCCGCTCCCATAGTGCCGGAATAGACCACATTCACGGCGGCATTTGAGCCATGGTTAATGCCGGAGACCACGAGGTCTGGCTTGCGGTCAAGTATGGCGTACAAGGCAAGCTTGACGCAGTCAACCGGCGTGCCGTTTACTTTATACATCTTTGCGCCATGTCGGTCTTCAAGGCGTTCGATGTGTAGAGGTGTGTTGACAGAGATAGCCATCGACTGGCCGGAACGGGGAGCATCCGGGCAAACGGTGACTACATCACCATATTTTATCAGACAATCAGTAAGTTCATTCACTCCATTGGCGGAAATTCCGTCGTCGTTGCTTACGAGTATAAGTGGGCGTGACATTTAAGTTTAGTTTTCTTATAAAACGGAGTTTTCCTGCCTTTGTTGTGGAGGTAAGGTTGTGAAAGGATTAGAAGATGGGCATTTGCCAGATGAATCCGATGGCAAGACGGTTGGTGTTAGCCTATATTATTCATACACCGGCCAATCAGACTACCAGCTTGGCCGGTGTATGAATAATATAGGTTAGTTAAGAGTTAAGGGTGGAGAGTTGATAGTTTAGAGTTGAGAGAGGAGAGTTTATAGTTTTTAGTGTAATCATCACATTATTTAACATTAAAACCAATAAGTGGGATTAAAAGTTTGTGATGAGAATTAAAAAAAAGCGGCGAAGCTGAATGCTCCGCCGCCAGTTGATGCAGTATGTAGGGATGTGCCTATTTGACACTCCATTCCACACCGTTCTTGGTGTCTTTGATGTCGAACCCAAGTTCGGTGAGTTTGTTTCGGATAAGGTCGGATGTGGCCCAATCCTTTTGAGCCTTTGCGTTCTTGCGGATTTCCATAAGTAGGTCAACTGCGCCTTCATAAGCCTTAGAGGCGCTTGCATTGTCGCTGTCGCCACTCATCTTCACGCCGAGAATCTCTACAAGGAACACGTCAAACAGATGACGCAGTTTGCTGATGTCCTCAGCCGAAAGTTTTGTAGACCCGTCAGATGCAGAATTGATAATCCTGCAAGCCTCAAACAGTTGAGCAATCACCTGTGGCGTGTTGAGATCATCATCCATGGCCTCATAGCATGCCGTAAGGAAATCGGGCACCTCGATGTCAGACTTTTCAGCCGGCAGGAGATTCTGGAGGCGGCGATATCCGTCTGTTATCTTCTGAAGGGCTTTCTCGGCGGCCTGAAGAGCAGCGTTGGAGAAGTCGACAGTGGAGCGATATTGAGCCTGAAGGATGAAGAATCTGATCACCATCGGGGAGTAAGCCTGCTCCAGGAGTGGATGGCTGCCTTCGAAAAACTGTTCAAGAGTTATGAAGTTGTTGTAGCTCTTGCCCATCTTCTTGCCGTTGATCGTGATCATATTATTGTGGATCCAATATTTCACAGCCTCGTGACCCTGTGCTGCGACGCTCTGGGCAATCTCACACTCATGATGGGGGAACAGAAGGTCGAGGCCTCCACCGTGAATATCGAAAGTATCACCGAGATATTTCTCACCCATCGTTGAGCATTCAAGGTGCCAACCGGGAAATCCCTCGCTCCAAGGAGAAGGCCAGTGCATGATATGCTCTGGCGACGCCTTTTTCCAGAGAGCGAAGTCGAGGGGATTGCGTTTCTCCTCCTGTCCGTCAAGGGCGCGGGTGGTTGAAAGCAAATCCTCAATGTTTCTTCCAGACAGTTTGCCGTAATTGTGGTCACGGTTGTATTTCTCCACATCGAAATAGACAGACCCCTGGCTCTCATAGGCATAACCGGCGTCAAGGATTTTCTTGACGTATTCGATTTGCTCGATGATGTGTCCTGATGCGTGAGGCTCAATGCTTGGGGGAAGCACGTTGAGGGCTTCCATGTCGTGGTGGTAGCGGTTTAGGTAGAGTTGCACCACCTCCATAGGCTCAAGTTGCTCAAGGCGAGCCTTTTTTGCTATCTTGTCTTCACCGGAGTCGGCATCGTGTTCGAGGTGGCCTACGTCGGTGATGTTGCGCACATAGCGTACCTTATACCCGAGATGGCGCAGATAGCGGAAAAGGACATCGAAAGTGATTGCCGGACGGGCGTGTCCGAGGTGCGCGTCGCCATATACAGTAGGCCCGCACACATACATGCCCACGTGGCCCTCATGCAGGGGTTTGAAAGGCTGCTTGATGCGTGTGAGCGAATTGTAGAGGGTAAGGTTATTCTCCATTTTTTCAGTTGTTGCTGATGGGCTGGTTCATGCCGCCACGAGGTTTGATCTCACCGAACTGAGCCTCATACTTGCGGATGTTGTCAGTGATGGCAAACATGAGCTGCTTTGCGTTTTCCGGGCTCATGATCACGCGGCTAACCACGGGAGCCTGGGGCATGCCGGGTGCTGCGAAGATGAAATCGATAAGGAACTCATTGGGACCGTGGCCAATCATTGCGAGGTTGCTGTATTTTCCGTCGGCCACTTCGGGGCGGAGCTGAATCTGAAGTTGGTTCTTATTGTTCTGGTTATCTGCCATGATAATGTGTAATTTAAGATGGATTAAAATCCTATTTGCGTATTTGCGAATGCGAAGATAGACAAAAACGCCCAAACCGCAAAAAATTTAACGTAAATTCAGATTACGGCAATCAGTATTAGTTTTGCTCTTCGGGGGCGAATGACTTCAAGTGACGGTATAACTCCTCAATAGTCTTGGGCTTGAGTCCATCTATATAGGCTAAATCTGGATTCTTTATATCGCTGATAACCTGTTCGCAATTGCCGGCAATGGTGCGGTCTACGCAGTTAGTATAGAACACCTCCCTGATTTCAGGAATAAGTTCAACGGCGTTTATGTCAATTAGATTAGACATCACAGACCCGGCAAAGTAACCATCACAAGCATTCTGATGAGGTAGCCTATCAACCATAGATTTAAGGAGGCGGCGGAAAATTTCTATTACTTCCCCCCGTTTTTCCGATTGGTTTACGGCAATCATTGCCAAGACTTGTGGAGCCTCGACGCGAAGATGAGAGTCAAGTCCAGGCTCATACATGTAATCCTCAATAGTCTTCAGGTCGTTTTTACCAGCCATGTAAAGGGCGAGGTGCAGATATTCCGTAGTCAAGTCTCCAAAATGATAGTCTGCGAAGTCGATTGATTGTCGCATTATCTCCAAAATGGCATCTAAGGCTACATTACTATCGATGTTTGAAAGGAATATAATGGAGTGTAGAAGCACCGATTGATTGATGTCGGCTTCAGAATCTTCCTCAATTTGTGCGTGGCTGCGACCAATCTCAAACATTATTATCTTACTGATATCGGCGGCTGCTTCATCAGCAGGTAGGGATAGAATCTTATCAACCACATCCTCCGGCATTGTGTAAAGATGTTTCGGGTCGTAGAATTCGCTTACTATAAATTGGTTTTTGACTTCCAGTGAAGCAGGATAAGCCGGATGTACGTAGGAATAGGCCTCGCGTGGATGACGGTTCATTTCATTTTGCATCTCAGCATAAGAGGAATTATCATATTCAAGTGAGGCTATGAAATTGAATTTGTCGCCAAGACGTTTCTTAAGAGGCTCTATAAACATCTTGTCGCGCGAATAATTCTCACCGCATATCAGAAGATATTTGCCATCCTTGCCGAATTCATACTCAATGAGTGGCACATCCTCTGTGTCTTCCTCAAGCACATATTTTGCAAGAGCAAAGTCTTTTATGGGAGTGATCCCGGCATCCTCTGCGAAAGCAATCGCACCATAAATTATGTTGTGGGCCTCCTCATAAGAAATCTCCGCCATTCCTTGGGTTTGATATATTTTATCGAGAGTCTGTTCAAGCCTTTCTGGAGTTATGTCGTTGTTGCAGAACGCATCCTTCACACCAAGACAGTAGGTGTCAACGAGATATGCTCCGATTACGAGATTACCGTCGTTACGGTTTCTTGTCACTACTATCTGCGCAAGCCCTTCATCTTGCCAACCGTTGTTGATGAAGCATTTGCCGAGAGGAAGTTTTCTTGCCCTCTCTCTGATGTATCTTTGTGGAGTCATCTTGGGTTGTGATGCTGCCACGTTTTTCTTCTTTGACTTACCTTTTGCCATAATATTCAATTATATATATATACAGGTGATCCATCGTTGCCAACGTCTCACGTCAATATAACGGAAACTTCCGTGAAAAGTTATTCTTTTTGATGTAAGTTGTTAAAATAATTGCAATCCTGGTAATTTTTTTCAGAGACTATTAGCTGGGATTTGGTCAAGTCGGAAATAATGTCTATTTTGATTATCAGCTATAAATGCCGATATGTCAGAACACTCCTTCTGTTTTTACTGTTAATGATTGCATCTATCTATTTGAAAGTTGTTTTCTGCTCCATTTGATGGTTGTCAGACGATGCGGCCGTCGGACATAGTGACGATCTGGTTGGAGATGGATGCCATCTCGGGGTCGTGGGTCACTATGACGAAGGTCTGGTGGAGAGAATCGCGAAGGGAGGCGATGATGTTTTGGATTTCGTTGCGGTTGTGGGAGTCGAGGCTGCCGGTTGGCTCATCGGCGAAGACGATACGCGGTTTGTTGATAAGCGCACGGGCAATTGCGGCACGTTGTCTCTCGCCACCAGAAAGTTCAGTCGGCTTGTGGTCAAGGCGATCTGTAAGCCCGAGGTCTGTGAGGAGACGTTTGGCTTCAGCGGATGCCTCCTTCTTGCTTTTCCCGGCAATCAAGGCAGGCATCGCCACATTCTCCTGGGCCGAAAACTCCGGAAGCAGCTGATGGAACTGGAATACAAAACCGATGTTCAGATTGCGGAACTCCGAGAGCTTTTTATCCTTAAGGCCGAAGAGGTCGATATTGTCAAACAATACTTTGCCGGAATCGGGCTTGTCGAGAGTGCCCGCTATTTGCAATAGGGTGGTCTTTCCGGCGCCGGATGGCCCGACAATGGTCATGATTTCCCCCTCCGGGATGGTGAGGGAGATGTCGTGAAGCACAGTGAGAGTGCCGTAGGATTTGGTTATATTTTGAAGTTGAATCATGCTTGAGTTTAGAAGTTTATGAGTTTAGAAGTTTATGGGTTTATGAGTTTAGGATGGGGGATTATACTTTGGCTATTGAGCGGATTACGTGGTTGGCGAGGTAGATGCCGAAGATTGCGGGTATGGAGACGATTGTGCCATAGGATGTGCGCTTGTTGAGAGCCTCCACCTCAATTAGGGAATGCGAGCAAGGCTTCTCAGTGCTTGCCACGACTTTTAAGGAGTGGCGGAATCCATTTCCCTTCATCTTTCTCCTCACAGCCTTAGCCAATCCATCTTCTCTGGTTTCCCACAGGTCGAAATAACCGATCTTAGTAGGGTCAACCCGTCCGCCGGCTCCCATAGACGAGATGATGGGAATCTTGTGGCGCAGGCAATGCTCAATCAGCGAGACCTTTGGGGCAACCGTGTCGATGGCATCGATAACATAATCGAAACTATTATTGTCAAAAATTTCGTGAAGATTATCAGGAGTGAGGAAATCCTTGATGGCATTTATCTTTGCGTTCGGATTTATCTCGTGGAAACGCTCAGCAAAAAGAATAACCTTAGGCTGGCCTACAGTGGCTGTGGTGGCAATCAGTTGACGGTTGATATTGCTCTCCGCCACATTGTCGGCGTCTATGATTGTCAGGTTGCCAACTCCGGTGCGAGCAAGCATCTCGGCAGCATAGCCACCCACACCACCGGCTCCCACCACTAATACAGAAGCTTTCTGCAGGAGTTTGAACCTGCCGTCGCCGAGAAGCCGGCGTGTCCTATTGTCGCGTGTCTCTTCCATGGTCTGTTACATTCTAATTCTCCAATTCTTGGGATAAAGGTTGTTGGCACGTGAGCCGATATTTTTGGTTGCGCCAAGAGGGAGTCCCTTATAGGTTACGATTACTATTCCCTTTGGAACATCGGGGGAAAGCGTTATAGCCTCTCTCCTTAGATAAGATATCGCCTGTTCTTTTGATAAGTACGCCTCCGGATATTTGCTGCGGTCAAAATGAACCGACAAAATCTCCTCAATCTCAGGGACATCCTCAATCTTGCCCTTGACAGATAAATTCCTATTGCTGCCCTTAGGGTGATTTTGTCTGTTATTGTTGGATTGATTGATTGAAGCCGGGATATGTGACGGAGACCATTCTCCAGGTTTTCTGAACACAGCCAGGAACAAGCCCTCGCCCCGGGTCTTATGAGGCATAAAGCGGTAGACGGGGAGATTGGTGTTGATTCCGCGTGGTATGCCCCATTCTTCCGGGAAGTCTGGATTGAAAGGCTCAAGATTCAACTCATCACAAATGTATTGAGCATTTTCCTCATTCTCAATATGATTGAAAGTGCAAGTGGAATATATAAGGAATCCACCGGGTTTCACACATTGAGCGGCGTTTGCAAGAATTTCACGCTGAAGCATCGCGCAATCGTTGATTAATTTAGGCGACCATTGAGCCAGGGCATCCTCATCCTTGCGCATCATCCCCTCACCGGAACATGGTGCGTCGACAGCCACGATGTCAAATTGATTGCCGGAATTGCTGAAGAAAGAGGTGTCGCGATTCGTGACAATGACATTTGGGTATCCCCACTTTGTCAGATTCTCGCGAAGTATTGCGGCTCTTTTGGCAACATACTCATTTGTCACAACCTTCGACCCGTCGGGAATGGCGTCGATGATGGCAGTGGTCTTACCTCCCGGGGCTGCGCACATGTCTAATACGCAGACAGGAGGCTTGGCCTCACCATTGCCAAGGACGTTGAGTAAACGTGAAGTTACCTCCCGATAAATCATAGAGGAGGCGTCCTGCACGTAGTAGGCGCCGGCATGCAGAAGTGGGTCAAGGGTGAATATGGGTCTTTGGGGCAGATACAGTCCGGTTTCACACCATTTGACGGGGACAGCGTCGGGGAAAGTTGCGCCCTGCTTCCGGCTGTTGAGACGTACCGCGCACACCGGCGGATTCTGCATGGCAAGCAGGAAATCGTCGGTGTCTTTGCCGAGCAAAGACCTCATCATTTCAATAAAATCTGACGGTAATGTCATTATTTTCTGATTTTTCTGCAAAAATAGTAAATTTTTTATTAGTTTTGTGTGCATGGAAGTAAAAGTAGCCCTTTATCTCATTCCCGTAACCATCAGCAACGCGCCCTTACACGACACATTGCCATCAGGGAATACAGAAATCTTGAAGCAAATCCGCCATTTCATAGTAGAGAATGTGCGGACAGCCCGTCGTTTTCTCAAGCGTTGTGACCCTGGTTTTGACATCGGTGCGGTAACTTTTTATGAGTTGAACCGCCATACCGACCTGAAGCAGGTGAGCAGCTATCTTGAGCCGCTCCGACAGGGCGAACCAATGGGAGTAATGAGCGAGGCAGGGTGTCCGGCAGTTGCCGACCCCGGGGCATTGCCGGTGAGCATAGCCCAGCGGGAAGGATTGCGGGTAATCCCGATGGTTGGTCCCTCGAGCATACTGATGGCTTTGATGGCATCCGGATTTAACGGCCAGGGATTTGCTTTCAACGGATATCTCCCGGTAGAAGAGAAAGAGAGGGAGAAGAAACTCAGGGACTTGGAAAACATATCGCGAAGGCAAGACATGACCCAGATATTCATAGAGACCCCTTACCGCAACAACCGGATGGTGGAAAGTCTTGCCAAGACATTGCGTGGTGACACACTTGTATGTGTGGCTTGCGACATTACAGACCCGGAAACAGAGAGCATCACAACCATGCCGGCGTCAAAATGGAAAAATGCAAAATATGACTACAACAAGCGGCCGGCAATATTTCTAATATATTCCCATCCCTAAACGATGGATATAGAATGATAAGAAATTGAATCATACGACTTAAAATTGCAGTTATCAACAATCAAAAATCAAAAAATTCAATGCTATGTCACGACGAAGAATCTCATTTGAGGGGCAGATGACACTTCCTTTTGAGGAATGGGACGATGAGCCGAAGCCCATCCGGAGGAATGTGTATGCCTCGGCAGAAATAAAGCAGCCGGCAAAGGAGCCTGATAATCCAGACCATTTGCTCTATTATCTGTCGATGGGTTCCGGGTCGAGCGGCAACTGCTGCTATCTGGGCACCAAGAATGGCGGGATTTTGATTGATGCCGGTGTAAAGCCAGATGATGTGGCTTCGATGTTGAAAGCCAATGGCATAGACATAAGGAATGTGAAGGCTGTGCTTCTGACCCACGACCACTCTGACCATGTGAAATATGTCTATACTCTTGTGCGCAACAATAAGCATATAAAGGTGTTCTGCACCAACCGCGTACTTACCGGCACGCTGCGTCGCCACAGCATATCCAAAAGGCTAAAGGACTATCACACCCCCATATTCAAGGAGATACCCTTCAAGATTTGTGATTTTGAGATAACAGCCTTTGAGGTGCCTCACGATGGGAGCGACAATATGGGATTCTCAATAACTTACGATAACCGCAATTTTGTGCTTGCCACCGACCTTGGGGCAGTGACGGAGCGTGCGCGCCACTATATGAGCCGCGCCAATTACCTTGTGATAGAGGCCAACTACGACCTTTATATGCTTAAGATGGGAAAATATCCGGAATATCTGAAGGCACGCATCCAGACAGAGTTCGGACACATGGACAACACTCATACTGCAGCATTCCTGAAAGAGATAATCAATCCGAAATTGAGCCATATCTTCCTTTGTCATCTGTCGCAAGACAACAATACGCCGCATAAGGCCCTTACAGTGGTAAGGGATGCGCTGGAGGAATGTGGAAAGAAGGTTGGAAATGCAGAGAACACACTTGAAGACCGTAAGGCAGACGTGCAGCTTATGGCTTTGCCGCGCTTTGAGCCAACGCGGTTGTTTGTTTTCCGTCGGCCGTTGAGTCGGCAACAATGATTCCGGAAGGCAATTCAGTGCTCATCACTATTGTGAGAAGAGGCCCCTCAAGACCGTTGGGGGCAATTCCGGAGCGGGTCTCAAAACGCAAGTAACCGCCGCCGAAATCGTAGATCTCTATATCGGTTTCATCGTCATCTTCCGACTCGGGGAAAGAGAAGTCAACCGGTTGCTTATCGTCCAACCGCAGGCTTTGCAGAAGATACGATTGAAGGTCATCCGGGAGCAAGTCGCCAAGATACACGTTTTTTATTGTGGCATTTGTCTTGTCGATAATGTCAACGACCCAAAGACCGGGGGCGCCCTGCACATCTGTATAGATTGGTGAACCCTGTCCATCGGTCAACACGCCATTGAAATCATATTCCGTGGAGTTGAGGGGCTCCCCAACCTTAAGGGCATCAACGATGCTGCGCACCGTCATGGCGATATCGTTGTCGGCATGATAATGGTGAGCGACTGGGGAGTAAAACACCACAGAGTCAGCATCTTTTGGTGTTGACTTGCTTCCGCAGGATGAAAGGAGCAGAAGCACAAATAAGGCGATTTGATAAAATTTTAACATTTCGTAACAAAAACGCCACAAAACTACAACAAATTTCTGAAATTTGCAAATGTTTTTAGGTTACCGGGTATAGAGGAAGCGCTTGATGCTTCGTTTAGGTGTTTTCTCGAATTCGTTTGGCATAAGCACAATCTTGGCTATCTGCTCATATGGCGCCACTATCTTGTTGAGTTCCTTGCGGATGTTCTCCATTGTGGGGTCTATATTGGTGATCAGCAAGCCATTCTTATCAATGGTGTCGTAATCGGGATAGACGAGAGCCACAAGCTTTCCGTCACGTTCCACCACCAGACTCTCCGACACATAAGGCATATTGTTGAGCTTGGCCTCAATCTCCTCTGGATAAATGTTTTGACCCGAAGCAGATAGAAGCATTGTCTTGTAGCGTCCACGTATAAATATTGTGCCATCGGGGGTGTGGGTGCCCATATCTCCAGTATGGAGCCAACCTTCCTCATCAATTACAGCCTCAGTGGCCTCCGGATTCTTGTAATATCCCTTCATCCTGTTGACGCCGCGCACGCAGATCTCACCCGGCACATTCTCTGGGTCGGTGGAGTCAACCTTTGATTCCATGATGGGAAGTGTCCTGCCGGAAGAACCGGGGATAAACTCGCGCCATGGAGTGTAGGAGATCAGAGGCCCGCATTCCGTCATGCCGTAGCCAACAGTGAAGGGGAATTTTATCTTATATAAGAATTCCTCCACCTCGTGGTTGAGAGGTGCGCCGCCTACAATCACCTCCTCAAATTCGCCACCGAAGGCATCGATGAGTTTCTTGCAAATCTTGGAGTAGATGAGCGTGTCGAGGAAAGGAATGGCGAGGGTCCATCTCATGGTGCTCTTGGAAATCATTGGAAGAATCTGGTTCTTATAAATTTTCTCCAGGATGAGAGGCACGCAGATCACAAGGTTTGGTTTCACCTCAGCAAGCGCCTTCAGAAGCACACGTGGAGATGGAGTCTTGCCAAGGAGGGTTATATGTGATCCTACGGCGAGGGGAGTCAGCATATCGAAAGCGCATCCATAGGCATGGGCGAGGGGTAGGAATGCAAGACATCGAGACTCACGATAGTGAAGTTTTGAATGCATTCCAAAACATACGTTTCCGGCAAGATTCTCCCCGGTGAGCATAACGCCCTTCGAGAATCCTGTGGTGCCAGATGTATAGTTTATTTCCGCAACCTCATTGTTGTCACGGTCTACATAATTTATGTCAGTGCGAGAGAAACCGTCGGGATAGCGTTTATTAAAGCGACGTTTGAGCAGCCTGATGTGGCGCATCATCTCCACGCCGGAAGCCTCATGAAGCACATTCTTTGTCTCCAGACTCATCACTCCTTTCACCGTGAGCAGCGCCTCAGGTTCTATATGTTCCCAAATGGCGTCTGAGATAATCAGGAGCTGAGCCTCGGAGTGGTTGACGATATGGGTAATGTCGATTGGATTGAAATCAGACAAGATAGGCACAATCACAGCACCATAGGTGACAGTAGACATGAATACACCTACCCAGGCGGCAGAGTCTTTGCCGCAAAGGGCAATCTTGTCGCCGGGTTTGATACCAATTGATTCAAACAGGAGGTGAGTCTTTGCTATGTTTTCGGCAAGCTTGCCATAAGTGAGGTCGATGTTTTTGCCGAACTCAGAGAGAGCCGGGAGATCCCAGTTCTCTCTGAAACTTCGTTGATATATCTTTATAAAATTCTGTATTTCAATCATAGGGTAAAAGGTTATAGGTTACAGGTTGCGGGTTCTGGCTCTGTAACCTGTAACCCGTAAACTTTAAACTAAATTACAGGGCGAGGCGGTAGATTTCGCGGCAGTCGTCCATAGAAAGCGGCACGTAGAAACCAAGAGTCTTGCCCATGTTTCTCTCCAGGCTCTTAACCATGGCGTCAATATTAGGTTCTGTGCCCACAAGCTCGCGAAGGGATGTTGTCAATCCCAGGTCGTGGTAGAAATCTTTCAGCAGGCTGATCCCTTCCTCAATGATATGGTCAGTGTCAAGACCATCGGGATTTACGCTCATCACGTTGATGGCGAATCTCCATATCATATCCGGATTACGTTTTGCCACGAAAGTCATCCAGGCGGGCGCGATACAGGCGAGACCTGCTCCATGTGCCACGTTGTAGATTGCCGACACCTCATGCTCTATGCGATGGGTTGCCCAGTCTTCCTCCTTACCTACACCGCAAAGACCGTTGTGTGCTATTGTGCCAGCCCACATGATGTCGGCGCGGGCATCATAGTTGGTGCCATCAATCTTGAGAGTAAGGGCCTGGTCCATAATGTCTCGCATGATAGCCTCAGAATAGGCGTTGACAAGTTGTGCCGTTGTGTTGGAGAAATATCTCTCGAAGATGTGGCAAAGCATGTCGGTGATTCCGCAGGCAGTCTGAAACCAAGGAAGAGTCATTGTGAGCTCCGGGTTCATGATGGAGAACTTCGGACGCAGCAGGGGAGAGCCGACAGAGATCTTGATTAGTCCCTCCTTCTTTGTGATGACAGTGTTTCCGCTGCCCTCGCTTCCGGCAGCCGGGATGGTAAGGACAACGCCTACCGGGAGTGCTGCCATTGGTGTCTCCTTTCCGCTGTAGAAATCCCAGAAATCACCGCCATATAATGCCCCGAGAGCTATTCCCTTGGCAGTGTCGATAACAGAGCCGCCACCCACGGCAAGCATAAAGTCAACATTCTCCTTTTTTGCGAGGGCTATTCCCTCATACACACGGTCGTCGGTAGGGTTAGGTTGAATCCCTTTGAGAATGCAATATTTGATGCCGGCTTCATCAAGGGAATCCGTCACCTCCTTAATAAGACCGCTTTTCTCAGCAGATTGACCGCCATAAACGAGGAGCACCTTTGTGCCGCCATATTTTGTTACGTATTTTCCAACTTCCTTTTGAGTTGCCCTCCCGAAAACAAATTCTGTGGGAGAATAAAAATTGAAATTATTCATGGGTACGAATAGGGTTATATAGATAATAACAAAGAAACACCCGGTTTTATTCTAACCGGATGCTCTTTATCTAAAGTAATTATATTAGATAGCGTCTTATCTAAGGTTAAATTATCTTAGATTGCATCGTCTTCCACGTTCTCGAGAGCATCGGCGGCAGCTGCTGGAGCCGGAGTGTCGGAAGTGGCAGCCTCAAGTTTCTTCATGATAGAGAAGATGAAGATAGCAGAGATGAGACAGATCACGATAAGGATGCACCAGAGAGTCCAAACGGGAATCTTGCCCCAGAGGAGCATCGGGATAGACACGAGGTAGTTGCCGATAGCAGTAGCGGCAAACCAACCGCCCATCATAGAACCCTTCAACTTTGGAGGAGCCACCTTGCTGACGAATGAGATGCCCATCGGCGAGAGGAGAAGCTCAGCGAATGTAAGGAGGAGATAGGTGGATATCAGCAAGTTGGGAGAAACGCTTGCGGAAGTGCCGGCAATTGCAAAAGAGCCGATCATCATGACGGCGTAAGCAACGCCTGCCATCGCCATGCCGTATCCAATCTTGCGCGGAGCAGAAGGCTCTTTCTGTTTCTTGGCGAGCCAGCCGAAGAGGGCAAGAGAAACCGGGGTAAGAGCCACCACATAGAATGGATTGAACTGCTGATACTGCTGAGGCTGGATACCTGCCACCGGGTTGGGAGTTGCGCTGTAGAAATACCATAGAGCGGCGGCAACTGCGACGAGGATGGCAACAGAAATCACGCGGCTTGTTGTGCCTTTTGACTGGAAGAGGTTGAAGAGAGCATACATGCCAACGGCAATTGAGAGAAGAGCCCAGACATTGAAACCGATGCGGGTCCAGCCGTATGATTCTGGAGATGTGCAGCTCTTGGCAAACTCAGTGAGTGTTGCGCCATTCTGGTGGAATACCATCCAGAAGAAGATAACCACTGCGAAGACAAGGAGAAGAGCCACAACGCGCTGTTTTGTCTGTTCGGCAGTGAGTTCGGGACCTGCGGCAGCGGCGGCAGCTGATTTGGCAGACTTCTTGTCGGTGATGATGTGAGCGAATGTGCGGCGGCCGAGGAAATAGATGAGGAAGCTGACCACGAGAGAGACACAAGCCACGCCGAAAGCATAGCTATATCCGGTGGAGAGTGTTGAGATATATTGAGTTGCAAAAGCAGCGACGTCGCTACCGACAGTCATTCCATTATCAGTAGCAATCTGGGTGAGTTCTGCAGCATTGCCGCCATTGTCAAGGTAAACGTTGCAGAGAGCAGGAAGAGAAGCCACATATGTGAGATTCTGAGCCTTCATCGCCATGTTACACATTGCAGTGGCAGTCATTGGGGCGAACATAGAGCCCACGTTGATAGCCATATAGAAAAGGGAGAAAGCGGCGTCTCGCTGACCAGCATATTTGGGTGCGTTGTAGAGGTCGCCTACCATTACCTGGAGATTACCCTTGAAAAGGCCGGTGCCACAGGCAATAAGCACGAGGGCTCCGACGAGTAGGCAAAGTGATGTGTTTGAACGGATGTCAGTAGGGATAGCCATCACAAGGTATCCGAGGAACATCACAACAATGCCGGTTACGACACATTTGGAGAAGCTCCATTTGTCGGCTACCCAACCGCCCACGAGCGGCATGAAATAGACTAACGCGAGGAATCCGGCATAGATCTGACCCGACACAGTGGAGTCAAAGCCGAATTTTGCCTGCAGGAAGAGCAGGAAGATGGCGAGCATGGTGTAGTAGCCGAAACGCTCGCCGGTGTTGGCAAGCGATAAGACATACAGTCCCGCCGGTTGGTTTTTAAACATGATGTATTGGTTTTAAGTGGTTAGTTTTAGTTTCTTTTTGGGGGTGTCAAGATGTCATAATGTCAATTTGTCATTTTGACAAGATGGGATCTTGAATCACTTTTTGTCATCAAGCATCTTGAAGGCGAGGGCGTAGTTATGGATTTGCTTCACCATCGCCACGAGCCCATTGCTGCGTGTGGGGGAGAGGTGCTCCTTCAATCCGATTTTGTCGATGAAATAGAGGTCGGCATTAAGAATCTCGTCGGGGGTATGGTTGTTGAGCACTCTCATGAGGAGAGCCACAATCCCTTTCACAATCATAGCGTCGGAGTCAGCCTGGAAGTGGATAGTGCCGTCATCATTGCGATGTGCTGTGATCCACACCCGGCTTTGGCATCCCTCGATAAGGTTTTGTGGAGTCTTCTCAGCCTCAGGGAATTCGGGCAAGGTGTTGCCGAGGTCTATGATATATGCGTAGCGGTCCATCCAGTCGGTAAGACCCCCGAATTCATCGATTATCTCGTCTTGTGTCTCGTTGATTGTCATGACTGATTTTGATTAATCACTTCGAAATATTCGCAAAGGTATGCAAAATAAATGTAAAATACAAAATGTGAATTGAAATATGGAAAATGAAAGATGAAAATTGTGGAATCTCCAATTTGTTAATGGAAATATGATTCGTTGCGTATCTCCTTGATGACGCGGGCGGATGATGGCTTGGTGAGCAGGTTTCTGAGTTGCTGCTCTGAGAGTGTGAGCTTTGGCTTGCATTCTTTCGACGCCATATACTCCTTGACAGATTGCAGGAGCCATTCACCCTCCGGATGCTCTGAAGCTTTATCCATGTCGGCATTGAGAATCATCAGTTTCCCTTTCCCCACGTTGCACTCGAGCATCAGGGCAAGGCGATAGTTGCGCTCCACATTGTCAATCACCTCAATCACCGGGTCGAAATCCTGGGGCAGACGGTCAATGACAAGGGGGTAGGAGTTGCTGACCACTGGAAACCATTGCCAGTCGGTATGATATGAGGTTGGGTAATCTTTCAGGGCAGGGTGTGAGTCGTTGATAAGCAGCCCCATGGTGCCCGGTGAAGGCTCTTTGTTTACATTCTCGCAGATGGTGCGGAACATGCGGTAGTTCCAGTAGTCAGTCTGGAACAGAGGTCCGAGCACAGCGTCTTTCACCGTAGCCGTGTCTGGAGTGAGAATCACACGTTTCCCTTCCCGGAGTAGTTTGAGCGCCTCGTCAAGGCTTTTGGTTACAAAGACGTTCTTAACATCCTTCTTCTCTGATGGGAACACCCACAGGTCGTAGCTGTTGGAGATTGTCCCATCGGTTGAGGTGAGCGTGAGCTCAATTTTTCGTGGATGCTTTAGCTCTGGGAAAGAGAGGTCAATCTCGCCGATGTCGAGCAATCCTTTCCCATCAGGAATCAGCAATTGTCCGGAATCGTAAGGCGTCGCCCACTTGATGCCCTTGTCAGACAGATTCTTATTGCTGAAGTTGGCAACCTTAATCTTGGCGGTTGTTTTGTCTCCGGAAGAGAAGCAGAATCCGGAGAGTTCAGCGAGGAAGGTCACCTCGTCGCACGACTGTCTCCAATCCTCCGGCGTTATGAATCCCTTGGAATCCATGAATGGGTCGAGGATACCAACGAGGGCAGTGCCTTGTCCGGGGTAATCCTGAAGGTCAAGGAGTTGGAACCCACCCATGCCGGGAGTGCGAAGGTTCATCTCCATGTCGGCAAGATAAAGTTTTGTTGCCCAGGCACCGACGGCACGATAATAGTCGGCATTCTTTCTCAGAGTGCCAGCCTCGTGGGCGCGTCTCTCAAATTCCTCAAGGTTGTCGGGGCGAAGCACAGCGTTGTCATATTTGTTGATGCTTCCAAAGTCGGGATAGAACTGGTATTGTCCAGTCTCGTGTCCGATCACCGGCACTGCAGACTTTGCGATGGCGTTAGTGAAAGTCATCTCTGAGTTGGGGTAGGTGCTGTTCATGATGCCACCGTTGTCGGCATCAGCAAAGGAGAAAGATGCGCGGGCATGGGTAGAGAAGCCGTCGCCACCTCCCACACGACATGTCACGAGGAAGTCCTCACCGTCGATGTGTCCATTCCAGCCGAGATAGATGTTGGAGCCGAAAGTGGCGAGAAGATTTGGGTTCATCTCACGTGCATCGTCGATGAATGTGCGCATCAGCTCAATGTCGCCCCAAAGCTCGTTTCCGATTGCAAACATCACAAACGATGGGTGGGCAGAATATTCATTCACAATGCCTTCCATATCTTTATGGAGGAAGTTTGTGAGGGTTGTCAGACTGTTGTCGAGCTCGCCCCATATTGGCAGTTCTGGCTGGAGATATACTCCGGCCTCATCGGCAGCCTGGAAGCAAGCCTCTGGTGGACACCAAGAGTGGAAACGGACGTGGTTCAGTCCGTAACGCTTAATGGTCTTGAAATATCCGCGCCACGTCTCAAGGTCCATAGGGACGTGAGCCGTGATTGGGAACACACAGGCGTCATGCCTTCCTCGCAGGAACAACGGGTCACCATTGATCAGCAGCTTTCCATCTTTCGACGTGAAATTGCGGTAGGCTGTGGTTATGTCGATGTTGTCGATGGCCGTTCCATTGTTGTCGGCGAGAGTGAGGGAAAGGTTGTCGAGGGATGGTGTCCACTCGCTCCATTTTGTATGGTTGACAGGGAGGGGGAGGAACAACGATAGCGTTGAGTCGCCGGGATTGACTGTTTTAGCGATGTTATGTCCGTCAATGTCAGCGGTAATGTTGAGCACATCAGTTGTGGGATTGGCAAGAGTCACGTCAATCTGATAACCCCCAATGTCAGTTTTAGGGAAAGGGATTGCCGAGGCTATGTGCTGGCGGTTGCGGGCCTCAAGATGCAGCTTTCCGATGATGCCGTTCCAATTGGTCTGGGTCGACTCAGTGCATGCGTGGGAGTTGTTGCGGATTGCGAGGGGTATGGAGTCAGCGTTGTTTACGGTGATCTCAATGGTGTGTTTCCCGGGGGTGAGCGCCTGGGAGAGGTTATATTTCTGAGCAGAGGATAGGAGGGAGGATGTGCCTATTAAATTGCCGTCAACGCTCACAGATGATGGCCTACTCCTTTCTATATATAGCTCTATGTCTTTGCCAGCCCAATTGGTTGGGATCTCCACTTCTTTGGAGTAAGTGACGTCGCCAGAGAAAGTGTAGCGCCGCGACAATTGCGAGGTGTTGTCAGATTTCTCCACCGGGATGCCTACATGGTTTGTGTCGAGAGTGCCGGGGAGGGATAGGGAGCCCTCACTTGCTATTGAAGCCGGGGCACCGTGAAGCCAGTATTGCCATTTCCCGGCGAGGTCGAGAGTGTCGCGGGTTGAGGCGTATGCTGTTGTGTTGTCAGCGTAAAGGATTGCTAGGGAGAGTAGGGTGATGTTCAGGAAACTGTTGTTCATGACGGATTGTGAATAATTTGCACAAAGGTAATATAAATGCGCGGAAACAGCAAATTAAAAACAGGATGCCTCAAGATAAATCATGATTTGGCATGATAAACCTTGAGGCATCTTGTTTTACCTTGAGAAATCTTGAAATATAAATTCAAGAGAAATATCGATTCAATTTTTTTAGAATTGGGAACTGATTTTTGCAGCAATTTCCTGCATTTTTTCAGGAGTTGCATCCTCCACTTTATGGCGGAAATCCATGTCACCCTCATTCTGGAGCGGGATAAGGTGGATATGGGCATGCGGCACCTCCAGACCGAGCACAGCCATTCCGACTTTTCGGCAAGGAATTGCTTTCTTGATGGCAACCGCAACCTTCTTGGCAAAGACCATCATCTCGCCAATCTGCTCATCGTCAATGTCGAAGATATAGTCAGTCTCCTGTTTGGGAACCACCAGTGTATGACCCCAGTTCACCGGGTTGATGTCGAGGAAAGCGAAAAACTTATCGTCTTCCGCAATCTTATAGCAAGGGATATCTCCTGCGATTATTTTAGAGAAAATGGTCATCAGATTTCAATTTTAAGCACCTCAAACTCAAGCATACCCACCGGGGCCTGCACCTGTACCTTGTCGCCGACCTTATGCCCGAGAAGACCCTGGGCAATGGGAGTGGCGGAAGAGATCTTACCCTCGCGGAGGTTTGCCTCATTTTCTGTGACGATAGTGTAGGTCACAGTCATATTGTTCTTGAGATTCTTGATTGTAACCTTGTTGAGAAGTTGAATCACTTCAGTGTTGAGTTTGCTGTCGTCGATGATACGTGCAGATGCGATGAGATCCTTAATTTTGGAAATCTTCATCTCAAGCATTCCCTGCGCTTCTTTGGCAGCATCATATTCTGCGTTTTCCGACAAGTCACCTTTATCGCGTGCCTCTGCTATAGCTTGCTTAATCAGCGGACGCTGAGCCTCCAATTCTGAAAGCTCCTTCATTTTTTTGTCATACCCTTCCTGGGTGAGATAAGTAGCCATATCTGGTTTAGATTTAATTGTTTAGCAAAAAGATTAAAAAGAAGGGAATCTTTTAGTTCTGCCTTCAATCCGGGGCAATGAAGCCCTAATGAACGACAGCCTTAAAAGACCCTGACAGGCACACTTTGCGCCCTTGTTTTATTTCGGGCGCAAAGTTAATTCTTTTAAACTCTACCTACAAATTTTAACAGTTAAAAATCTTTAACCATTTGATGGTTTTCGGCGTTGCATGACAGCGTAGCTGTTGCGGCAGGGATGCCGCAACTACTTCACTCGGAAATGGTCGCCGGTTTCCTTGACGATATTCTCATAATAACGCTTGTCGTAGCCCGGGAAATCCGGATAGAGAGGCAAGCCATATTTTGATTTGAGGAAGTTGCCGTTCTCGTCGGTCTTCTTCTGGTTGCCGTCCATGAATTTCACGAGCAGATACTGGGCGAGGTCGCGATAGGAGTCGGTAGCCTCCTTTGCGATGGCTTTGCTCTCGGCGTTCACCTTGTCGCGCAGAGCGTCTGTGTTGCCGGCAGTGTATAATGCCACGAGTTCCTTCTCCACTTCTGGGCGCGAGTCACGGTAGTTGTCCTCAAGTCTGTTCTGCACCTTGCGGATGTCGGGAATCATACGGTCGTAGCGCTCATAAGCCTGGTTTGCAACCCAGGTGTTCATCCAGAAATTAGAATTGAAATCGAAGGTGTTGACGTCACCTTCGCCAAGTTGCTCCGGCACTTCCGTCACGCTGCAATAGATAGGCATGTAGACGGTGGTGTTGGTGTCGTCAGTACCAAACCATAGCACACCACCCACTGGGTCGGGCATGTCGGCACGGCTCTGGCTCACAAAACTCCAGCCAGTCTGCTGGGTGGCGATTGCTCTCTCGTTGGTGTAGGTCTTGCCGTCAACCTCAAACTCCATCGGCCGCCAGCGGTAAGGCACGTGGTAGGGACCGGCACCTATATCGGAGGTCATCTCATAAGGGGTGCCCTCGAAATGGTCGCGCATACTATCCTGCATGTCCTTGACAGTCAGTTTTCTGTCGGGAATCACGTATAGAGGCATCGGCTCGTCGCCATCGTTGTTCACCCATGCGAAATACTTGTCGGCATCAGGGTTGTAGCGGCGGAAGAAGCTCCACACTCGCCCGTCGCAGCCACGGCGTGTGCCCGCATCGTGTGTGCTGTAGGCATCGGCGAAAGAGAAGTCCTCATCCTTGCCATTGAAATATCCCCGCTTGCGGGCAAAGGAGATCATGTCTTTGCTATAGAGCACGTTGTCCTTGTCCTTATAGTCGACTTTCCGGATGCGAGGTTCGTTGGCGTGTCCGGAGATGGCGTTGTCGGGTATTCTCACAGCAATCCATACTGCTCCCTTCTCTGCTCCTTTGCCAATCATCTCAAGCACCCACACCTCGTTTTTGTCGGCAATAGAGAATGACTCTCCGCTGCTGGCGTAGCCATATTTGTCGACGAGGTCGGTCATCACCCGGATTGCCTCGCGGGCTGTCTTGGAGCGTTCAAGGGCTATCTGGATAAGTGAGCCGTAGTCGATTATGGAGTTGCCGGTGGTGTCAACCAGTTCGTTATGGCCTCCCCAGGTGCTTTCGCCTATTGCCACCTGATGCTCGTTGATATTGCCAACGACGTTATAGGTATGGGCCGGTTGTGGAATTTCGCCGAGTGGTTTGTTGGTGTCCCATTCGATCACTTTCCTCATAGCTCCTTTGGGATGGTCGGCAGCGGGTGTGTGGGTCAGCATACCATAAAGGTTATGTGAGTCAGCGGCATAAGTTACAAACACAGACCCGTCGACGGTAGCTTTTGGTCCGGCGATAAGGTTTGTGCATCCCAGCGCATCCTGTGTCATCCATCCCAACGCTGGTAGCATCAATGCTATAAATAGAGGTATTCGTTTCATAATGTTAGATGTATTCATATAGATGAATTTTCTACAAAGATATAATTTATCAACGGAACACGCAAGAAATGTGTTTCTCTATATATGGATTTTTTGTAATTTTGCAGAAAATTGGCGAAAAGCAAAGAGAAATCTTTGCGACTAACGTAGAAAATTACTATGGATGAGAATAAAGAGACGAGGACATTTGAAGACCTCGGAATAGACCCCCGGTTGCTGCAAGCCATCGGGGAGATGGGTTTTGTAACCCCAATGCCCATACAGGAAATGGTGATTCCGCACCTTCTGGAAAAAGAGGGCGACGTGGTGGGCCTGGCACAGACCGGCACGGGCAAGACAGCCGCTTTCGGATTGCCTGTGCTTCAAAGAATAGATACCGACCGACGTGTGCCCCAGGCGCTAATCATAGCCCCAACCCGTGAGCTCTGCCTACAGATTGCCGGCGACTTGGCCGATTTCTCTCGATATATCGACAATCTGAAGATACTTCCAGTGTATGGCGGCTCCAGCATCGAGAGCCAGATACGCTCCCTGCGCAACGGCGTGCAGGTGATTGTAGCCACTCCGGGACGTCTTATCGACCTCATAAAGAGGGAAGAGGTGAAACTGACTGACGTGCATACAGTAATCCTTGATGAGGCTGACGAGATGCTCAACATGGGTTTCCTCGATGACATCAAGGAGATTCTTTCCCATGTGCCGGAAGAGAGGAAGATGCTGATGTTCTCAGCCACCATGCCGAAAGAGATTGCAGAGATCTCAAAGGAGTTTATGCACGACCCGGTGGAGTTTGTTGCCGGCAATAAGAACGAGGGAGCAAAGAATGTGCGCCACATATATTATATGGTGAAGGCACACGATAAGTATCTTGCCCTTAAGCGTGTCGCGGACAATAACCCCGACATCTACGGCATCATCTTCTGCCGCACAAGGAAAGAGACCCAGGAGATTGCCGACAAACTTATAGCCGACGGCTATAACGCCGACTGTCTGCATGGCGACCTCTCTCAGGCGCAGCGCGACCTCGCGATGAAGAAATTCCGCGACCACGTCACCCAGCTTCTTGTCGCCACCGATGTCGCTGCCCGTGGCCTTGATGTGGACGACCTTACCCACGTCATCAACTATGGTCTGCCGGAAGACACCGCTGTCTATACCCACCGCTCGGGACGTACGGGACGTGCCAACAAAACCGGTGTGTCAGTGGCTATTATTCATTCAAGGGAGAAGGGAAAGCTTCGTGAGATTGAGAAGAAATTGGGCAAGACTTTCGAGTATAAGAAAGTGCCTACTCCGGAGCATATCATTGAGAAACAGCTTTATCATCTTGCCGACAACCTTGAGCGTGTGCAGGTGAATGAGGAGGAGATCAACAAGTATATGCCGGGAGTTCGCAAGAAATTGGAATGGCTTTCGGAGGAGGATTTGCTTAAACGCCTCTTGTCGTTGGAATTCAACCGTCTGCTCGCCTACTATCAGAATATGCCCGATATCGACCTCAATGCTGCCGACAAGTCGGAGCGTGGCAAGGACCGCAAGCGTGAGGGTAAACGTGATGGCAACCGCGACAAAGACCGCCGGCAGGCTGAGGATGGCTATGAACGCCTGATGGTGAATGTAGGCAAGGGCCAGGGATTCTTCCCCGGCAATCTTATGGAGCTCATCAATAGGAATGTGGTTGGAAGTAAGCCGGATATCGGTAGGATTGACCTGCTGCCGGGATACACCCTGTTTGATGTGCGCAAGGGGGATGCGCAGAAGGTGATCAATGCCTTGAAGAATGTGGATTTCTTCGGCACTACCATTCGCCCGGAGTTTGCCACCGACCGTGACTATGCTCGTGAGGCTCACGACCGAAAAGCGAAGCGTAAGAAACGCAGTGATAGCGCTGACGATTTCGCCAAGGGTGCCGGGCGTGGCCGCCGTTCTGAAAAGAAATCGGAGAAGAAAGGCAAGACTGAAAAGAAGACACTCCTTTTAGGTGATAAGGCAAAGAAAGGCAAAAAGGAGGGAGAGAAGGTGAAGAAGGAGAAGAGCGGATCGAAAAACAGTAAGAAACCGGAATACAATGGAAATTATGAGATATTCTATAACAAAAAGAAATAGGACCATATGCCGTCGGATTTTGTCGGTGTTGGTGTTGTGGATGATGGCGGTGGCAATGCCGTCGGTGGCCATGGCGCAAGCGGCGACATCTGACGACGGTGAGAAAACGCAAGACCGCAGGATAACCACCGCGCGGGAGGCGTTCACCTATCTTGACATCCCGGCTCTTGAGCTGTTGAAGCGCACCACGCGCCTCGATATGCTCGACTATCTGGATGCAGACAGCATCTATAAGGCCACCAATGCCATGGGAGGATTGTCGTGGATTGAGAAATGCACGCCGGATTATATGAAGGTACAGCTTACTCCGGTCAGCACTCTGGAACTGAAACTCCTTCAAACCAAGAAGGATGGCGTGGTGACGATGGCTGTCTACACTGTGGGTGATGAATCTCAGGCTGAAGACAGCCAGATCACCTTCACTGATGAGAAGCTACACCCCATCGATGCCTCGAAATTCTTCAGGGCTCCGAAACTGGAGGAGTTTTTCGACATCCCGAAAGGCTCGCAGACAACGATGAAGGAGATAAAGGAGATGATTCCTTTTCCGACAGTGGCTTACAGTGCCTCGCCCGAGAGCAATGACCTCACGGCGCGCCTGACGGTGGAGAAATTCATGAACCTTGACGACTGGAATATCGTCAAGCTTTTCCTGAAGCCCTCAATCCAAGTAAGGCTCAAGGGGCTGAAATAGCAGAATTTAAACTACATAAAACTCGACAACAATAATGGAACGCAAGGTAAGAGTAAGGTTCGCGCCGTCGCCGACGGGACCACTTCACATCGGCGGTGTGCGCACTGCCCTCTATAATTATATCTTTGCCCGTCAGAATGGCGGCGACATGATTCTCCGCATTGAGGATACCGACAGTCGCCGTTTTGTGCCTGGTGCTGAGGAATATATCAACGATGCCCTTCATTGGCTTGGCATATCTTTTGATGAGGGTGTGCGCGAGGGTGGCAACTATGGCCCCTACAAGCAGAGTGAGCGCAAGGAGATATATAAGGAGCATATAGACCTGCTGCTCAATAATGGGAAGGCTTACATCGCTTTCGACACTCCCGAGGAACTCGAGGAGGCACGTCAGAACATACCTAATTTCCAATATGACGCCCATACCCGCGGAGGGATGCGCAATTCTCTGACTATGCCGGAAGATGAGGTGGCACGCCGCATTGCCGACGGTGAGCAGTATGTGGTCCGTTTCAAGATTGAACCAGACCGCGACGTGAAGGTCAACGACCTTATCCGTGGCGAGGTCACCATCAACAGCAATATCCTCGACGATAAGGTGCTGTATAAGAGTGCCGATGGACTCCCCACCTATCATCTTGCCAACATCGTCGACGACCATCTGATGGAGGTGAGCCACGTGATCCGTGGTGAGGAATGGCTGCCGTCAGCCCCGCTGCATGTGCTTCTCTATGAGGCATTCGGCTGGACCGACACGATGCCGCAGTTTGTGCATCTTCCGCTGCTGCTGAAGCCGGTAGGCAATGGCAAACTCTCAAAGCGCGATGGCGACAAACTCGGTTTCCCGGTGTTTCTGTTGGAATGGAAAGATCCGGCTACGGGCGAGATCTCCTCAGGCTATCGTGAGAAGGGTTATCTGCCGGAGGCTGTGGTGAACTTCCTCGCGTTGCTCGGATGGAATCCCGGCGATGACAGTGAGTTGATGTCGATGGACGACCTTATCCGCAAGTTCTCCTTTGCCCATTGCTCAAAGAGCGGCGCCAAGTTCGACTATAAGAAGGGTATATGGTTCAACCATGAGTATCTTGGAATGAAAGAAAATCAGGCACTTGCTGAGCTCTTCCTCCCTGTGCTCAAGGAGCATGGCGTTGAGAATCCTGATATGGATTATGTTGCAAAGGCAGTCGGTATGGTGAAGGGTCGTGCCGACCTGATTCCCGACCTCTGGACCCAGGGTGACTTCTTCTTCGTGGCTCCCACCTCTTATGCCGAGAAGGATGTCAAGAAACGTTGGAGCGCTGAGACTCCAGCCATTATGGAGGAGCTTATCGGGGTGCTTGAGGGGATAGACGACATGACCTCCGCCAACGCTGAGAAGATTGTGCTTGACTGGATTGCAGAGAAGGGTTATCACCTTGGGAATGTTATGAATGCCTTCCGCTTGGCAGTGGTGGGCGCATGTCGCGGTCCGCATATGTTCGACATCACGGAGCTTATGCCAAAGGATGAGGTTATAGCCCGCATCCGTCGTGCTATTGAGACCATCAAGATTGGCTGATAATCATTTCCCTAATACCCTGACAATGTTTTGGGTGGCTTTCAGAGGGAGCGTACAGTTCTGGGCTTTCCCTCTGTAGAGGATCATTCCGGAATAGGAATAGACTATGATATCGTCCTCGGGATTTATTTTCCGGGGATTTTCTTTTGCCAACACCACTCCCGAGTTATGAATCAATCTGATAAGGGCATCCTTAGGGTCAAACCAACCGTTGGCGTTGTGAGGGTTGTCGGCATCCGGGATGTCGGTATGGTTAGTGCTGAGGATTGCGCTTTTGATATCCTCGAAGGTCAGCGAGGGGAAAGCCTCAAGCCATGTGGCGATAAAACCAGCCACGTAAGGAGATGCCATGGATGTGCCGCCCTCTGAGATCCAGGGGGTTGTGTTTTCTGTGTTTTTGTTGTTTTCGGTGTTTTCGTTGTTGGTGGTGATGTGTTTTGTTTCGGGGTTTACGGCAAGGTATTGACGGCTTAATGAGGAGATTAGGGAGTATCCCGGGGCTACGGTGTTGGGTAGCATCCTTCCGTCGTGGAGGGTGCCGTAACTGCTGTATGCCACAGTTGCGGGTGAGGGGTTGGCATACATGCCGACGCTCAGCACGCGGTAGCCGCAGGCAAGGTCGCTGATAGACATTGCGGTGTTGGGGAGGGGATTCCCGGAGAGTTGCATAAGGCGTGTGTAGGTGCCGTCGGCAAAGACATCTATGCTGTTGCCGGGGTCTCCCTTGACGTTTACAGCCAAGACGTATCGTGCCCAGCCTCCGGTGGTCTTCTCCGGCGACTCATAGTCATACATCAAAGCCAATTGGCGTTGCCCATTCTCTGGGTCAATGCCCTCAGTGACATAGACATAACCTGATAGTGGGCAACCCTCCACGTCGGGATTCTCCGGGTCCCAAGTGAGCGTTATGCTGTCATAGTCGTCAAGGGTGCACGGGGGATATGTGTATATTATCTCATGGTTCTCGTCGTCAAAGATAGAGAGCTCCACAGTAAGTGGGGAGTCATCATAACCCCAAATGTCGGTGATGCCATACATGTCGCATTGGTCCCAGGCAGCGTTGCCAAGACGAAATCCAACGTTATCCTTATCCTCTGTGAATGTGTAAGATAATGTATTTGTGCGGTTACCCTCATTACCGGCTGAAAGCACAATGATGGCATCGTCGGCACACAAGTCGAGATATTGTGAGAAAAGGGATGTGCCGTCGTGAGCGCCGGTGTAGCTCCCCACAGAGAGGTTTATGACGGCAGGTTTCCCCACCTCCTTGGCATAGTCGATGATGTCTTCCACACCGCAGAGGAGTCCCACGTCGGTGAGGGTGGATGTAGAGACCACTATGTCGGCATCGCGGGCAATTCCAGCGTAAGGTGACCCGGCACCATTGCCCGCGAGTATGCCACAGACGTGTGTGGCATGGAATTTCTCGGCATTGTCGGTTACCCAGTCTCTATACTGGTCGTCACCTTCAATTTGTAGTCTAAATCCCTCACGCTCTTTGTATTGGGTAACACGCTTCACCCTCGACTTCCCATTCTCGTCAAGGAAAGTGGGGTGGAGTGGGTCGAAGCCGATATCGCAGATCCCTACCACAATCCCTTTCCCAGTGAATGGTTGGTCAAACCCTTTCCCGGTGAGAATGTCGGCAGCGTCATAATTGTAGACTGCTGTGTTGAGGGTAGGGGTGATTAGTCCGGCAAAATCCCTGATGTCTTGATTCTTACCTGCTGAGCGTGTTGACTTCGGTTTGCGTGCCTTCACCTTTCGGCTGCTGTTGGGGATGACAATCTCATCGTCAGATTCTATAGGCACGAGACAGAGCAGGATGTCTCCTCTGCGGCGCAGGATCTCTACCCCATCCTCCAGGAGTTGGTCGAGCTCCTCCTCGTCATATATCTTGATTACCTGAGGGGAGAAAGATGCGGCGAAAGCCGAGATGGTGACTAAGACCAAAGATATCGTGATAATCAGCTTATTCATATTAATTGATGGTTTTATTGAGGACATAAAAAAATTGATTGTCATCCCGACAACCAATCTTCTGTTAACCTTAAAATCTAATACCATGAAAAACTCGATGCAAAATTACAAAATAATTTTCAAAATATGCTAAACAACATAAAAATATTTTTATATTTAACATATCTTAACTTTTGTATTATATTTATAATATAATTATTTATGGGATATGCAATTTGAAAGTTGGATTATGCGTTTAAAATGCGTTAGAGTGTGTTTTGTTGCCTGCAGTTATAGTCATTTCCCAAAAAATGACTAATTTTGCAAAGTTGTTGCGTCATCGTTGCCGCAACGCTATAACCAAATTCGGATTATGAAGAAAATTATATACTTGCTGATATTGCTTACGGGCATTTCTATCCCTGCTGATGCACAGCTTAGCAAATGGTGTAAGGATCATGATGTGGCAGACAACCTTGACGTTGCCTTCACTATCGGCACCGGTGGACTCGGATTGGAGTTGGCGACACCTGTGACACGATGGGCGCGACTTCGTGCTGGCGTGGAGTGGTTTCCTACGTTTAAGGTGCCGATGAATTTTGACCTCACCACTTTCGGCACTGACGGACTTCCGAGCGATAATTTTTCTGAGGTACAGGAATTGGTGTATAAGATGACTGGGCTGGAGATGGACAATAGGGTAAAGATGATCAGCAAGCCCAACTTATGCAATTTCAAATTGTTGGTGGACGTATTCCCATTCCAGAATAATCGTCACTGGCATTTCACGGCAGGATTCTATATAGGGAGCAAAGTCGCTGCCACCACAAGGAATGACCGCGAAGAGATGCCTACCCTTGTCGGACTAAATGTATACAACCGTCTCTATAACTATTTTACAGGACTTACTGATGCTGAGATATATGATGTCTATATAGGGGCTGACACCTATATGTCGCCAGAGGAGGTTCGCGATATTCAAGAACGTCTGCGTCATTACGGAAGGTTAGGCATACATGTCGGCGACTATAAGAATGGCGAGTCATATTATATGGAGCCGTCTTCCGACGGATCGGTAAGTGCCAAGGCATTTGTCAACCGATTCAAGCCATATGTGGGATTTGGATACTCGGGAGCCCTTGATGCTGCCAAGCGTTGGAATGTGGGAGTCGAGGCTGGCGTCATGTTCTGGGGAGGTGCCCCTGACATTATAGCCCACGATGGGGTCAATATGACCAAAGACCTTGTGAATGTGCGCGGCAAAGTAGGCGATTACCTTAAGCTAATCAAGGCCCTTCCGGTCTATCCTGTCATAGACTTCAAAATCTCATATACATTCTTCTAAAACATCTCGTAGTCGATTGAAAGCACCTGAAATTCGGTGCGGCGGTTGATCTGGTCGGCAGCCTCCTGGTCTTCGGGCGACAAGTTCTCTATAAACTCCTCTGTCAGCACAGTTCCTTCCTCAAACTGTGGGTACTCCCTGGCGATGCGCTTCGTAACAGTCTTTGGCACACTTTCTCCATACCCTTTCGGCGACAGTCGGTCGGCGTCTATCCCTGCCGCTATCAAGTAATCAATAACGCTCTGCGCCCTGCGCTCCGACAATGCCATATTGTAATCATCACTCCCCTTGCGGTCGGTGTGCGCCCCCATCTCGATTGTGACATTGGGATTCTCACGCAGCATCTGCGCCATCTCGTCGAGGGCTGCCTTTGACTCGTCGCGCAGCGTGGCCTTATCGAAATCATAGAATATATTCTCCACAACCTGAGGCTTGTTGATGGCAGCAAGGATAAAGTCGATGCCATAGTCGGCATCTTCCTCGGCATCATCGCTCTCAAACTCCTGTTTAACATTGAGATAACCTGGTGCGCCGGCTTTCATCACGTATTTCACACCTCTGTCAAGGTTGAATTTGAAACTGCCGTCATCACGCGCCACCTCTTTCTGGTTGCTGCCATCATCCCCCACAATGCGGATGATGGCGTTCGGCACCGGTTCCTCATCCTTGTCGAGCACCCATCCCGAGATGGTGATGTGTATGTCGGGCAACTTGAAACTAAAAATATGGTCATACCCCTTGGCATCGCCACGGTTTGAGGATAAGAAACCCGTCTCGCCGGGCCCGAAGGTGATTCCGAAATCGTCACCGCTGCTGTTCATCGGCAGCCCCATGTTCTCCACGCTCCAATAATCACCGGTGCTGTTGAGCTTTGCCCTGAAGATGTCGAGTCCTCCAAATCCGGGATGTCCGTCAGAAGAGAAATATAATAAGGAGTCAGTGCGGGAATAAGGGAATGACTCATTCCCTGGTGTATTTATCTGGGGACCCATATTCTCGAGTGTGCCGGCACGCTCATTGATTGCTATGCGCCATATGTCAAGACCGCCATAGCCACCCGGCATGTCGGAGGTGAAATACAGCCAACGTCCGTCTGCCGACACTGCCGGATGACCCACTGCGGAGATGGTGTCAGCGGTAATCTCAAATTTCTGCGGTGCGCTCCATGTGGCGTCGCTACGCCGGGAGGTGTATATCTCCACAGATGTGTTGGAGGTCTCACTGCGCCGAGCCTTGGTGAGATACATGGTCTGCCCGTCGGGAGAAAAGGAGATTATTCCCTCATCGGCATCGCTGTTCAGTTCCCCTTCCACCGGCTCTGGAGTCTGCCATTGGCCACGCTCGTTTTTCTTACTGAAATATATGTCGCCCTTCTTCATGCCGGTGATCTCCGACTTGTTGGTGCCGGTAACCTTTTCATTGGTAGTGGTGAAGAAGAGCTGGTCGTAGGTCTTGTCAAGATACATCGGGGCGAAGTCAGCGCGTTTAGTGTTAAAAATTTTGGCGTTCTTCACCACATATCGTGTCTTGGGTTTGTTTTTCGCCGCGATTGCCATATTGCACCCCTCTATAGCCTCCTTAGCCTGCAGGTCATCAGGGCTGTATTCAAGGAAGGTGGCGTATGCGTTGATGGCCTGGGGATATTTCCCCTCCCCCTGGAGTGCCTTACCGAGATACAGGTAAGCCATGGAGTCGGGATATTGGTAACGGATGGCATTCTGATAGGATGCTGAGGCGCGGGCAAACATGTTGAGCTTGGTGTAGCATTCCCCCATCTTGAAGGCAATCTCACCACGCAGTGGGCGGTCTTCACGTTTGGTGAGTTTGTTATAGACCTTGCGGTATGTCTGCTGGGCATCGAAATACTCGCCACGTTGCAGGGCGTCGTCAGCATCGCTGAGCTTCGCCGACTTGCAGCCTGCAAAGGATATGACAGCCAATATATATAGGAGTAAAGCAAATCGGTTCATAACTTATAAACGCAAATCCCTTACACCTTATTATATTGCTGTTGCGGCATCCTGTAGTAACGATAAAGAGGGTGGAAATGTTAAATTAACATTTGGAGGTGGAAATGTAAGTGGCTGAAAATTGGGGGGGGAAAAAAAAGTTCCGTTTTTTAGTTAAAATTCACTTTTCATTAATATTTTTTGCCAAAAATTTGTTTCATATTATAAAGAGTCTTAACTTTGCAGCCAAATTCATTGGCAGAGTAGGTTTCTACAGACCTTGGGTTTCTGCTTCTTTGTCTCACATAAGCTGTAAAGCGCTCTTGCTGTCAGTATGTTATGCTGGCTTAATTAATGATTTGCAAAAGAGAAACAAATAAACAATATCAATTAACTAAATTTAAAAGGAATGAATAGAAAATTTTTCAACGGCTTGCTGTTGCTGGCATTGGCTACCGGTGGAGTCGGCACATTCACTTCTTGTACTGATCACGAGCAGGACTTCCAGAATAAAGTCCTTGAGGATCAGAAAGATTTCTCGGATCAGATTGCTGCAATCCGTGCTTTCCTTGGGGAGCCTATAGAGGGTTCTTCTCTTGATGCCAGAATCAAGGCAGTTTATGAAGACCGTATAAATGGTATTCTTAACAGACTCGATGACATAGAGGCAAACTATGTAACCCAGGAAGATCTTCAGAAAGGTCTTGACGCTGTAAGATATGAGGTAAACAACCTTTTTGAGAACTATTACGACAAGGCTTACATTGATGAGAAGATAGGTGAGAATGGCTCACGCATCGTAGACTTGGAGGAGGCTGCCAAGGTGCAGGAATATGAGTTGGCAGAATTGCAGAGGCATTTCGACGTTACATTTGATCAGCTCAATGAGCTTTTCGCACGTTATGCACTTATCCGCACAAGCCAGATTACAAGCCTTATCGTAGAGCAGACATACAATCCAGTATTCGGCACACTCAATCTTCCTATCGGTCTTGAGTCTAATATGCTTGTAGGCTATTATGCTGACGTTGAGCGTGATGTAAAATTCCCTGACGGAGGCGGCACATATGAAGGCGTTCAAAACACAGCTGTGTTTGGAACAGAAGGCATTGCCCTTCCATATGAAGGAACAGTTCTTGACCTGAAGACAGGTTATAAGGCTCTTCCAACTCTCGGTAACCTTTACTTGACCATTAACCCTACGGATGTTAATTTCAACGGACAGAATGTTGAGCTTGTTAAGTCAAACGGTGAGGCTCTTCCATTAGGCTTCACTGCTCAGGAAAGTGACAAGGTATTGTATCTCGGCTATACCCGTTCAGGCAATGGTTTCTACGAGGCAGAGGTTAAATCGGCAGAAGAGACAGGAGAAGATGCTGAGGCTCTTATCGAGGCAACCAAGTTTGAGTTTGATTCTCAACTTAAGAGTGCATTCAAGAATATTATCAAGACTCCAGGTAAAGAAACAATTGCGCAACTTGCACAGGCTATCTACAGCCAGCTTGATGGCAAGGTTCCGGCATATGCAGCCAAGGTTTCTTGGACAGAGCCAGTGGTTGACGGTGTTTCCGTTGATTCAGTAGTAGGCACAACACTTTCTTCTGATGGAGAAACCATCACAAGATCAGTTCTCTCTGGTTATGATCTCGCCGTTGCTTCATTCAAGCCGCTGAGTTATTCTACGGATCTCGGAATTGATACAGATAAGAGACTCCCGGTTATAGGCTCACTCAAGGAAAGAATTGAGTATGTGTTCAATTATCTCCACGATCATCTTGACTTCGGCTTTAAGGATGTTAGTGTTGACGATATTACAATCGACCTCTCAGGTGTACAGGTTACTGTCGATATGGATAAGGTTACAATCAACCTTGCAGGACTTCCCGTTTATAAAGCTACTATAGATGCCGATGGAAATCCTGTAGCAACTTCTGATGTCATCGGTGTCCTTGGAGACAATGCAAAGGTGACACTTGGATATAATGGTACTGATGTGGACGATGCCAATGCCACAGCTCTTAAACCATTGGTAGATGCTATCGAGTCTGCTATCCAGGATATGCTTACCGGCGAAGGCGATAACAGCCTTAAGACTCAGATTGACTCACAGCTCCAGTCTCAGATTGCCAAGATTGTTGACCAGATCAATGACCAACTCGAGGGCGTTCAGGCTAAGGTATATGACTCACTCGCTTCTATCCAGAGCAAAGTCGACGCTGAGCTCAGCGGTTCATTGGGTTCTGCACTCCAAAGCCTTGTTGACCTCTATGACTCATTCGCAGAGAGAATCAACAGTATCCTCGGTGGTGACACCTCATTCTTCCAGGTACTACTCATGGGTTATGAAGGTAATGACGGTGGAATCCATCACCTCTCATCTGTTGCAAGCGACCCGACATATGTTAAAAAGGGTGCTATCCAGTTGTTCATGACTTCTCACAACTTCGAGCTCATTGTTCCTTCATTCAAGAAGTATGTAGCCATCACAAAGGCAGGCGATGACGTTGCAACAGCAGCCCTCAACAGCCAGGCTGGCAACGACCTCAACACAATCCTCGACGGCAGACAGCAGATAATTGGTCTCAACACAGCAGCTCTCGAAAGTGGCAAGACATACCAGATCTTCTACCAGTCGCTCGACTATCGTGGCCGCACTTCTACAATGACCTACTATATCAAGGTAAAATAATTTAGTGTGTAGAAAAAGTGAAATGATTGTCCGGACTCAGTCTCCGGACGGAAGTCCGCGACAATCTTGGAAACTATATTAAAGAACCCAAAAAAGATATCACAATATGAATTTCAAAAAGATTCTTTTGTCGGCTACTATCCTTCTTGGCGGTGTATGTGCTGCCAATGCTCAGGAGACAGTCACAGAATATACCTTCTTCCCTCACTGGTATGGTCAGCTCCAGATCGGTGCACAGGAGACAGTTGGTGAGGCACCATTCGGTCGTCTTCTCAGCCCCAACGCCCAGATAGCCCTTGGCTATAAGTTCAATCCTTACATCGGCATGCGTCTCAATGTAAACTCATGGCAGAGCAAGGCAGCCCTCGACAAGCCAACCGGCGGTCAGTATAAGTGGAAATGGAACTATGTAGCACCAGCAGTAGACGCTGTTGTCGACATGACAAACCTTATCGGTGGTTTCAACCCCAACCGTCTTGTAGAGGTTGACGTTTTCGCCGGTATCGGTCTTAACATCGGTTTCAACAACGATGAGGCTCAGGATGTAGCCAAGGCTTATCCTACACTCTATGATGGTGCTCCTGCCCTCGGCAATCTTTGGGACGGCACAAAGGCTCGTTTCCTCATGCAGTTTGGCTTTGACATCAACTTCAACATTGCAGAGCGTTGGCAGCTTGGTCTTGAGCTCATGGCTAACAATGTTGACGACAACTACAACTCAAAGGTAGGCAGCAACCTCGACTGGTATATCAACGCACTCGTTGGCGTTAAGTACTTCTTCGGTCCCCGTTCAGAGACTATTACTCGCGTGATTGAGCCTCCAGTAGCAGAGCCTAAGATTATCGAGAGAGTAGTTGAGAAGGTAGTAGAGGTTCCGGCTCCAGCACCGGTTGAGAAGAAAGAGGCACAGGTTATCCGTCGTGACGTATTCTTCAAGATCAACACCACCAACATCTCTTCTTCAGAGATGACAAAGGTAGCCGCTATCGCCGACTTCTTGAAGGCAAACCCGAATGCAAAGGTAACCATCACCGGTTATGCTGACAAGGGCACTGGCTCACTTGCACTCAACCTTCGTCTTGCTGCTAAGCGTGCAGAGGCTGTTGCCAACGCACTCCGCACTCAGTATGGCATCTCCACCGACCGCATGACAGTGAAGAGCATGGACGAGGCTGAAGAGCAGCCTTATCCAGATCCAGTGCAGAACCGTGTGGCTATCGCCATCGCTCAGGATTAATAGTTGACCCGTGAAATATTTCACGTTAAACTATCGTTAATAATATCAGTCACATTAAAGATGCTATGTCGCTCTTTGATGTGACTGATTCTTATGTAAACAATCATAATATGAAGAAAATACTTTTACTCTCGCTTGGTCTTTGTGCCGCTTCCACAATGATGGCTGACCTGGATGGAGCAGGATATTATCGTGTGGAGAATTATGTCACCAAACGGTATATATCTCTTGTTGACAATCGTGGAAAGATTAATATTTCATCCACCACAGCAGATCTTCAGGCCATATGCCTCGATAAAAATTTCGAGCGTGTAAGCAGTGATGCCGCCTCAATATTATATATCCAGCCGGTAGGCTCAGAATATAATATCGCAGCACAGGGTACAAGTCTATATGAAATTATCGGACATTATGTGACATTAGTTCAAAACGGTTCGTCGGACGGTCAAAAAATATATATGGCATATGGCGAATATGATGGAGCGATCAGATATCTCGGTGACCAAGTCAGCGTTACAAGTCTAGAATTAGGTCAAATGTCAACCAGCTGTCGTGGCGACTACAGAAAATGGTATATCCTGCCGGTGGATGCTGATAGCGACAATTATTTCGGAGCTAAGCCAACAGTGAATGCCACTGCCGGTCTTTATACCGGTCTTTATTGCCCACTCTATGGTTCATTCCCTTTCTCAAACTATTCGCCAGATGTAAAGGTATATGTTGTGGATAAGGTGAGTGGCTACGGCCAGGTGACACTTAAGGAGGTGACTGGTGTTGTGCCTAAGGATACTCCTGTAATTATAAAATGCGAGGGTGAGACCTCTTCCGACAATCGTCTCAACATTGGAGGAGATGCCGAGAGTGTCACTGTCAATAGCGACGTGAAAGGTGTTTATTTCAACTGCAGCATAGGCGGACATATCAACCGAGTGGAATATGATGCCGACACAATGAGGGTGCTTGGCGTATGCGAGGATGGAAGTCTTGGCTTCATCACCTCCGACATCGACTATATCGACGCCAACTCATTCTATCTTTCTGTTCCTTCTGGCTCGCCCTCAGAATATAAAATAGTTGATGAAGCATCTTTCACAGGTGTAAACAACATCGAGGAAGAGACAGCATTGAAGACTGTCTATACCCTCACCGGCATCAAGGTGGCAGAAAGAATCACATCTGCAGAGCTGCATGCCCTCCCCAAAGGTATCTACATTGTAAATGGTAAGAAAGTGGCTTTGTAGACAAGGTGGGCAATGAATGGCAAGGAAAGGGGGATAGGCTAAAAATTGTTATAGACCAAAGAAGCGAAAATTCTTTGGCCTATATTTATTTGTTTATTTTAATTTTTGGTGGTAATTTTGTGGTTAAATAGATAAACACCGAAAATGGAGGATAAAGTAATAGTCGACGGCCTTACTTTTGTGCCGTATCTCAAGAGGGAAGAGATTCAGCAGCAGGTTAAAAGGATAGCTACTGAGCTTCATAAAGACCTTGAAGGGAAGAAACCGTTGTTTATATGTGTTCTTAACGGAGCATTCATCTTTGCGGCAGACCTAATAAGGGAGGCGGAGCTTAATGACGCTCCCATCTTGTTTGTGCGCTATAAGAGTTATGACGGCATGAGCAGCAGCGGAAGCGTGAAACAACTCATCGGTCTCGCTGAAGATATCGATGGAAGAGATGTTGTCATCATAGAGGATATAGTAGACACCGGGTTGACAGCGGTGCAGATGATTGCAGACCTCAAGAAGCGCAATCCGAACTCCATACGCTTTGTCACGCTCCTTCACAAGCCGGAAAGCTCAAAGACAGGTTTCAAACCAGACTATGTGGCTTTCGAGATACCTCCAAAATTCATCATTGGCTACGGTCTTGACCTTGATGGTAAAGTCCGCAACCTAAAAGACATCTACGCAGTAGTGGATTAGGAATATTTTCAATACTCATAAATTTAGACAATTATGCTTAATCTTGTGTTATTTGGCGCCCCTGGTAGTGGTAAAGGCACTCAGAGCGCAAAACTCATAGACAACTATGGACTTCACCACATCTCAACTGGAGAGGTGCTTCGCGAACATATTAAGAATGAGACAGAACTTGGAAAGATTGCAAAGCAATATATCGACGAAGGTCAGCTAATTCCAGATGAATTGATGATCAGCATCCTTGACGATGTCTTGGAGAAAGAAGCCAAGGAAAAGAAGGGAGTGATCTTCGATGGTTTCCCACGCACAATTCCGCAGGCTGAGGCGCTAAATGAATTGCTGAAAAAACGAGGCACTGAGCTACATGCCGTTGTCGGTCTTGAAGTGCCGGAAGAGGAATTGATTCAGCGTATGCTCAACCGGGGTAAGGAAACTGGTAGGGCTGATGACAATTTGGAGACCATCAAGAAGCGCCTGCAAGTATATCACAACCAGACTTCTCTACTCAAAGACCATTATAAGAAACAAAACAAATACCTGCAGATAAACGGCAGCGGTAATGTAGACGACATTTTCCGTGAAATCTCTGCCGGCATCGACAATCTGAAATAAACTGCACAATTGTTAAGACCAAAGAACTTTAGTCAAGATTCTTTGGTCTTTTGTGTTTTTTTGCTTAATTTTGCGTCTTGATTGTAAGACCTATGCAAAGTAGGAATTAACATAACACCAAAAAACTCATATTATAACAACAAAAATCGAATCGAAAAGTCTCATGTCGTGATGATTATGAGGCAGTTTGAGAAAATTTAAAAATTAAATGGAAGCTGAAAAGAAACCAAAACGCCCGAGGATCGGAGCCGCTCCGAGCATGGGCAATGCAGAAAACGGGGAAACAGAAAACCGTTACGAGAAAGTAAACTATCCCAATGATGAGCATCCTCACCAGAGCGATGGCACACAGCGCAGCTATGGTGACCGCCAGGGGTATCAGCCACGTCAGTATGGCTACCAGAACCGCCAGGGTGGTTACAACCGCAGCAACTACAACAACCATTACGACCGCAACAACTACCATCAGCAGAGCTATCAGCAGCTTTCTGCCGATGGCGACACTGAGAAGTCGGAGCAGAGCGGCGAGAACTATCAGTCTACAACTGAGGGTTACCAGCCACGCCAGGGTGGCTATCAGCCACGTCAGGGCGGCTACCAGCAGCGCAACACCTATGGCAACAACCGCCAGGGAGGCTACAACCAGAACCGTCAGGGAGGCTACAACAACCGCAACAACCAGGGGGGCTACCAGCAGCGCAACAACCAGGGCGGCTACAACCAGGACCGCCAGGGGGGCTACCAGCAGCGCAACAACCAGGGCGGCTACAACCAAGACCGCCAGGGGGGCTACCAGCAGCGCAACAACCAGGGCGGCTACAACCAAAACC
>CAZRUR010000006.1:0-3642 GCA_964603335.1 uncultured Sangeribacter sp. | reverse complement strand
GACCGCCAGGGGGGCTACCAGCAGCGCAACAACCAGGGCGGCTACAACCAAAACCGTCAGGGCGGCTATCAGCAGCGCAACAACCAGGGCGGCTACAACCAGAACCGTCAGGGCGGCTACCAGCAGAACCGTCAGGGTGGCTACAACAACCGCAACAACCAGGGCGGATATAACAACCGCTACAACAATAATCAGAACGGCTATCGCAAGCAGAACAATATGAAGTTCACTCCGCGCCCCAAGCAGATTGACTACGTATTAGAGGATATCGATCCGAACGAACAGATCCGTCTGAACAAATATATGGCAAACGCCGGCATCTGCTCACGCCGCGAGGCTGACGAATATATCACGAATGGTCTTGTGAAGGTGAACGGTGAGGTTGTCACCGAACTCGGCACCAAGATCACACGCGATGACGTGGTGGAATATGATGGCAAGGTGGTGACTCCGGAGCGCAAGTGCTATGTGCTTCTTAATAAGCCAAAAGATTGCGTGACAACCAGCGATGATCCCAACGGACGCCTCACAGTGCTCGACCTCGTGAAGAACGCATGCCAGGAGAGAATCTATCCGGTGGGCCGTCTTGACCGCAACACCACCGGCGTGCTCCTGCTCACCAACGACGGAGACCTCGCCAGCAAACTGACACACCCGAAGTTTGTGAAGAAGAAGATCTATCAGGTGTGGACCGACAAGGATATCACCGAGGAGGATATGCAGCGTCTTGCCGACGGCATCGAGCTTGAGGACGGTGAGATACATGCCGATGCCATCAGCTATGTCAGCGAGACCGACAGCAACCAGGTCGGCATCGAGATCCACAGTGGCAGAAACCGCATCGTGCGCCGCATGTTTGAGCATCTCGGCTATCGCGTGGTGAAGCTCGACCGCGTATATTTCGCCGGTCTCACCAAGAAGAACCTGCCGCGTGGCCGCTGGCGTTACCTCACCCAGGAAGAGGTGAATTTCCTCCGCATGGGTAGCTTCGAGTAATTAAACTAAAAGAACAATGGAAGATATCAGAAGAAAGACTGTTAAAGAGATTCTTGCCGATGGGCAGAGCCTTGCAGGCACGAAGGTTGATGTGAAGGGATGGGTAAGGACCCGCCGAGGTAACAAGAATGTGCAGTTTGTGGCACTCAACGACGGAAGCACCATCAACAATCTTCAGATAGTCTTTGATTTGGCAATATTTCCCGATGAGGCTTTGAAACCCATCACCACCGGGTCGAGCATACACGTGCAGGGCACGCTTGTGGCTTCGCAGGGTGCCGGTCAGTCGGTGGAAGTGCAGGCTGAAGACCTTGAGATTTACGGCACAGCACCTTCCGACTATCCCCTCCAGAAGAAGGGACACACCCTTGAGTTCCTGCGTGAGAAAGCCCATCTGCGTCCGCGCACCAACACCTTCGGGGCTGTGCTTCGCATTCGCCACGCCTTGGCTTATGCCATCCACAAATTCTTCAACGACAAAGGGTTTGTGTATTTCCACACTCCACTGATCACAGCCTCTGACTGTGAGGGAGCCGGCGCACAGTTCCAGGTGACCACCCTTCCGCTCAACGACCTCCCCAAGAACGAGGATGGCTCAATCGACTACAGCCAGGACTTCTTTGGCAAACTCGCCTCACTGACTGTCTCCGGTCAGCTTGAGGGTGAGCTCGGTGCAACAGCCTTGGGCCTGATCTACACCTTTGGACCCACATTCCGTGCTGAGAACTCCAACACCCCGCGCCACCTCTCAGAGTTCTGGATGATCGAGCCGGAGATGGCGTTCTACGAGATTGCCGACAATATGGACCTCGCTGAGGAATTCATCAAATATTGCATCAACTATGCCCTTGAGCATTGCAAGGATGATATCCAATTCCTCAACGACCATTTCGACAAGGAACTTACCGACCGTCTGCACTTTGTGGTGAAGAACGACTTCGTGCGCCTTCCCTACACAGAGGGTATCAAGATCCTGGAGGAGAGCGGCAAGAAATTCGAGTTCCCGGTTTACTGGGGTGTAGACCTTGCCTCCGAGCATGAGCGTTACCTCGTGGAGGAGCATTTCAAGAAACCGGTGATCCTCACCGACTATCCGAAGGAGATCAAGGCCTTCTATATGAAACTCAACGACGACGGGAAGACAGTGCGTGCAATGGACGTTTTGTTCCCGAAGATTGGCGAGATAATCGGCGGCAGCCAGCGTGAGGAGAGTCTTGAGAAACTGACCGCAAGGATAGAGGAACTCGGACTCACCGGCATGGACTGGTATGTCGACACCCGCAAATACGGCACCGTGCCTCACAGCGGATTCGGACTCGGTTTCGAGCGTCTTGTGCTCTTCGTGACCGGCATGCAGAACATTCGCGACGTGATACCGTTTCCTCGTTACCCGAAAGCATGCGAGTATTAAAAAATGTAAGCGCCATTGCAATTTTTGTTGCAATGGCGTTGTCATGCCTTTGCGTCTTTGCACAACGACCGCGCCAATTGCCGCATCTTGATGATTCGGCAAAGGATGATTCGCTGACTGTGAGCCTGATAACTTGCTATCCGGGACCTGAGATCTACGAGCTTTGCGGACATGAGGCGATACGTGTGCGCGGCGAGGGTCGCGACTCGGTGTGGAATTTCGGTATGTTCTCCTTCAACGAGCCGAATTTCGTCTACCGCTTCGTGAAAGGTGAGACCGACTACCTATGTGTGGGCTATCCATTCGCATGGTTTATGCCGGAGTATGTGGGGAGGGGCTCAAAGGTGGTGGAGCAAGACCTGAACCTCACACAGGATGAGGCACATAGGCTGCTTGCACTTCTCCAGACGCATGCGTTGCCAGAAAACCGCCGGTATCGCTACAACTATGTGCTTGACAACTGCGCCACACGCATCACCGACCAGATAGACAAGGCCACCACAAGCCGCGTGATCTATCCCGACACAATGGCATACGCCACCTTCCGCGACGAGATGCGCAGCTACCACCGTAATTACCCGTGGTATCAGTTTGGCATCGACCTCGCCTTGGGCAGCGGTCTTGATCGCCAGCTGCGGGGGAGGGAAGATATGTTTGTGCCGGTGGAGATGATGCACAAGTCAGGCAACGCACGGCTTGCCGACGGGCGCCGGCTCGTCAGGGAGACAAGGGTGCTGAATGAAGGCACCGGCCAAGCGGTGTTGCCCCCGACGCCATGGTGGCAGACGCCACTGTTTGTGTGCTGGGCGCTTTTCGCACCGACGTTGATTTTCTGTCTTATCAGCCTTAAAAAAAGAAAGTTATATGGATGGGCTTATTTCATATGGTTTCTTATTTTAGGCCTGACGGGAACTTTAAGTGCCTTTTTAGTGTTTATATCAAGTCATGAGGCGACTTCGCCGAATGCTTTGTTGCTATGGCTGAATCCACTTCAGCTTATCTTCGCGGTGTGTGTGTTGAGCCGGAAATTGCGGCCCGGAGCAGTGGCCATGAGTTGGTTTAATATAGCAGCCATGCTGTGTATGCTCCTTGTGTGGCCCTTCCAGCGACAGGTGGCGAATCCGGCGTTTTTCCCGCTGATGCTCTCCACCCTGATTCTTTCCGCAACATATGCAATAATCGCGTATAAAGTTAGTTATAAAAATAAATGAATAGACTGATAACATCGGTGATTT
>CAZRUR010000005.1:67644-69850 GCA_964603335.1 uncultured Sangeribacter sp. | reverse complement strand
AGAGGGTGGCGTAACTTGCCACTCTCTCCAACTGCAAATAAGATTTATAATCATGGAAAAAGACTTTGAGAAATTGGCGGAGGAACTAATCGTGTTCCTCGATGCGCAGACTCCGGATGCGGATGTCGTTGTAACACCTCACAGAAAGTTTGACATTGTAAATGAGCAGATTGTTGAGGCCGATGGCTTCGATGGCATTGTTGTCAGACCCGCCAATGGCGAACAGACCATCCAGGACCTCGGCAGGATAGCAGATTTCGTCCGCTATCACAGACTTAGTCATTTCGCCTCTATGGAGAGCAATTGGGATAGAGAGAATGGCGCATCAGTTCAAATTTATATTTACATATTCTGATGGGAACAACACTGACAACAAAGAATTGCCACCGCGTCAAGAAAGTAGTGCAAGTGGCTGCTCCCGAAAAAGGGGCATGGGAATGGAACTATGATGCGATTCAAGTAGGCTCCGGCTTCTCTTCGTACCGTGTGTGCCAGGCCGTCAATATGGCTACTGGAGAAAATCTCGCCGTAGCAAAAAATGATAAAATGCTATCGGAGTGGGAGGTTGAGGAATGGGCGTATGAGAGGAATTTTGAAGACCTCTTTAAAATTGCCTATGATGCCTTCTACTTCACAAGCCACTCGCCGGAGGAACGAGCCTTGCAGTATATTCGAGACTACGAGGCAGAGATCAACAAAGACCTTGTAGAAATGCCGGAATCCATGCGAGAGGAATACTATGCCGCCTATCGCTCAAAGATAACCGACCTCTTCCACCGACATTCGCGGATTATGAGTGCCGCCATTGTCGGTCCAGCACGTTTCCCAACTGCAAAGAACCGCAAAGCGATTGACTCATACGACAACGCTGCAATGGAGTTTGTGGAATGGAGGAAGCGCCAACTCAAAAGAGCAGAGGCACTGAAAGAGTCAATGAAACCGCAGGAGCAACGCGATGACGAGGCGTTGGCCCGCATCAAGAAAGACATAGTCCAGTCCGCAGGCACAATCTTCCAGATAGACACCAACAAGGTAAGAGGATATGACCGCTCCCTCATCGTCAGCAATCTTGCGGGACGGCTTGAAACGATGTCGCGCAGTCTGTCTCCCGAATTGTTCGCAAAAGTCATGGATTTCATCAAGGAACTTGGTGACCGGTTCAAGGCTGAGGGAGGCAAGCCAATCTTCACGGCACGACACAAGGTGTGGAAACTTGCCGAGAAAGCCGCCGAAACCAAGGCGAAAGCCGAGGAACGAGCAGGGCGAGAAGATGCTGAGATTGAATTTGAGGGTGGCCGAGTGGTTAAATGCTACTCCGAAGACCGGCTGCAAATCTTCCACGATGAGAAACCCGGCTACGATGTCATATCGGCACTCAAGCACAACGGCTTCAAGTGGACGCGTTTCAACGGATGTTGGCAACGTCAGTTGACCGGCAACTCCTACTATGGAGCCGCAAGGGTCCTCGCAGGAGCCGGCGCGACATTCGACGAGCAGAAAGAATGGGTCAACAAACTCCGCAACGCAAACTGATATACTGACAATAACCTACGACACGATTTACACCTCCGGCCAAAGATATGTGGTCGCGTTGAGACACTGAGATTATCCCGATTCCGTACATCGGGTAATCTTGGAATGTCCGGGAGAGCAATACATGAGTCAAATCCGCAGTCTGTTCGCGGACTATGGATTTTCATTCAAGATAATTGAGAAGTTATGAAATACGTGATAGACACAAGCAAGGAATTCGACGGAGTGGTTTATTCGTCAATGACCGACAATGTTCACTGCGACTATGGTGGTGAAACCATCGAGGAAATCAGGGAGAGGAATCCCAACGGCAAATTCGAGGTTGTCGACTCCGACACCGTAAGCAAAATGCTTGACGAGTATATCGACAAACTATGCTCTGAGCCTTTCAAGGAAATCACCGAGGAAGATTATTGGGACATGATGGAATGTGTGCCTCCAGCACGTTCCGGGAGGGACTGGTTCTTCGTCGGGGAAGCGTTCAGCTACAATGTGCATACATTGTGTTTCACTGACGGAGAAAGGTATTTCAGCGCCCACCGCAAGGTGACCGCGCCGAAGAACGACATCATCAAGGATATAAACAAATTCTTATCAACACTTAAAAAAGAAGTCAACAATGGGAATTAAGGCACACGTCGCGAAGACATATCGCATAGAATACGGAACGGAA
>CAZRUR010000005.1:17630-67544 GCA_964603335.1 uncultured Sangeribacter sp. | reverse complement strand
AATGGGAATTAAGGCACACGTCGCGAAGACATATCGCATAGAATACGGAACGGAACACCTCAACCACTGCCGGCCTGTAATCAACCGATTGCTTTATGACAGCTGCGGATGGTTCTCCTTCAGCGGAGAGGACGTGGAGACAGCGGAGCATATCGAGGTGGCGAGGGAAGACCTGCGCGATGCCATAGAGGTATTCAGAAGCCATCCTGGCATCATCGGGGATTTGCTGATTAAACACGCGGTCAACAAGTCATATACTCCGCAAAGTATAATCGAGAGCCTTGAATCATGGCTCACCTCATCCGACCAGACCAACAGCTACATTGTGGTGGATTGGTTTTAATGGAATTATATCGTATATTTAATTATATTTTACTAACTTTGTATCTGCGACATTGCAGATGCAGAGTTAGGTTGGTTTATTTGATATGGAAGCATTGGAAATATACAGACCGCCATTCAAGAGCGACGGAGTTTTCATCTGGTCGTCGGATAACGTCATGTGCCTTATGAACGCGAGCGACTATGACAACTCCGATGAAATGATGAACAAACTCGCCGACATCCTTAATGGCGCAAAGACCCCGGCCTCCGCAAGGGATTACACCTATAACGCCCCGGAGATCTTATTGGACGGCAAACGTCTCCTTGTGGTAAGAGGATGGGGACATCTGACCGGCACTGGAGCGTTGAACCTCGACCACAAGGTGGCCGCCGACATTCAAGACAGGTTCGCCCAATGGGTGATCTCAAAACTCAAAGGGCAATGAGAGTGACAAGGTTTTGCTCGTTTGAGGAGTATTTCAAGTATGCGAGGGGAGAGACATTGGTCAACACGACGCAGCATAGGGCGAAGAACAAGAGTCTTTCCATAGGCTTCTGTTTCAGCGAGGATGACCCTGACACCGCATTTCAATATCTGCGCGGAATTGTTGACCTTGATGTGTGCATGGTGCTTGACATCGATGAAAGACACCTTACGGAGTCAGTCGGTGCATACCGCAAGCACGGAAATCCGGGGAACACCCAAATGATGTTGAAAAAGGAGTGGTGCACAACATGGTACAACAGCCGCATCGCAAAAGTCATATCCGCGGATCCCCATTACAGGGAACTTGCGCCAAGCCACAGAGACATAGCATTCTTATTAGACAAAAATACAAATTAATGGAACAACGAATGACTGATTTCAATATTCTTGCAGGAAAGATTCACGAGCAGGAATCAAAAAGACGAGCAGATAAGGAGGAGCAGCCATATCGGCATTATCTTACGCTCATAGCAAAGGCTCTTGGGGAATCAGTGTGCTTCCCTCAGCAGACTCTCTCCGTGGCAGTTCCGGATTACAGGCAATTCACCGAAGATATCGGCAGAGGGTTTGATGTAGCCTATACAGCCCATTTCATCGGGACTCCTTTCGACAGTATGGCAGATGCCGCGATACGGATATTCGATCTTTTGGGAATCCGTGGCATATCCATTTGCGACATGGATAACTTCGCCATCAACCAGGCACCCAAAGGATTTGCCGAGGAGGGCCATTTCCCACTGATGAGTTTATTCGTGTTTGACCTCATCGGCACTCTGACACACCTGCCGGAAAAAGATTGCAGCATACTCGAATGTCTTCGACTCTATGAGCAGGACCCGTCCGACAAGGAACTGGAGAAGGTAATCGAGGAGACTTTCGGTGAGATTGAAACAGCCGGCGACATTGAGATCCGCACAAGTTATGGATTTGAGAACCATTTGCTCCATTCAAGACTCATGCCGGTGCTATGTGCGATAGCATCCTGGTTCAAGAAGCAAGGCGGCAAAGGCCTTGTCTGGCACATCAACGCACGGATGTACTATCTATCCCATTTCGATTAATAATCCTAAATTAGAAAGACATGGAAAAATTGTGGCTCAACACCAAAGCTGTCGGCATAATAGCCGTAGGTATTTCGCTTTATGCGATAATCCTCTTCATGACCTTTATTTCCGGCATAGTCGGCAGTTTCAAAAGGTTAATGACAAGCAAAGGGAATGGATAAGAGTATTCAGCCGCTGCTGTACAAGGCCGTCTGCAATCTCTACAACGAGAGGAAGGAGGAACGGAAGGTGCCATACATCGCCCTGGAGCGGGACATCGAGAAGTTCATGTGGGATTTCGTCCCGAAAGCCCTCGATGAAATGGTCGCGGACGGAATACTTGAATGTCATGAGAACGTCAACGGCATGAAGATGTATTCTCCGGCCAACGCCAATGATGGAAATATTTAACGATATTTATAGTGTATAAATTTGCAGATATGATTATATCTTGCTAACTTTGCATCACGAAAGCAAACAAGATTTATACCTACAACGAAATGATTACATCCATCAAGCCCAAGGTTGAGTCAGACGGACGCTACAACGTGACGGAGACTTGCAACCACCTCGGCATCTACCGGGGAACACTCCAGAAGTACACGGAACAGAATCTGATAAAATGCGGTTTCCGCAAAACCTCCGCCCGCAAGTTCTATCTCGGGAGGGAGATAGTTAGATTTTGGGAAGCGCAAATGTTATAAAAGACCAACATCAAATTAGAATGAAAAAGTATATTCAGATTATCGATGGGCCAAACCTCAACCTTACTGGCAAGCGTCAAGTCAAGATATTCGGCGAAGAGCCGGTCGAGTCCGTTGTGAAGGATATGAGGAAGCGCTACAATCTTCTTGAGATTGAGGTGCGCCATTACCAGAACAACGTGGAGGGCGAGTTGATAAACAAGCTTCATGAGTCCGGCTATGACAAGAACTGCCTCGGCATAATCCTCAACGGAGGGGCATACACCCATACGTCAATAGCCCTTGCAGATGCGGTGGCTGCCATTCCGACAAGTGTTGTGGAGATTCATATCTCCAACATCTACAGGCGTGGCAAGATGCGGGCCAGGTCATTCCTCGCGCCGGTCTGCAAAGGCTCGATCACCGGCTTTGGCCTCGACAGTTACAACCTCGCCGGCGATGCCATATTGAGGGAACACAATATCCACATGAATGTCTGACGGGTGTTTAATTTCAATCCGACACCTTGCAAACTTGATTATTCGGAATATTTTTAGTAATTTTGCATCGTTAACAACGTTGCAGAATGAAAATAGTCAGTTGGAAGTGGTTCCGGTGAGCATCCATTCCCAACTGAAATCTTAAACAACTAAAGGATAATGTCATGACAACTAAACAAATCATCATCACAATCGTACTGCTGATTGTGTGTTTCCCGATTGGCATAGGTTATGGTTTATACATAATCTACCAGAACAAATCACGCAAGGAACAAGAAGAATATTATCATCAAATGGACATGGAGATCAATGCCAAGAAGCAAGACTTTGAGAGTTGGAGAGAGTCTTATATCCAACAAAATGGGAAGCCTGACAGAGAAATCACTCCCACACTGGAGAAAGAGGATGCCATATTTGCTCACCAGGGCAGCAGGCAGATTTTCATCAAGGGAAAGATGTATTCATTTGATGACATTCTCTCCTATGGTGTAGAAGAAATCACTTACAGTGAAGACGGCACCAGGGTGACCAAAACAAAAGTTAACACAAAGAGTATGCTTGGACGTGCCGTTGTGGGAGGTCTTGTTGCAGGTCCTCTTGGCGCAGTGGTAGGGGGAGCAACCGCTTCTACGACATCGACCACCACACAAGAAGTTGGGTACTCGAATTCTTACTACGACATACTCATAAAGGTTCGTGATATAGCCAATCCAACAATCAAGATTTCGGGATTCACAAAAGAGGAAGCCCAAGAAATCGGTGGATTGTTAGAAGCCGTAATCGCATTAAAAAATAATTGATTATTAGCGAAATAAGCCCTAAAATATTTGCGCATTTGATTACTTTTTATTATCTTTGTAATGCCAAATAAGATAAAGACATTTGTCTTTAGAATCGAATTTTAGGGATAATCGGTCAGCAACGATACATAAGCCACATCGGCTGTCATATCCTAAAGAATTTCTCTTCGGAGGCAAGTCTTTTAAAGTTTGGCGACGTGATATGACAGCCGTCTTTCTGTTCTGTCATGAGCCAAACTTTAAAGGCAATATGAAAGAAAAGACAAAACCAACGCCGGTGGCCGAAGCTTTAGGGATACTAAAAAAGACTGAAATAAAGGATGAGATAAATTAAATTCAGAGGGCTCTCCTACCATGGAAAGTGGTGCTATGGAGTGTCTACAACACATCATAGGGGGAATTATATACCAACGGTTATCGTCGATTGGATAGACAGCTGTGGATATGAAGATATACCACGAATGGAAGTAGCTATTCCCGAAACTATCGGTCAGTCCACTGGCTGTCTTGACAAGAACGGAAAGGAAAAATTTGAAGATGATGTGGTTCTACTGGAAGACAATAAGGTTGCAGTCGTTAAGTATCAGCCCAATCTGTATGGGTTCTATGCCGACTTCCATACATTAGGCCAATGGGATATGGAGGTTATAGGAAACATTGACGACAATCCACAATACAACAGATAGCGACTCTGCCGCAAAAGGAAAGCATACGCTCCCGCCATTGAAACGTGGGAGCGTACGCTTTTTATATTTTGTCTATTTGACCCTCATCTATTTCTTTCCATAAAGGACCCAGTCAAGAACCCTGCGGTTGGCCTCGTCAACCTTATTCTGGTCGGGATCGATATAAATGTAGGTGACTGTGTTCCCACCATGTCCGAGAGCCTGTGCAATAGTGCCGACTGGAATATCAAGACTTGCCGCCACCGTGGCCCAGGAATGGCGGGCCCAGTAGGTAGTCAGTTCCGGAATACCAAGTGTCTCACGAATTGATTTCAATCCACGGCACAACTGCATATATGATATGCGGTAGTTTCCCGAATTGTCGGCAAGGTACAGGAGTTTCTTTTTGCCGGCATATTTCTCTATCAGTTCCATTGCCTCCGGCTCAACCTTGATTGAATATTGCCGCCCTGTTTTCGCCCTGCGGTACTCAATGCGACCGTCCTCAACGGCAGTAAGATTGAAAAGGTCAACGAAATTTATGCCGATAAGCATAAAGGTTAGTTTGAACATATCGCGGTATTTCTCCTGCCAGTCCTCAACCTCTGCATTGAACACCCTGCGGAGCAAATCTATTTTCAATGCCCTCTTGCGGGTTGGCACAGCCTTAATCTCAAATCTTCCCTTGTCAAAAGGATAGTTGGTGGTGAGACCATTTCTACGTGCCTCATTGAACACAGCCCGAATATTGCGGAAATGTATGCTACGCGCATTCTGTGCAGGGGAGGTCTTTTTTAGGAACTCGTCAAATCCGTGAAGCCATTCCTTGGTGATGTCTTCAAAGGTCAGTTTTGAGACATTGTTCTGGTAAGCCTCCATTCTCCGCATCGTAGCGAGATATAGTTGGCACGTCCTCGGATTGGAGTTTTCCGCATACTTTTTCAACTGGGAGAGGAATGTTTCTCGTGGCTTCTCCTCGGAATTCAGAGTCGCAAGGATCTCTTTCTTGATTTGGGTAACTGTCAAAGAGGCATAGTTACCCTTTTTCATCATGGAGAGAACAATCTCATCGATGTCGAGTTTCTTCTGCTGGAGATAGGTATTGAGAAAAGATTTCCTCGGATGTCCGACAACACGTTTTGCTGTCTTGTCCCATTGCGATGGGAGAATGGAGATTCCGATGGGGATATAAGACGTTGACCCTTTCTTTGTGATGGAAACTTTAAGGGGAGCCTCAGCGCCGGGTCTTGTGGCGCGAGTGTCAAGGTAGAAACTTGTGGTGATCATCGCTAAAACAATCGGCCATTTGCAGGTATTTTGCGGGTGGATTTCAACACGAATCAACACCAATCATCAAAAATCATCAAAAACGGCCTTTTTTTTAAGACGATGTAGTCCGGATGTTCGCAATACGAAAATGCGCCGACTATCATTTGGAGGTGATAATCAGCACATTTACTGCGGAGTGACCGAGATTCGAACTCGGGAAACGCTTTTGGCGTTTACACGCTTTCCAGGCGTGCCTCTTCAGCCACTCGAGCATCACTCCAAGCAGCAGTAGCTGTTTTGTGGCGCAAAGTTAATGCTTTTATTCCGAATGTCAATGAATTTTTCCAAAAATTTTGTAATTTTGTGCAAAAATTTAAGGATTTCCAAATGTTTATGAAACGCATTCATAGATTTTTGCGATTGGCGTGCCCGGCAGGAATGCTTCTCCTTGTAGCCTGTGGGGGTAAGACTAAAGCTGTAGAGCCTCCATTCCCGACCAACTTCAATTCGCTCAGCGACGAATCGAAGGTGGCTTTTATGATGGAGAAGGTGACACCCGACTCGGTGGCACGCTTCATCTGCGATGGGGCTTTGGGTAAGATAAAGGATGCCCATATCGATACCATCGCAATAGCGGTGGCTTATGCCTATGAGCATTACAACGACTCGAGCCTTATGTATTTCAGCCGTGAGTTTGATGATTATTCGTCAAACCTTGATTTGCCCGACAAAATGAGGATCTACCTTATGGCAGGTCTGTCAGATCCCAAGCGTCTTGGATATGAGTTGGGCCTGGAATATGTGGACCATATACGCGAAGAGCGTATGAAGGTGGCAGACGTCAAAAATGAAATAGAGGCTTTTAAGACAGCTTGTGCCGACGACAGTGTCACCTATGTGAGATTTCTCAAAGGGTTTAAGACGGTGTTGAGGCTTGACCACGGCAAAGATTTGCCGGAAGAAATCTATCAGGCCTTTATTGAGTATTAGGCAAGAAGGCAAGAAGGGAAAAGGGGAAGAATGGTAGAAGGTTTTATAAGAAATTTATAGGAAATGAAGACAATAGCAGAATATTCAGCAGAGATTGAGAGTGCAATCAGGACTCTTGATTTCCCTAAAGGCAAGTTAAATTCGCTTTATGAGCCCATAACATATGCGCTTTCAGCCGGGGGGAAGAGAATCCGTCCGGTATTGGTGTTGATGGGTGCCGACGCTTTTGGCAAGGATTATGAAAAGGCGATGCGCCCAGCAATTGGCGTAGAGACGTTCCACAATTTCACCTTGCTCCACGATGACGTTATGGACAAGAGCGACATGCGCCGCGGACGCCCTACGGTGCATAAGAAATATGACGAGAACACAGCCATCCTTTCCGGCGACACGATGCTGACAGTGGCTACACAGCTTGTGGCCGAGGTGGAAGACGCAAAGCTGCGCAGTGTGCTCGACACATTCAACCGAATGGCAATCAAGGTTTATGAGGGTCAGCGTCTTGATATGGATTTCGAGGATAGCGACAATATTCGTCTCGATGACTATCTTGAGATGATAGAGGGTAAGACCGGCTCGCTGATAGGAGCTGCTGTTAAGATTGGAGCCATAATCGGTGGTGCATCAGATAAGGATGCAGAGAAGATGTATGAGTTCGGAGTTATGACCGGACTTGCATTCCAGATCCAGGATGACTGGCTCGACACTTTCGGCGACTCCACTACCTTCGGCAAACCTATCGGGGGAGACATCATCAATGCCAAGAAGACTTATCTATATGTTGCTGCGCTTGAAGAGAGCAGTGAGACAGCCAAGGCTCTCCGTGCTGCCTATGAGATTCCTGCCGGAGAGATGAGGGTGAAGGCAGTGACACGTCTGTATGAGAAACTCGGAATGAATGAGAAATGCAAAAAGGCAGTGGGGCATTACTCTGCAAAGGCATTGAAGGCTCTAAACTCAACATCGCTCGGTGAAGAGGAGAAAGAGGCGTTTAGAAAACTGGCTGAGAAACTTGTTGGGCGCAAGAAATAACTCCCTGAGATTTTTCTTTATATTCCCTATAAGATGACAGATACGCATACGCATATATATATGGATGAGTTTACCGACGGTGGTGGCGATGCATTGCTACGTGCCCTCTCTGCCGGCGTCAGCCATATGGTCTTCCCAAATGTCGATGCCTCATCTATTGCCGCCATGAAGTCGCTTCACCACAGATTTCCAGACAATACCTCCATAGCCATCGGCCTTCACCCCACAGAAATCAATGAGAATTGGGAGAAGATTGTGGATGACATGGAAAAGGAGTTGGCGACGGGAGATTATGTGGCAATAGGTGAGGTGGGTATGGACCTTTATTGGGACAAGACCTATCGGAAAGAGCAAATGGAAGCTTTTGCCAGGCAATTGCGTATGGCAGAGAAATATGGTCTTCCGGTCATCATCCATTGTCGGGAGGCACTTGACGAGACCCTTGAGGTAATCGGCAAGGTGAAACCTGATGTTGCCTTGATATTCCACAGTTTCTCCGGCAGCCCTGATGACGTGAAGAAAATCAGAGCTGTGTGCAACCCGATGTTCGGAATCAACGGGGTTGTGACTTTTAAGAATGCCCAGCCACTTCGAGATGCTCTTCCGGAGATTGGCCTTGACAGGATTTTGCTTGAGACCGACTCCCCCTATCTGGCTCCCGTGCCTCATCGGGGCAAGAGAAACGAGAGCTCGTATCTTCCTGCCATCTGCGCAAAAATAGCCGAGACATTGGACATACCGGTAGAAAATGTTGAGCGGCAAACCGACATAAACGCTAAAACGACATTCAGAATCTGATGACATTCCTTACCTCACTAATATCATTTCCACTGACCCAACCGGTAGCCATTTTCTTGTTGGTGCTGTTGATTATCCTGCTGTGCCCGATAATCTTCAGGCGTCTTGGCATACCTCAGATTGTGGGATTGATATTGTCAGGTATAATAGTGGGGCCTTATGGATTCAATATACTTGCCCGCGACGCCAGTTTCGAGATTTTCGGACAGGTAGGAATACTATATCTGATGTTTCTTGCCGCAGTGGAGATTGACATGTTCCACCTCCGTAAGAATCTTAAGAAAGGTATAATCTTCGGACTCATCACCTTTGCTATACCGGTAATAGCCGGTATTTTTGGCACGCGTCTTTCATTTGGCGCACCATGGGCCACTTGTGTGCTGATTGCCAGTATGTATTCATCCCACACCCTTATATCTTACCCTATAATCAGCAAATTTGGTCTTCAGAATGCCAAGCCCGCAGTGATAGCAGTATGCGCCACAATCGTCACGGTGATGCTCTCCCTGCTCACACTTGCCGGGGTGGTGGAGGCAGCTGAGGGAGAATTCAACTTTCACCGTTTTATGCTTTTGATGATGGAGATGGCAATATATGCTGCGGTGGTGGGGTTTTCATTCCGATGGCTTACAAAATGGTTCTTCCGGAAATTCAGTGATATGGTCAGCCAGTTCATCTATGTGTTGGCTATGGTTTTTGTGGCATCTATGTTTGCCCAGCTCATTGGTCTTGAGGCCATTCTTGGAGCGTTCTATGCCGGGTTGATTCTAAATAGATTTATCCCCGACAGGTCGGGATTGATGGGCAGGATTCAGTTTGTGGGCAACGCCCTGTTCATACCCTATTTCCTTATTGGGGTTGGAATGCTGATAAATGTGCATGTCATATTCCAGGGATGGAGCGTGGGTTGGGTTGCACTCAACATGGTGGTTGTGGCGATGGCATCGAAATGGGTTGCGGCATGGGTTGGAGCAAAGGTTTTCCGTCTGGGTGGCACAGATAGGAAGATAATGTTTGGCCTTACGTCGGGCAAGGCAGCCGCTACGATTGCCGCCACTATGATTGGCTACCAACACGGATTGTTGAGCGAGGACATGATGAATGGAGCGGTGCTTATGATATTGGTGTGCTGCGTTGTTTCGACCATAACCACGCAAGAGGCCACCACCCGGCTGAGAATGGTGCGGACGGAAGAGGAGATGAAGGCAGAGGGAGAGCGCAGGCCCGGTGAGTATGCCCGGCAACTCGTGGCTGTGGCCAATCCTGTGACAGCCGAGGGACTTATGCGCCTTGCCCTCTTGATGCGCAACCGGAGAAACCGTATACCGGTGACCGCTTTGTTTGTGAGGAATAATGATGACACGCGGACACTCAATATGGGACGCACCGCATTGCGCTCGGCAGTGGCTGCTGCCCAGACGATAGACATAGATGTGAAGGATATTGAGCGCTATGACGTCAATGTGGTGGCAGGAATCACGAATGAGGCAAAGCAGAATATGTCGAGCGACATCATGATAGGTCTTCACCGCAAATCGAATGTGGTCGACACCTTCTACGGCACAGTGATAGAGCAGCTTCTCGCCACGACAAACAAGATGATTTTCATCTCAAGATGCTTCGTGCCGGTTGATACGCTTGCCCGTCTTGTGGTGCTTGCGCCAGACAAGGCGGAGTATGAGACCGGATTCCAGACATGGGTGGAGAGAGTTGGCAACCTTGCGTCACAGCTTGCCAGCAAGGTGATATTCATCACTTATCCCGCCACGGCATCGTTCATCCGCAATGTGCTTGAGGATGAGCATTTCTCCATCCGCCATGAGTATCGGGAAATCAACAGTTGGGATGATTTCATCCTGCAGTCGGCAGAGATTACCGACGAAGACCTCCTGATGGTGGTGGCAGCCCGCAAGGGCTCGATCTCGCATACGTCAGACCTGGAGAACCTTCCGGGATTCATCGGGCGTAACTTCGCGAGATACAATCTTCTCGTGATTTATCCAGAGCAGTTTGGAGGATAAGTTTCTCGTTTTTCGTTTTTAGAAGGGAAGACCGGTGCCGATGAATCCAATTTTTATTTCGTCGGAGAAATCTTCTGAGGTCGGTGGGTTGTGATAGTCATAAAGATGTTTGGAGAGTTGCTCAGTCAGGGTCTCTTGAGAGGGAGCAAACCAAATGCCATTCCAAATCCAATACCAGCTTCCGGTGCCGTCATAACCAGACCATTCAGTCTCAACGCCCGGCAGGTCCAGAATCTTGGCAAATTGGTCACCAATTCCCAAATTACCATTAGGAGTCTTAACCTTAACATTGGTGCCTATTACATTAAGCACATCGATATTTCCCTCTCCGAAATCATAGGCTATAAATTTTTCTCTTTCTCCATCAAGAAATGTTATTGTGACGGCATCCTCACTTGCTCCGTTTTCCTTATTGCTGTAAAGGTGAGGTATGGAGTCAGGCACCTCATGCATAGGCATCCCGACGAAGATATGTCCGATGCTGTCTTTTGTGACATATGCCACCTCACTTGTGGCAACAGTTTCCAGGGGCAATTCTTCAACGATTGCCATTGAATCGCTGTCGATAGAAGTTTCTTTATGGCTGCTTCCACATGCAGCTATAATCACAGAGCAGATAGCCGAAAATAATAATGTCTTTTTCATAGAGTTGATAGTTAATAGTGTTAAGATTATTTCATAGAGTCGATGCGTGTGGTGTCGCCTACTACCCATACCACGTCGCCAGCCTTAAGGACAGTGGTTGGTCCTGGATTCTCAAACTCATCATCTCCGCGCTGCACTTTCACAATCATACATGAATAGTCTGCGCGAAGATTTGTGTGCCCGAGTGGGATGTTCACTATTGGCGACTTGTCGGAGAGACGTATGCTTCTGAGTTCCATTTCAGTCTGGAAGGGTTGCACAGCACGGAAAGCCTTCTCGTCACGCTCAAGGTCGTCGTTGAGACGCTTGATCTGCTCATCGTTTCCAATGACTCCAATCACATCTCCCGGGAATATACGGGCATCAACGGCTGGCAAGGGCATGAAGATGTCGCCACGTTGGATGCTTGCCACCGACAAGCCATAGTCGCTGCGAAGCCCGGCATCACGGAGTTTGTCGCCGACAAAGGGAGTGTATTGTCCCACCTCGACATAGGCGAGGTGCAGGTCGCTCACCAGTTTATTGTTGAGTCCCAGACGTGTATTCTCGCGTATGTTGAGGTTGTCGATGAATTTCTTCTCTATGTTTCCATAGTGGGTCATCAATTTTGAGGATGCAAACACGATAACCAGCACAAAGCATATCACCCCCGTAATCCATGCTGCAATTCCATTGTATGCGATACTCATCATATAGACAATAAAAAGCAGTGAGACGAGATATCGGATAATCCTCATAGCCACTAACGGCACATCATAGAAACTTGCAGTGGCATGGAGCTGCATTTTCTCATCCGGCTTTGTAGAGCTGAAAGACAATGCGAAGAGGAATGGCAACATTGCCGCAAAAGTGATGGCAGTGGCAGCGAGGCGACCCCAACTGTGAAGATATTTCTCACAAATAGGGAAGAGGAATGTCTTGGATATTAGTATGATTGCGAGAAGCACAACAGAATAGAGCACCATTCTCCAGAGGTATCTGCCGAGAATGTCACGCCAAAGGCGCTTGTTGCTGCTTGAGTCTGTCACCTGCGAAGAATATCGGTCAATGAGGAAGCCTAACTTCTTGGGAAGATGCGTCTCAACAAAACTATATGCCGGCTGTGACAGTTTCACGAAATAAGGGGTGGTGAAGATTGTGATTACTGATACAGCCACGATTATTGGATAAAGGGAATGCTCGAGCACTCCAAGGCTCATGCCGAGCGAGGCGATGATGAAAGAGAACTCCCCAACCTGAGTGAGTGTGAATCCGCTCTCAATCGCCACTTTCAGGGATTGCCCGGTCACAAGCATGCCGAGCGTGCCGAAGAAAATCATGCCGCATATCACCACCACAGCGAGCAGCAGTATCTCCCACCAGTAGGCCGCAAGCACGGAAGGATCCACCATCATTCCCACGGAGATGAAAAAGACGGCTCCGAAGAGGTCTTTTACCGGCTGCACAACTTTCTCCATTCTCTCTGCAATCATGGTGCCTGCGAGGATTGAGCCCATCACGAAAGCACCCAACTCGAGTGAGAAGCCACACACCACCGAGAAAATTGCCATGGAGAAACATAATCCCATGGCCACCACGAGAAGGGTCTCATTATTCATGAAATCGCGTGTCTTGGTGAAGAAAGTGGGGAGCACATAGACTCCAACCAAAAACCATATTATGAGGAAGAAAAGAAGTTTGCCAACAGAGAAGAGAAGGTCTGTGCCCTCCACATTGCCCATTGCGAGTGATGATAGGAGCACAAGCATAAGCACGGCAAACAGGTCTTCTATTATAAGCACCGCCAAGACAAGGGATGCAAATTTCTTTTGCCGCATGCCGAGGTCGGTGAGTGTCTTGAGAATAATGGTGGTGCTCGACATTGATATCATACCTCCAAGGAAGATGCAGTTTATGTTGTTGAGATGAAGAATCTTGCCTACGCCAAATCCCGCGAATGTCATTCCCATGATGATTATTAAGGCTGTGATGATGGCAGAAGAACCGGAGTTCAACAGTTTCTTGAAACTGAATTCAAGGCCAAGGGTAAACATGAGAACCACAATTCCGAGGTCAGCCCAAAACTCAATGTTTTCAAGATTTGAGATGGAGGGGAGATACGTGAACTTTGGGCTGGCAAGAAACCCCGCAAGGATATAACCGAGCACAACAGGTTGCTTCAGTTTTTTAAAGAGCAGAGTGACAATCGCACCAAGGAGCAAGATCCAGGCGAGGTCGGCAATCAAACCGTTGGTGTGGTCTTCCGCCATTGCATTCTCTGTGGAGGAGTCGCCATTAATCTCAGTATAGGTCTGGATGCTGACTTGATCCACAGTCTCCTGAGTTGAGATTTCTATGTCTTGATTAATGTTTAGTGTAAGCATAAATATTGTGAGTCTATCCGGTTGTTTTTTATAATGAGTTAATGTTTGGCTGCATAAGTGTCATAGTAGGAGAGGAGGAGGGTGGTGAGAGGAAGTGCTATAATCAGACCCATGAATCCAAGTAGGGCACCCCAAATTGAGAGCGAGAGGAGGATGATGGCGGGATTCAGTCCCATAGCCTTCCCCATGATCTTCGGGGTAAGTATTAGGTCTTGGATGCACTGCACCACAAGATATACAGCCATACTCTCCCAGAAAATCACCCAGAAGTCAACACCGGTACCTACGGTGCAGACTATGCAAAGGATTGCAGTTATAGGTAGAGAAATGAGTTGAAGATAAGGCACCATATTAAGCACTCCTATGAATAATCCAAGCACCACCCCCATAGGGAGCCCGATAATCATGAAACCAATGGCGAAGAGAATTCCCACGCATGATGCAATAAGGAATTGCCCTCGGAAATAACGGTTCATGGCAGTCTCGATGTCGTGAAACACCCGTAGGGCCTGTTTGCGGTGACGCATGGGGATGAGTCTCTTAAATCCCATCATGATGCGTTGGTAATCAATCATTATGAAGAAAGTGTAGAGCACAACAATCAGCCAACTGAACACACCCATAATGAATGAGAAACTGCTGCTGACAAACGACCAAGAAGAAGAGAGGACATTCTTGATGAGTTCCTTCCATTCCTCTCGCGATAGGAGTTTGGTGATCTGGTTGAAGTCGATGTTGTCTCTAATGAAATTGTGTATGCTTTGGGAGATGTGAGGGATATTGGCTTGGGTTGTGGTATAAGTGCGTATCATGCGGGTCATCTCAGTTGTCTCCGAGACAAGATAAGGCACGAAAATGGCGCAGAAAATTGAAATGGCGGCAGCCGTCTCAAGCAGGGTAAGGACAACAGGGAAGAAACGGGATTTCATGTGTGTCCATTTCAGATTCCATTTCACTACCGGCTCAAGCATATAGGCGACAAGACATGCCACAATGAAAGGCAACAACACATCTTTCAACAGATTGAGAAGGTATAGCACAGCCAAAATGGAGAGCACCGTAAAAAGTATTCTCACCACGCGGTCGAAAGTGTAAGGTTGTCGTCGGTATTCCATGATAGGCAATGTGGATTCGTTGTGGAAATTTTGGGTAAAATTAACAACTATTTTTCAAGTGTCAAAGAAAAGTGGGCAAATTGCGAAAACTTTTGTAACTTTGCGGTCTGACAAAACAAAAGGCAATCGAAAATTGTAATTTGAATAGTCAGTATTATAATAACACGGATGATAAGAAAAATACTTATTGCCACCTTCCTGACGTTGCTGTCGGTTGTGGCGTATGCTCAGGATTATCAGTCGGCAGTCGACAGGTTTGTGAAGGCAAGTGGTGTGAATCCCAAGTCGTTGTCGGTAAAGATAGTCGATCTTAAGACAGGAGAGACACTTGGAGAACATAACGAAGGGTCTCCGCTGATTCCGGCTTCAATCATGAAATCGGTGTCGACGGCGTCGCTTCTGGAGAAGGTGGGTCCGGATTTCCGATATCACACAAGGGTCTACATCGACGGCCCCCTCGACATGGGCATTCTTCGTGGAAATCTTATAGTTGAGGGATCGGGCGACCCCTCGGTAAATTCAGATGCTGTGCCATATGTCACCGACCTTGTGGAGGAGGTGGCAGAGATTGTCAGGTCAATGGGCATCAACAAGATAGAGGGGCGCATAATCATTGACAACTCAACATTTGGAGGCACGGCGCGTCCCGCCAGTTGGCAGCAGACCGATTTTAAGGAGTATTATGGCACAGGCTTCCATGCCTTCAACTATCAGGGAAATGCGTCGGGCAAAAGGTCGGTGGAGAATCCTGATGCGGTGTTTGTGCGCCAGCTGACCTCCGCCCTTGCCTCTGATGATATTGAAGTGGAGGGAAAGGGCCTGGGGGAAGGTGAGCGCACGCAGATATTCGACCATATGTCGCCACAACTTGACGACATTATGCGCTCCTGCATGATGCGCAGCGACAATCTATTCGCCGAGTCGATCTTGCGCACCTATGGCAAGCAGGAGGGTGGTGATGGCTCAACTGACGATGCCGCCAAGCGTGAGTATGAACACTGGGCAGGGAAAAAGGATGTGCCGATGGAGGACGTCCGCATAGTAGATGGCTCCGGACTATCCCGGTCTAACAGGGTTACGGCAGATTTTATGACCGGAGTGTTGCGTAAGATGGGTGATGATGCCACATACGCATCATTTTTTCCACTTGCCGGACAGGAAGGTACACTGAAGAAATTCCTTGCACAGACTCCTCTCGACAGTTATATAGCCATGAAGACCGGCAGCATGAATGGAATCCAATGTTATGCCGGCTATAAACTTGACGATGATTATGCACCGACACATTCCGTGGTGATTATGATGAATGATTTGAAAAACCGTTCGGTGGCAAAAAAAGCCGCTGAGAAAATGCTTCTTGACATATTTAAATAAAAATGGATAAGAATAAACTTAACGAACTGCTTGACAGCATATACGAATTGGAGGGGCTGGTTCATCTTGCCCTCACGCGTGATGATAACCCCGATAGGCTTCCCTCGCTTATCAAGTTGAAAGGAGAGAAGTTGTCGGAACTTGCCTCTTGTTTCTCAGAGGAGATGCCGATGGAGTCGATGCCAGTGGAGGAGATGCCGATAGAGGAAGATATACATTCGGTGGTGGAATCTGTTTTTAATGACCTTCCTCAGGAAGTGTCATCTTATAAACATGAGCAGTCTCCCCTTAAAGAAAAGGAGCAACCTTCAAAAGCACCTTTGGAGAGGGAGCCGCGTGGAAGGCTTGTGTTCAGCATCAACGACCGCTATCGTTTCAAACGAGAACTGTTTGATAACTCTGACGTGGATTTCAACAACACGCTTGCAATAGTGGCGTCGATGGAAAGCTATGATGAGGCAGAGGATTATTTCCTTAATGAGTTGCAATGGGATCCCAAGCGGGAGGATGTGGCAGATTTCCTTGAGGTCATAAAACGTTATTTTAAGGAATGAGCGGCAGACTGTATCTTGTGCCCACACCCGTTGGGAATCTGGAAGACATGACATTCAGGGCGATAAAGGTGCTGAATGACGTTGACCTCATATTGGCTGAGGATACCCGCACATCGGGTGTCCTGCTGAAGCATTATGACATAAAGACGCCAATGCGAAGCCATCATAAATTCAACGAGCATGAGGAGGCTCCAAGAATTGCGGAGCGTATCCTTGCCGGAGAGAACATAGCCTTGATAACAGATGCGGGCACTCCAGGCATATCCGACCCGGGGTTCATGCTGAGCAGGGAATGCTGCCGACTCGGTGTGGACGTAGAATGTCTTCCGGGAGCCACAGCGTTTGTGCCTGCTCTCGTTGCCTCCGGACTTCCATGCGACCGGTTTGTCTTTGAGGGTTTCCTTCCTCCAAAAAAGGGGCGTGCCACGCGTCTTGAATTCCTTTCCAAGGATCCACGCACAATTATAATATACGAATCGCCATTGCGGCTTGCGAGGACCTTGCGGCAACTTGCAGAAACATTTGGCTCAGACAGAGAGGCGTGTGTCTGCCGGGAGATTTCGAAGATGCATGAGACGTATCATCGAGGCACGCTTTCTGAACTTTCAGCACACTTTGACGTGAACCAAGCAAGGGGAGAGATTGTTATAATCATTAGAGGATATGGTGCCAAAGGAGAGCCAGCCTCTGATTGATTCAGACTATAAATTATAAACCTAAATTTACAAGAGATGAAAAAATCATTTATTGCTATGGGCATTGGTGCGTTGTTGCTCGCATCCTGCTCCGGGAATGACAAACAGAAGTTGGCTGATGATTCAGCCCGCATCGCTGAGCTTTCAGCAGAATATGCAGAGGCAAGCAGCTTCAACGATTCCTTGATGCTTCTTATGGGTGACATCTATACTGGCCTCGACTCCATCAACATTCAGGAAGGCCTTCTCTATAATATGGGCAACGGGGAGAGCACAAACCGTCGCGCCGAGATTCGCCAGAATCTTGCCAACATCAAGGCTCGTTTGGCAGCAAATAAGCAACTCCTTGAGGAGATGGAGGCAAAGCTTAAGAACTCAGACAACCAGAATGGTGTGCTCAGCAAGACAATCACTACCTTGAAGGATAGAATTTCACAGCAAGACAGCAGAATAGCCCAACTTGAGAATGACCTTGCCACAGCAAAGGTGCAGATTGACACGCTCACAAATCAGGTTTCTGCCGCTGAGGAACAGACTCGTGTTGAGGCTGCCGCCAAAGAGGCTGCCCAGGCTGCAACTGTTGCCGCCGAAAATGCCGCCAACACTGTATACTATGCAATCGGCACAAACAAGGAACTCAAAAAGAACGGACTCCTTGAAAAGAAATTCCTTGGACAGACCAAGGTGCTCAAAGGTGATTTTAATGAGTCTTACTTCACAAAGGCTGACAAGCGCGACCTTTCCACAATCCCAACTGGCTCAAAGAAGGTTAAAATCTGGACAAACATGCCCGAAACTTCCTACAGCATAGTGGATAATGCCGATGGCACAAAGACTATCCAGATTACTAATCCACAGGAATTCTGGAGCATAACTCCTTTCTTGGTGATCCAAGTTGATTGATATAGATGAGATGAAAAAACTATAATGTGGAATGTAGAATGATGGGTTTCAGCCTCACCATCCTACATCCCACGTTCTTTTTTAACGAACTAACTATGAATTGCTTAACTAAAATTATTATGTGTGGTGCAATCACTGTCCCGGCGATTGCCTCCGCTTTAAGTGTCGACAGGATTGACCCTCCCCATTGGTGGGTGGGTATGCACGACACGTCACTTCAATTGCAGGTGCATGGCGCTGACATCAAGAGTGCGGATTTCTCAGTGGATTATCCTGGTGTGAGTGTCGACAGTGTTGTGCGCCTAAACGGTTCACCCAATTGGCAGCACGTTTATCTTACGATTTCCCCTGACACCAAGCCGGGCGAGATGATTCTCCAGTGGAAAGAGGGTAAGAAGACTGTGAAGAAAAAATATGAGTTGAGAGCCCGCAAGCCACAGAAAGGCGCTCAAGGTTTTGATGCCGGTGATGTGCTTTATCTTATTATGCCCGACCGTTTTGCTGATGGCGACCCTTCCAACAATGTAGTGCCCGGCTTGAAGAATAAGGCTGAGGTAAACCGTGAGGACCCCAATATGCGCCATGGTGGTGATATAGCCGGAATCATGAATCATCTTGACTATATCGATGACCTTGGGGTGACTGCCGTGTGGGTTAATCCGGTGCTTGAGAACGATATGCCGGGTAAAAGCGGTAGTTATCATGGATATGCCACCACCGACTATTATGCCATCGACCCCCGTTTTGGCTCTAACGAGGAATACTCTGCGATGATTGACTCCCTTCACGGCAGGGGGATAAAGACAGTGATGGATATGATTTTCAATCATTCCGGAATAGACCATCCTTGGATAGGGGATATGCCGAGCACTGACTGGCTGAATTTTAATGGCGACTATCATCAGACGAACTATCGCCTGTCGACCCTCACCGATCCATATGCATCCGATTATGACAAGAAAATATCGGTTGACGGATGGTTTGTTGCCGATATGCCAGACCTTAACCAAAGAAATCCACATTTGATGAAATATCTGATACAAAACTCAATATGGTGGATCGAGGAGTCGCAGATTGACGGCATACGCATGGACACGTATCCTTATGCAGATGAAGATGCCATGGCGGGTTGGATTGACGCCGTTATGAATGAATATCCCGGATTCAACATTGTGGGTGAATGTTGGTTTGGCGATGTGGCTGGTGTTGGCAGATGGCAAGGGGGAGCCCCTCTGTCGGTGACTTCAGGAAAAGACACAAATCTGCCGACAGTGATGGACTTCCCGTTGATGCTCAAAGTGGCAGACTTGGCTCCGTTTAAGGCCGACACCGACCCCTGGAACGGACTCAATAAAATCTATGATCATCTTGCCCTCGACTTTGTATATGAGAGTCCACTGAGAGTGTTGAGATTTCTTGACAATCACGACACAGAGAGAGTTATCCAGACGGATATAGATTCACTGCAGCAATGGAAACAGGCAATCACACTGCTCCTGACAGTGCCGGGCATACCTCAGATTTATTATGGCACAGAGCTTCTAATGAGCGGCACACGCGAAGGAGGCGACGGCATGATACGCAAGGATGTGCCCGGTGGTTTCCCTGGCGACACGACGAATGCCTTCACCAAGGAGGGGCGCACACAGCTTCAGAATGAGGCGTATGACTATATAGCCGCAATCAATAAATGGCGTAAGGGCAATGAGGCTGCCGCCAAAGGGGGCATGAAACATTTTATGCCCGACAATGGTCTCTATCTTTATGAGAGAAGGGCTAGTGACGATGCCTTTGTGGCGGTAATGAATGGAAGGGATATACCCATTGATGTGGATATGACACGTTATCAAGAAGTTATTCCTGAGGGTGCGGAATATCGAGATGTCTTGACCGGAGAGAAAATCGTTCTAAGGCAAGCCGGCAGTGACACCCATCATTTTGAGCCAAGGGAAACAAGGATACTTGAAAGATTATGAGAAAACACACATTAGCATTAATACTCACCCTGTCAGGATTTATGGTCCTGACAGGGTGCAAACCCACAGAAAAGAATTATAAGGCTGCCTATGATGTTGCCCTTGCGAAACGTCAGGCGGAGCAAAATGACCCAGACATGAATTTGCCAGTGGATGGCTATCAACGTCTTGATGCTCCCAAAGCAATGAAGGTTGGCGATAAGGAATATGATTATCAGTTTGTAAGGCTCAAGCCTCTGGATGATTCCGTAAAGATGAACCCGTATAATGTTGCAGTGTCTGTCTTTAAGATGCCAACTAATTGCGAGGCTCAGGTGTCTGACCTTAAGGAATCAGGATATGATGCGTTTGGCGCAAGATCCGGTGATGACAAATATTATGTCATAGTAGGGAGCTTTACCAATCTTGAAGCAGCAGCAGCCGCTATTGATAATTATGTGAAAATACACAAGGATAGTGTATACGTGGGATTGTCTGACAATCCGGTAATAGTCCAAACCGCAAGGTGAGTTTTCGTGACTTAATCATATGCAAATAGAATAAAAAATAGTTTAATTGTTAAAATATAAAATAAATTAACTTAATTTTAATATACCTTATCATATTGTATGATATTTTATATATTAAGCATAGGTTTTGTCAATTCGGATATTAAATTTATATTGGCATTTTGAAAGTATATGACATGCGGAATGAGATAAAATATCCATTCCGCATAGATTTTTGATACATATAAACGCATACACTTATGTTAAATGAATAGATATGTTTTTTGAAAAGACTTGAAATCTGCTAAATTTGCAATTAAATGTAGGCCTGACGATAGGTTTTACCTTTACAGAACGCTGACAAAACGAGAAACGAAATTCGAGAAAAGAGAACGCAAAACCGCATGTTGCGCAACGCAAAACGCAATATCAACCAAACGAAAATCTAACATTGTATAATAAATAAAGTATGAGAAAACTGTTTTTAATCTTGATGACGCTGATGGCGTGTAATCTTGGTTTGCAGGCGCAGACGAAGACCATACACGGAACGGTGGTCGATGCGGCGGATGGTGAGCCGCTGATTGGTGCCACTGTCGTGCCGGTCGGCGGAGGTCAGGGAACAGCCGCAGATGTCGACGGTCAATTCACCCTTATTGTGCCATCCAACGTTGCTAAAGCCAATGTCTCTTATGTTGGCTATGAAAGCCAGACAGTGAATCTGGTTGACGGAATGGTAATTAAAATGAAGACCTCAAGTGAAAACCTTGATGATGTCGTAGTGATTGGTTATGGTTCGGCAAAGAAACTTGGATCAGTGGTAGGATCTGTTGCCGTTGTCGGGTCTTCTGAATTGGAAAATCTTCCGACTCCTACATTTGTAGATGCGCTTCAGGGACAGGTGCCAGGTCTTAATATATACTCGGCTTCTGGTGACCCCTCATCTATGCAGAGCATTTCGATCCGTGGTACAAGTTCACTCAACGCCGGAACGACACCTTTGTTCATTCTTGATGGCGCACCGGTGGATGCGACTGTGTTCACTACTCTTAACCCTAATGATATCCAAAATATCACGGTGCTGAAGGATGCTTCGGCGGTTTCAATATACGGATCTCGTGCTGCAAATGGTGTAATTGTCATCACATCTAAGAGAGGTGCTTTCGGCGACACTCCTAAGTTCACTTTCCGCGCCAACTATGGATGGTCACAGATGGTGGAAGATGGTATTGAGATGATGAATTCCAAGCAGTATATCGAATTTCGCGACAAGATAGGACAGCCGGTTACTCAGGCAGCCTATGATGCTGCCTATAAATATGGTATAGACACAAACTGGAGAAAGGAGACATTCAACAGCAGTGCTCCGGTTTATTCTCTGAATGCCTCGTTGTCAGGTGGCAGTGACCGTACATCTTATTTCCTTTCTGTCAACCATTATGACCAACAGGGTATCATCACCCAGTCAGAAATGCGCCGTGAGACAGTGCGTGTTAACCTAGACTCAAGGGTAAATGATTGGTTCCGAGTAGGTATAAAGACTAACCTTGGTTACACAAAATACAATACCAACAGCCAGATTTCAAGCAGTGGTATCTATATCTCTAACCCGATGGTATTTGCACGTTGGGCATTACCTTATGACTCTCCACGTTATTACACAATTGGTGAAGACGGTATGCCAGTGTATGATGGGAAAGCCTATTATTTACATTTCAGTGGCTCCAACACTCCTGAATTTATCACGGAGATTATGCCCACTGAGCGTACAAGGGTCACAGCTAACATTAACCTGTATGAGCAGTTCACTCCTATCGACGGACTTATTGTAAAGGCTCAGCAGGCTGTGGATGCCCAGGATTATCGCGGTTCAGGTATGACCCTTCCTTATAAGTCAATCCTCACTCCGATGATGGATAAACTCGGAGACAATGCAGCCGGTGAGATCAACGAGGGCGCTAATTCACAAAGCTTTGAACGCTGGACTAACTTCACCTATACCAACACAGCAGAATATAATAAGTTGTTTAATGATGTTCACAATATGACTCTTCTTTTGGGTCAAGAGTCAATCATTGAGCGCGACAAGACATTCAGCGTGTATGCAACAGGCTATTCTGATCCTAATTTGATGTTGCTCCCAGAGGGTACTAACGTTCAGATAGATGATTTGGGACAATCTTACACCAAGAGTGTATTTAACTCCTTATTCTTCAAGGGTACTTACGACTATGACAACCGCTATTTCTTTGAAGCCTCATTCCGTAGGGATGGTAGCTCCAAGTTTACGCCGCGTCATAAATATGCCAACTTCTTCTCAGTGGGTGGCATGTGGAATGCCAAGAGGGAGAAATTCCTTGAGTCTGTTGATTGGCTAAATGAGTTGCAGTTACGCGTAAGTTACGGCTCAACAGGTAACTCATCAATTGGAGATTATGTTTATTATGGTTCAGTGGCTCCTTATGGAGTTGGTTACGGTCCTGACAATGACCCTTCCATGGGTGTGTCGAGTCCTCATGACTATGAATTGACTTGGGAGACTGTCTATTCGTTTGATGCTGGTTTCAGACTGAAAGTCCTCGATATGCTTGCTGTGGATTTCGATTTCTATAACAAGACCACCAAGAATATGCTTATGAGTGTGCCTTGGAGTTACACCACTGGTTATTCATCCGGTTATGCCAATGTGGGCTCACTCGTTAACCGTGGAGTTGATGTCAATGCCCAGGCAGACCTCATTCGCACTAAGGATTGGTATTGGGGTTTGCGGGCCAACTTCAACTATAACCACAACGAGATTACAGAACTTTTCAATGGCAGAGACCAGTATGTGCTTTCTGGAACAGGCTACTGCTATCAGGTGGGTCATTCAGCCGGTGAGTTCTATGCCGTGAAATATGCCGGAGTTGACCCTCGCGACGGTAAGCAGATGTGGTATGACAAGAACGGTAACCTTACAAAGGTATTCAATGAGGAAGAGGATGCCGTCATGCTTGGCAAGAGTTTCTATGCTCCATGGTCGGGCGGTTTTGGTACAACTCTCCGCTGGAAAGGTCTCTCCTTGAACGCTGATTTCAACTGGGCAGCCAAGAAATATATGATGAACAACGACCTCTATTTTTTGCAGAATGCCGCCATGGGCAGCAGCTTCAACCAGTGTGTGCAGATGCTTGACGTTTGGACACAGCCTGGCGATGTGACAATGTATCCAGGGGCAACAGAGGAAATCCAGTTTGACAGCCGTCAGCTTGAGGACGCTTCATTCCTTCGTCTGAAAACCCTGACTTTGATGTATCAGCTTCCACAGAAGGTGCTCAATGCAATACGTCTCGACAACCTCACCCTGCATTTCACGGGTAGAAACCTGTTTACTGTAACCAAGTTCTCTGGTTATGATCCTGAGCCGCAGGTTAACGTTTACCAATTCTGTTATCCAAACACAAGGCAGTTCGAATTTGGTTTGGAACTGACCATATAATCAAGACTTCACACATAATTATGAATAAATTATTAATCAATTCCATATTAGTAGGGGCATTGTTCTGTTCCTGCGACATGAATGAGGGGCCTGTCGGTGTGCTGGATGACGAGACGGCACTTGAAACCATGGACAACATTGTGAAATACCGCAATGGCTTCTACAACAATCTCCGTAGCATCACAGCTGGAGGGTATATTTATTATACTGATATTCAAGCAGATATGTTTGTTGGAGTGCGTGGCAATGGTAATGTGCTTGGCACAATCAGTCTTGGAAACTTCAATTCTGTTTCTACAGACCTCACGGGAGGATGGTCATCTCCTTATGGCACTATAGCTTCAGTGAACTATTTCCTTCCTTTTGCAGAGAAGATGCTTGAGGATGAAAGTACAAGTGCATCTGACAAGATTACGCTTACACGTTATATTGGAGAGGCAAAGTGGACACGTGCCTTCTGTTATTATTATCTTGTTGACCATTATTGTCAGGCATATAACCTTGCAAATCCTGAAGCGACAGCGTCCGGTGTGCCAATCGTGACAGAATATAATCCCAATGGTGATTATTCAACATACCCCGGCCGGTCCACTCTTAAAGAATCATTTGATCAGATAGAGAAAGATCTTGACGAGGCCTATGCAAATCTGAATACATATCAGGAGAGTCTTGATTCTGGTGAACTATCTTCTTTAATCGGACCAAATGCCAACTATTTGAACACATACATTGTAGAGGCATTTCAGGCAAGAATAGCTTTACTGAGAGGAGACTATCAGACTGCTATCAGCAAGGCTAATGACGTAATCAACAATTCCGGATGCAGACTTTGCACCAGGACAAACTACTCCAACATATGGACCGACGACACAGGCAATGAGCTTTTGTTTGTGCTATATGGAGACCAGAATCAGGCAAGTGATGTTCCTGCAACAGGCAGTGCATGGCTATCTGCGGATACTGAAGACGTCAAGTATATTCCGACAGCAAATGCTCTTGCTATGTATCAGACAACTGATATCCGATATGATTGGTTTTTTGAGGAACGTTCAATAAGCGTGGAAGGAGATTATCATTATGCGCCTTGTTTTGTTAAATTCCCTGGAAACACATCGTTGAATCTCACATCAACAAATTCACTCAAAAACTTACCAAAACCTTTCCGTCTGAGCGAGACTTATCTTATCCTTGCAGAGGCGTCTGCTGCAATAGGTAATGAGAGTGATGCAAATGATGCTCTCAACACTCTACGTAAAGGCAGGATCAGAAGCTATCAGGATGAGACATATGCTGGTACAGAATTGGTCAACCAGATTAGAGAAGAACGCACCAAGGAACTGATAGGTGAAGGATTCCGTATCAGCGATTTGCGCCGCTGGAACCTTAGTTTCTCACGTTCTGATGCATATTCTTCTGAATATGAGGATGTGCCAAATATTATTGTGCCTACTGGAATAGCCATTACTTACACTGTGGGAGATTATCGTTATCTATGGCCCATACCGAAGCACGAGATGGATGCAAATCCACAGCTTGCCGGTCAGCAAAATCCAGGTTATTAATTAATTATAAAGACAAACGAATAATCATATGAATTATATAAAATTGTTTGCTGTTGCATTGGGTCTTGTGGTAATGTCGTCGTGTAGCGATGATAAGGATTACAACACAGCATCCGGTGTGTCAGTGGAGATGGGAGAGACAGAAGTCTCAATCAAAGAACACAAGGGCAGATTCTATGTGCCAATTAACGTGATTGGCGAGGCTAATGGAGCCATAAAGGTTAAGCTAAAGGTTGAGGGAACAGGTAGCAGTCAGGCACAGCCATATGAAAATCGTAATGGTGAATGGAGCGGCAATTATATTATAACCTCAGAAGAACTTAATATACCTAAGGGCGAAGTGTCGGTCAGTGTGGAGATTACCGCAGTAGATGATAAAATTCAAAATGACGACAGAACTTTCATTATCTCAATTGAGTCGGCAGAAGGGGCGACAATTGGCAGCCCTTCATCAACACTAGTCACCCTGCAAGACAACGATAAGATTCCCTATGAAAGAGTTCAGGGTGACTGGACCATGAACTATAGGGATTGGGATAATGTGGAAGGTTCAATGAATGTGTCTTTGGTGGGTTATGATGAAGACTCAGGCAGCTATGGAAAGATTCTTCAGTTTGAGGGTATGGTGTCTCAATATGCTGAGGATGGTGAGACTTCTGCAAGACTATATTTCTACGATGATGAGGCAACAGACACAAGGTATGTTGAACTTTCAATGCCACAGACAATAGGCAATTTCTATTCAGATACGTCGTATAGCATCTGGCTTCTTTTCGGTATGAGAGAAGCCGATGGTGAGGGTGGAATGTATTTGTCAAACTATACAATTACCGGTATAGTGTCGGAAGATTATCAGACAATAACCTTTGATGAAGGGTTAGGTGTGGCCTGGTATGTTGCTGCCTCCGATTGGAGTGCCGAACTTGGAGGAATTGATGTCGCTACTGACATTGTGCTCCAGAAACGTTGATTTATCACTGAAAATTCAAAAAAAAAGTCATGTCGTTTGGACATGGCTTTTTTTTTATATATCTTTGTCATGTGAAAAATACCTATTCGATTAAACATAACAACATCATACAAATAGCGATGAATAAAAAATTGTATTTAGGGGCTGCGCTCCTGATTGGAACAGTTGGGGCATTTGCTTCTCCAATCACTCCCCAGCAAGCTTTGCAACGAGCTTCTTCACAGACAATTCGTAAGATAAAAGGAGTTGCAGAGCTGAGTAGGGATTTGCTTTACACATATCGCACCTCTTATGGTGACGCGGCAGTTTATGTTTTTGGCAACAGTGATAACAAGGGTTATATATTGCTGAGTGCTGACGATGCAATGGCTCCAGTGCTTGGATATGCCGACAGCGGAGTGTTTGAAGAGGAGAATATGCCTCCACAAATGAAAGAGTGGCTTGCTGGATATGCACGTCAACAGGAGTATGCTAGCCAGATGGGTTTGCCTGCATATGTCTCATCCCAGACTGACGGAAGAAAGGCTGTTGAACCGTTGATGAAGACCACTTGGAATCAGAATGCGCCATACAATCTTTTAACACCCAAGGTAGATAATTCCCAGACGCCCACCGGGTGCGTGGCAACCGCAATGGCTCAGGTAATGAAATACTGGAACTATCCGGCAGCTGGAGTTGGCACAGGCGTGATAACAAACCCGGAGACTGGGCGTAATGAGACCATGAGATTGGATGAAGATTTTCTATGGGAAGAAATGCTTGATTCATACAGCGGCAGTTATACAGACGATCAGGCTGACGCAGTGGCATACCTGATGAAGGCTTGCGGTTATTCTGTGAATATGTCATACGCCGTTTCTGTATCAGGTTCCTTCAGCGTATATGCAGCGAAGGCTCTTATTGATAATTTTAAATATAATCCTAATATCCGTTATTATCAACGGGATTACATGGAAGCCACTGAGTGGGATACGGTAATATACAACGAGATTTCTAACGGTAGGCCAATACTTTACGGAGCGCAGTCAACATCCGGAGGTCATGAGTTTGTCTGCGACGGATATAGTGGTGATGGCTATTACCATTTCAATTGGGGTTGGGGTGGCATGTCTGACGGTTATTTCATCCTTGACTCACTGAATCCAGGCGCTGTAGGTACTGGCGGAGGTTCAGGAGGTGGCTTCAACTACAAGCAAGATATTGTGGTTGGAATACAGCCGGAGCAAGAGATGATTTATGAGCCAAGGTTGACGCAGTTCGGAGAGTTGAATGCCACTGCCAAAGACCTGTCACTAACTTTGAGAATTACTGAAAATGGTTCGTTGAGTCAGTGGGTGAATGCAGGGCTTGAAGAATTGACCGGGCTGTCGATAGGCGTCATGATTGAGCCTGTTGATAAAAATAACGATGCGGTTTATGTCGTTTGCAAGACACAGCGTTTGTCTGCCCCTGAATATACAAGAGTCACCAACGGATTAAGCATATCATATTCCGGAATACAGGGTCAGATTACAGCTGAGATCCCCGAGAATTTGCCGGATGGAAAATATAAGGTGACAGTCTCTACACTCGCATCCGGGAGTGAAGAATGGGTGCCGGTTTTTGTAGAGTCTGAAGCATATAATTATGTTTATGTGACAAAGACGGGCAATAGTATTGAGACGGAGGTGCTTTCAGAAGCAGTTGTTACGCTTGACAGCGCAGAATTGACGTCAGCCCTTTATTATGGCAGCGTGGCTCTATTTACCATCACTGCCACGAATAACAGTGACAAGGAGATGACCAGTGGATTCTATCCAGAGTTGTCGGTAAATGGTGTAAGGAATCTGATAGGTGATGGCATTGTGCTGACGCTTCAGCCTCATGAGACCGTTACTACCGAATTTAGTTCACAATTCCGTTTGGTATCAGGTGTTTCAGCTCCAACCTCCAAGAAGTCTTACGATTTGAGGTGGTTTGATCCGAACATAAGTAGCACTGCATATTATGATATAGAGACAGAAGTTGTTACATTGAATGTAAGCAACAGTCGTCCTACATTGTCAATTACAAGGTTTGATATAGAGGGAGTAGAAACGAAGGTTGAGTATGTTGCAGCAGCCGGTTATGAAATGGAGGTGTATCAGGTGCCCGACGTTGAGGAGATTCAGGTAAATGTTGACTTGACCTGTTCAAGAGGATTCTTCGGATACCCACTTTATTTTGTGGTGTTCAAAACAAGTGATTTGAACGCAGACATTACTCGTTCAGTATTTGATCCGATGAAGCCGCTTGAGGGTGGAGATTCATGCGATATGACCTCAAGTCTTAATCTGTCATTTGGAGAGTTGAATGAAATATATGCGGGCTTCCTGTTCTATCAAGCCACAACGGGTATGGTTCAGGCTCAGGATAACCCAATATGTTTCAAACTGACGGGAGCTGCAGGCATTGAGGAAATAGGGTCTTATGACAATGAGGTGCCGGTTTACTATAATCTTCAAGGTCAAGAAGTGAAGAATCCTCGTAAAGGAGACATTCTTATTAAGAAACAGAGCGGCAAGACAACCAAGATAGTGTATTAAAAGCCGTTGATTATAATGAATAAATCCGGATGCTGTTTTTCGGCGTCCGGATTTTTTTCATTAAAGCATTTTTAACAAAAAATATTCAGTTATATTTTTGTAAGTTAATTAAATTGCTATAACTTTGCAAATAGTAACAAAATTAACACAAAAAATAATAACAAAACTCTGATAATACCCTTGCAAAAGGGATAAAACAAACAATTACATACATGAAAAAAATCTACACAGCAGCTATGTTGGCGGCAATGTCACTGAGCGCGACAGCAGCGGATTTCGTACCCGTTTCTCCTCAAACTCCGGGAATGGGGAAGAAGGAATTTAAACTTGCTTCTCCAGAGACAGAGCCAAACAGTGATGTCTTGAGCAAACTTGTAAGAACTGGCATCAAACCTGCAAACGGCACAAGGTCAGAGGCAATAGGTGAGGATATTGTGGGTAATTACTGTATCACATATACCGATACATGGCATGAATTTGAAGATGGCACTCCTGTGATTTTCAACTCAGTAGGCTATATTGAAGAAGGATTTGCCATAAATGAATACACCATGTCATTTCCTTTCCTTTACGTCACTCAATCTGAAGAGAACATTTACCTGATGCAGTTTCCGATTTATGTAGACGGAAATAAGGTTTCGTTTAAATCTGAGAGTTATGCTGTTGAGGGAGGAACACTTCAACTTCAGGTGTTTCACGAGATATACAATAGCACCAGCTCCAGCTACGAATACGAGAAAGTAGATGTGATGGAGGCTGAGTTCAGTGGTTCTGGTTTCAATTTTGGCAAAGACTACATCTTCACAATCTATGATGAAGCCGCCAATTATCAGTATTTCATAGCATATTTTTCGACTTTCCAAAAATATGATGCAACCTCATCTGTTTTCAATATTGGATGGAAATCTCTTGGTACTGGTGTTTTCCAGGACGGATGGCTACTGTCGAATGCCACACAGGGTCAACAGAACCAATGGTGCTATGAAGTTGAGATTCAGCAGAGTGAAATAGACGAAAACGTTTATAGAATAGTCAATCCATACGGAACAGGCACCCCGATGGCTTCCCAGAATGATGCTGCTACTGCAATGGGATCAATCCAGTTTAATATGGAAGATGTAGATCATGTGTATTTTCAGGCTGTTCCCACAAATTTTGTCAGTGATGTTGTAGGAATGAGCCAAATGTTCGTGTCCAACAATCTTTCTATATATGTGGAGGGATATGGCTTTGATATTGATTATGCAGTTGATATGTTGGAATCTAATGGCTATGGCTTATGGAGCAATTTCAAAGATGGTGTGCTTACAGTTCCTTCAGTTTACGATGCTGCTACTGATTCCTATATAAATGATGCATTGTTCAGTGCCCCTGAAATGGGTATAGGTGTTGCTCCATATTACGGATATAATTGGAGCGGATCGAACGAATTGCCATTGAATATGGAGTGCAAGCTCTTTTTCCCTGGAGTATTTGAGGCTGGTGTAGAGGGTATAGAGGCAGACAGTAATACACCTGTTAAATATTATAATCTACAGGGTGTTGAGGTTGTCAACCCAGTGAAAGGTCAACTTCTGATTAAGCGTCAGGGTGGCAAGGCAGAGAAGATTGTATTTTGATAAATTAAATATATAAAATAAGGCGTTCCTATTTTTCGGAGCGCCTTGTTTTTTCGGTCAGAAAATCAGAAAATAGGAGTGAATGGTTCTGATTTCTTGAGCGCATGGTTTGCCTCGCCCACAAGCATTGTTTCTTTAGAAGTGTCAAGCTTCATGACTGGAGCACCTTTGCGAAGGTCACACTTTGTGAGGTCGATGTAGTAGTAACCGGGGTTTGTGACGATGTCGAAATAGAAGCGGCGGTTTTTGAGGTCGGCATAAGAGCGCCACTGTGTAGATGACACGTTGGGCTCGCCCTCTATAAGATAAGTGTAAGGCACACTTGCATTGACGAGAATGCTCCTCGTGATGCTGACAGCGAGATTAGGGTCTGCAGTCTCTTCAACATGGTGTGCGAAGAAATTTGCACGGACACAACGGTCAGGACTGCTGACAGTGCCCGGAAGCATATGAGTGCCTCCAATCTTATCCCAATAGTTAATAATAGCCATCATGTCGGGCCATTGCGGGTCGTTGGTCATTGCACGGTAGTCGCCCGGATCATACACCTTAACAACACCATGGTCAAACTCCAGGATAGCGGTCTTGCCAGAGGCATCGGTGATTCCCCAGTGAAGTGCGGAAACAGTTCCTCCGTCGAAAGTTGCACCACTGAGGGAGAAATTATGCTCCTTCAGCACAGCCACAACCTCATCGGTGGTCTCATTCAGGTCAAGGAGCCAAGCCACAAATACTGCCAGCGACATAGGGGGCTTATTCTTTGTGTCATCATTGTCATAGACGGTGCCCTTACAGAAAAGGCCATTGATTACGAGTCCTTTCTCATTCATGCCTTCAGTGATTCCTCCGTCATAACCCACGGCATAGACGGCTCCATATTTGGATGTCCAAGTAATGGCACCGGGAGCATCAGAGCCAACCTTCTCCATTCCGGCTGGATAGACGTAGAGGTTGGTTGGGATTGGTGTCTTCCAATCGAGCGAACGACCTACTACGAAAGTGGAATCTTGTCCGTGATAAAATAAACGAGTGCACGCCCCGGCATCGGGAGAGTGCCATGCGGCGAAAGCCAATGCTGAGGCAGCCATGATAGTCTTGATGTGTTTCATAGTTACAGCGATTTTTAAATATCCTAACTTACTATGAAATAACAATCAAATTTGCATTATGGTTTTATGTGCCTATTGGAGTGTAAGGTATTTAAGGATTTCGTTGATGGTGTCTGGTTTTGCGTAAGGATTGGAGGCCGTTGTTGCTTTATTTCGAAATTCAGGCGAGAGAACCATGCGTAGCCCCTCTTGGATGGATGCCTCATCTGATGGCACATCCAACACAGACTCACCTCTTGCACGTCCTTCCTGACGGTTGCCAATATTAAGGGTTGGAATGCCGAATGATGGGGCCTCAATCAATCCGCTTGATGAGTTGCCCACTACAGCAGAAGCGTGTTTGAGGGCGGAATAGTATCTTACGCGACCCAGAGATTGCACGGTCTTCACTTCTTTCGGATGCAGACTGCTCCATTGCCGGATAAGGGATGCAACCCTTTTCCCACCAGTGTCGGAGTTAGGCATCGTGAACAATATTTTCCATCCATCCTTCAGAACCGTCTCTAATGCGGAAAGAAGAGCCTTAGTCTGATGCTCCTCTTCTCCCGGCATGGTTGTGACCGGATGGAAGGTTGCCACGATATGTCTTTCTCCAAGTTTGAAATCTATTGACTCTTCAAGTTCTGAGAGCGACATAGTGGCACTCCTGCTTATGTTGTCGACACCAAGAGAGCCAACCCAATGCACATTCTCAGGATCTTTTCCCATTCTTATGATTCTTTGTGCATACTCCTCTGTAGAAGTGAAGTGATAGTCGGAAAGTTGGGTTATGGCGTGGCGGATATTGTCATCATAAGCCCCTTCGGTTGTTTCTCCGCCATAGAGATGTGCTATTGGGATACGGAAAATCAATGCGGCAGAGGCAGCTGCAAGCATCTCGTAGCGGTCGCCGAGAATCACCACCACATCGGGCTTAAGGCGTGAGAAAGCGTCTGCCATACCAATCTCAGTCAGACCCATCGATTTGACGGTGGCGGCTGGTGAGTCGCCGGAGAGTAGCGAGTCAATGCGTTCGTCGACAGTAAAGCCATCGTTTTCTATCTCATTGACTGTCATGCCATATTCAGGCGACAGGTGCATATTGGTGGCAATGATCTGGATTTGCACTCCATCTGATTCGGCAACTTTCTTCATCAGAAGAGACATGATGCCATAGTCGGCACGTGTGCCCGTGACGAAGCATATGCGTTTTTCGTTTTTCGTTTTTCGTTTTTCGTTTTCCATACTGACAACTGACAACAAATGACTGACGACTAAAATTCAATAAGATCATCTGGTTGATAATCTCTTGTGGCTTTGCGCCCGACGATGGAATCCCATTGCATGGGTGAGATTCCGTTTCCCGGACGCTTTACGGTGAGATTTCGCTCGCTGAGGATCTCACCTTTTTTTATTTCTGAGTTTGCCACAATACTTTTTCGGGCAGCCGTCATGTTTTTCTTTTCGGATGGCGACACTCGTTTATACGGACTCCCTAAAGCCATGGCAACATGACGTATGCCCCTCACCATCTCGGAAAGTTCCTCAGGGTTGAGGGAGGCGATATGGTCAGGGCCATCCATTGTCTTATCAAGAGTGAAATGCTTCTCAATCACAGTGGCTCCCAAAGCGACCGCTGCTATAGGCACAACAATGCCTGGAGTATGGTCGGAATATCCGATGTTCACTCCAAAAGCCTCATGGAGAGTAAGCATGGCGCGAAGGTTGACGTCGGCAAAGGGAGTGGGGTATTCAGTGTTGCAATGGAGCACGGTGATGTCATTACGGCTTACACCGCCATCATAAAACACCTGAAGCGCACTTTCCACGTCAGCAAGCCCACACATCCCCGTTGAAAGGATAATAGGCATTCTCAGTTGTACTATCTTCTTCAGATAAGGGAGGTTGGTGATTTCCCCTGACGGCACCTTCATATAATCCATATGCAGGGATTTGAGAAAGTCGATGCTCTCAATGTCAAAAGGTGTTGAGAGGAATCCTATGCCCTTTTGCTTGCAGTGGTCTGCGATGATCTTGAAGTCGTCATAAGGCAGTTCGAGACGTCGCAGCATGTCAACCTGCGAATCTGCCTTAGTGTTCTCCTTTTGATATTCAGCGGTCTTGCCGGCATTGGTGACAATCTTTTCAGCCTTAAAGGTCTGAAACTTGACATAGTCAGCCCCGGAGGCGGCAGCCGCATCAACGAGTCTTAGGGCAGTGTCAAGGGAGCCGTTGTGATTTACGCCAGCCTCAGCTATTATTATGGGTTTCATAATTTGAATCTTTTTAGAGGTGTCCCATGATAGATTCCCGGTTCGGTGAGGTTGCGGGTCACAACAGCCCCCATCGCTATGGTCACTCTTGAACCTATTGTGATTCCGTTTTTTATCTTGGTGCCCAGACCAATAAAACAGTCGTCACCTATTGTGACGCCCCCGCCAATCACCACTCCCGGACCGATGAAAGTGTTGCTTCCAATCTTGCAGTCGTGTTCCACAATGGCACCGGTGTTGATTATGCAATGGTCGCTGATTGTGGCACGGTTTATTATCGCTCTGTTCAGAATCGCCACTCCATTACCCACCACAGAGTTGCGTGTTATTATGGCATAAGGAGCTATTATAGATTTGAATTCTGCGCCCATTTCTTCATACCGGGAAATCAATGCGCGACGTTTGTCCATGATGGGTAGCCTGGCATACACGAAAGCAATGTGAAAAGGATATCCATCCGCTATATATTCGGGTGCGTCTGAATCATTGCCTAGATACTCCAAAGGCATCATGGGGGCTGCGCTTGGAGCAAGATAGCCGAATACCTCAGAATCGGAATCAAGCGCCTCAAGCAATGACAATGCGTGTCCTCCTCCTCCGGCAAAGATAATCTTGTTGTTGTCAGAATTATTGTCTAGATTTCCCATTTTGCAATCTCTTTTCTGTGTCTCTGTCTACACTATATTTGACATTACGCTACAAAATTATAATTTTTTCTCATAACATATCTGAAATTTTGCTAATTTTGCAGAAAGAAACACAAAACAGACATGAAACAATTGCATACACAGATAAAAAATATCTTCCAGATAGGTGTCGCACTGATGTCATTTATGATGGTTGGCTCTGTCGACATAACGGCAGCGATGCGCATCCATTGCAGCGAAGATACGGTTAAGGTGAGCCGCATATTGGAACAACTGCAGACAGTGCAACCGAAACTTGGGGATAGGATAGTGGCGGCAGCCGAGCAACTTGTCGACACGCCGTGGGCAACGTCGGCTGATAACGACAGCATAGGCACAATTGTGGTCAACCTGCATGGATTTGACCGTATGGGATTTGTCAACACGGCGCTTGCCCTTGCCAAGGCAAGCCTGCATCATGTGCCGGTGGAGCGCCAATATGAGTTGGCATACGAGAACTATAGTCGCCGAAAGGGGGAGGATGACGGGTTTGCCTCCCAGTTGTTTTATGGAGCCGACTGGGTGGTGGATAATATCTATCGCGGCAATCTGAAGGATATGACAGAATATTTCGGTGGTGGTGGTTTCAAAGCCAAGACCCTTGACTATATGAGCCGTCATGAGGATGAGTTCCCTGCCATGAAGAGTCAGGAGGTTAAAGACAAGGTCCAAATGATAGAGATGGGTTATCGTAGCCACAGAATTCCTCATCTCAAGAAACAGAGCGCCGGCAATAAGGAGATCAGGGAGATGCTCGCGGATGGTGATATCATAATCATGCTCTCAAATGAGATGGACTATGATGTCTACGACATTGGAATTGTCAAAATGAAAGATGGAGACCCATATTTGATACATATTTCTCATGATACGGGGAAAGTGGAGGAAGATCCCTATCCGATGGCACGACTTTTCAAACTTGAGTCGCAGCATTTTTATGGCTACCGTTGGCTCCGCCCGGAAGAATAATTGGAGCAGAAATTGAAAATGTGATAGCACTATTGTTGATTTATAAGGTTTGCTGTTGCAAATATTGTTGCATTTTGCTAAATTTGCAGTGGTATAATGTTAACTTTATATGTAAATACTAAAAATTCATGCCCAATTCCTCACGACCCAACATCCTGATGATATATACCGGAGGCACCATCGGAATGAGAGAGAATCCGGAGACCAAGGCCCTTGAGCCTTTTGATTTCAATCATCTGCTGGAAAATGTGCCCAAACTGAAGATGCTCGATTTCGGAATCGACAGCCATCAGTTTGAGCATCCCATTGACTCTTCAGCAATGACTCCCAGGCATTGGGCAAAGATTGCAAGGGTGATTGAGGATAACTATGAAAAGTATGATGGATTCGTGGTGCTTCATGGCACTGACACCATGGCATATACAGCGTCAGCCCTCAGCTTTATGCTTGAAAACCTGAGTAAGCCGGTGATTATCACGGGCTCGCAGTTGCCTATTGGCGAGGTGAGGACAGATGGAGAGGAAAACCTTATCACCTCACTTCAGATAGCGGCGGCACGCGACATCACCGGAGAGCATGTGATTCAGGAAGTGGCGATATTGTTTGAAAACTATCTTTGGCGCGGCAACCGCAGCACAAAACGGAGTGCCGACAATTTCAACGCATTTAAGAGCAACAACTATCCGGAGCTTGCAAAGATAGGATTGGGCATCACGTTCAACCGCGATGCCTTGTGGCGTGCGCGTGGTCCGAAACTGCCGTTGAAGGTGCATTACGAGATGGATTGCGATGTGCTCTATATCGACCTTTTCCCCGGCATCAAGGAGTCGGTGGTGCGTCATATGCTCAACACTCCCGGCATCAAGGGAGTGGTGCTCAAGACTTTCGGTGCCGGTAACGGACCAAACGACCAATGGTTTATAGATGCCATTCGCGAGACAGTGGAGAAGGGTATAGTGGTGGTGAATATCACCCAGTGCAACAACGGTGGAGTGCATCCATTCCGTTATGTTACCGGTCTCGAGCTTGCCCATGCGGGAGTTGTCTCCGGACATGACCTCACTTCTGAGGCGGCAATCACCAAACTGATGTATCTGCTTGGTCAGGGTCTCACCCCGGAAGAGGTGAAAAATTACATGGAATACAGCATCTGCGGCGAAATGTCTTGCTGATGTGAAAAGAAAAATCTTAAGAGATGAATGGATTGACAGCAGCGGATTATGCAGATACCGGACAATGGCGCCTTATCTTAAAGATATACACAACTGGAATCACCGCCCATATAGAGAACACTATACACACAGACCTGGAGCCGCAGCTCCTTTTCTCCACCGACTGGGAGGCTGACGACGACAATCTGTTGAGAAACATAGAGAACGCTGTCTATGACCATCCACGTGTGCTCGAGGATTATTCTGCCAGAATTATAGTGTATGACCCCCACACTCTCTTCATTCCTACAGAGATAGCTGAGGAAGAGGAAGGGTCGGAGGAAAATATCTATGCCGCAGTCTATGCCAACGGCTCCAACGACGTTATCGTTGATGTCGACAAAGATCTGACGGCGGTGCATTGCCTTGTAAAAGGGCTAAAGGGCTTTCTGAGCCGCACGTTTCCCGGAGCAAAAGTTGAGTCAAACCTTATGAACAAGGTGAGGACACTACGCATTAATAATGAAGGATGCCGAATGACGGTGGATGTGCGGGGCAAAGAGGCTGACTTTGTGCTTCTCGATGGAGGCAACCTCCTGTCGGCTTCTACACACCCATACAATACAGACACCGATGTGGCATATAATGCATTCAATATATTGGATGTCTATGGTTTGAAGATACAGGCCATCCCAATTGTCATTACAGGAGAGTCTTCTACTGACAAACTCAGAAGTATTGTAAAAACGCTGTCTCCGGTCAGTTAACTTTGATGAGAAGATGAGAATAATCAGAGGTAAATATGGAAGGCGCCGGTTTGACGTCCCGAAAAATATAACGGCTCGTCCCACGACAGACTTTGCACGAGAGAACCTTTTCAATGTGCTTGATAACATCATAGACTTTGAAGGGAAAACGGCACTCGACCTTTTTGCGGGCACAGGGGCTGTAAGCCTTGAATTTGCATCGCGGGGATGCCGCGAGGTGACCGCTGTGGAACAGGCTTCGGTGCAGGTGTCGTTTATCAGAAGTGTCGTGGAGAAATTGGGCGACACCGCTTTGCGTGTGATAAAGGGAGATGTGTTTAAGTTCATCGCCACGTCAAGCCGCAGCTACGACATAATTTTCGCAGACCCACCCTACGACCATCCCAGGTTTGAGGAAGTGCCAGAACTGATTCTCAACTCGCCGCTTGTGAAGCCAGGCACGGTTGTGATAATAGAACATTCACGCACACGAGATTTCTCCATGCTCCCCGGATTCGCGCAGCATAGGGTGTATGGAAGTGTGAATTTCTCAATCTTCATTATCTGAGAAATAGTTCTCATAGCTTTCAGAGTTCTCAGAGTTCTCAGAATAATATAATTTTAGACAATTATGGACAAGCATATAAAACTCGATACAATAGAAGAGGCAATAGCCGACTTTAGGGAAGGGAAGTTCATCATTGTGGTGGATGACGAAGACCGCGAGAATGAGGGCGACCTTATAATCGCGGCAGAAAAAATCACACCTGCTGATGTGAACTTCATGCTCAAAAATGCGCGAGGTGTGCTTTGTGCCCCCATCACCAACGAGCGATGCCGTGAACTGGATTTGCCACGTCAGGTGGAAGACAACACTTCGGTGCTTGGCACGCCGTTTACCGTCACCGTTGATAAACTTGAGGGTTGCACCACTGGCGTCTCCGCAGACGATAGGGCTGCCACCATACATGCACTCGCCGACCCAAACTCAACTCCTGATACATTTGGCAGGCCGGGACACATCAATCCTCTTTATGCCCAGGACAGAGGCGTCATTCAACGTTGTGGACATACAGAGGCTGCAGTAGACTTTGCGCGTCTTGCAGGGTTCTATCCGGCAGCTGCCCTCATGGAGATAATGAGCGACGACGGAACCATGGCGCGCCTGCCCGAACTGCGCCAGAAGGCAGATGAGTGGGGTTTGAAACTGGTGAGTATTCGCGACCTTATTGCCTACCGCATGCAAAACGATTCGATTGTGGAGAAAGGTGAGGAGGTGGATATGCCTACAGCCTACGGACATTTCCGACTGATTCCATTCCGGCAGAAAGACAATGGTCTTGAGCACATCGCCCTTATTAAGGGTGACGTCACCACCGACGAGCCGGTGCTTCTAAGGGTGCATTCATCATGTGCCACCGGCGATATCTTCGGGTCAATGCGGTGCGAATGTGGCGAACAGCTCCATCTTGCCATGAAGATGATAGAGAAGGAGGGGCGCGGAGCTGTGATTTATTTAAATCAGGAAGGACGCGGAATCGGACTGATGGATAAAATTAGGGCATACAAACTCCAGGAGAATGGTCTTGACACCGTCGATGCCAATCTCCATCTCGGACACAAAGCCGATGAGCGTGACTATGGTGTGGGTGCCAACATCCTTCATGCATTGGGAATCAGAAAAATGCGACTCATGACCAATAATCCGGTAAAGAGAATCGGTCTGGAGGGTTATGGCCTTGAGGTGACAGAGAATGTGCCGATAGAGGTGGAGCCAAATCCCTACAACCGTTTCTATATGCACACCAAGAAAGAGCGTATGGGACACAATCTCCACAAAATAGACTAAAATCTCCTGATGTCCTTTTGTCTGCTTGACCTTTTGACAAAATGACAAAAGATGCAGAATAAAAAACTAATCTAACATATGAGAAAGACTCTTATCGTGGCAGCGATGGCGGCGATTGCCATGGGCGCCAATGCAGAAAAGAAGACCCTCTCCCATGAGGATTTTGACCGCTGGGAGATGCTCACCAATCATTCGGTGTCGAATAATGGCACCTGGGCATCATTTGCTGCCAACCCACAGGAGGGCGATGGGGTGCTTACGTTCTATAACACAGTCAATGGTAAGACGATAGAAATCCTGAGAGGTTATAAACCGTCTTTTTCTGCCGACAGCAAGTGGGCGTTCGCACTCATTAAGCCATTCTTTACTGACACGCGTCAAGCGAAGATTGACAAAAAGAAGGATTATGAGATGCCGAAGGACTCACTCGCCATTATCAACCTTACAACCGGAAATGTGGAGAAAGTTGGGAATGTCACCTCATATAAGATTGGAAAGGACGGAGGCGAATGGGTGGCATGGATGTCGTGTGACACTGCCTACATAAAGAAAGACAAGCTGAAAGATAAGGACTGTGGCAGACCTATGGTGGTTAGGGACCTTGTGAAAGGCACCTCAAAGGTTGAGAAATGGGTGAAGCAATACACCATGTCAAACGATGGCGGCAAACTCGCTTTCGAGATTAAAGGCCCGGCGAAAGATTCGCTTGTCACCAACGGCGTGGGCGTGATTATCCTTCCCGACACCTCGATGAATCTCATTGACAGGGAGAAAACATTCTATGGATTGCCGGTGTTTAACGAAACCGGAACCCAGCTGGCCTTTATCGCGTCGGAAGACACCGTTAAGACCGGCACTAAGAAGGCAGCTCTTTATCTTGCCAATCTTGCTGCAAACCATATTGATGCCAATGGCGTAAAAATCAACGACACTTTTAAGAATGCAAAGGGTGAGCCTCTTTCGCTCAATCAATATTCAAAGCCCTTATTCTCATATGATGGGAAGAGACTTATTGCAGGTGTCGCACCCTCCGTTGCACCTGACGACACCACTCTCGTGGATTTTGAGAAAGGCTCACTCGATATATGGCGCTGGGATGCTCCCTACACTCCTCCTATGGAGAACCTTATGGTCAGCAAACTGCGTGAGATGACCTTCCCGGTTGTGATGGACTTGGCATCCGGCAACCAGACTCTGATGACCTCCAATTCACTTGTGAATGTCAACGCTCCCAACCGTTGGGATGCTGACTGGGCAATGTTGGTTGATATGTCGGAAAACATAATATCCCTACAGTGGGACTACCAATTCCCTGTCGACGTCCTTGTGAAGAATGTCAATACAGGCGAGACAAAGAAAGTGGCCACCGTGCCCAATGAGATGCTCCGCCAATCACCCGGTGGGAAATATGTGGTGTGGTTTGACGAGCGTCAGTATCATGTGTATGATATCGCTACGGGCAACACAGTTGTAACCGGCACAGATATCCCTTACCCGCTTTGGGACGAGTTGAACGACCGCCCATCGCGTGTTAGTGAGCCTTATGGAATCATGGCTTGGACCGACGGCGATGCCGACCTCCTTGTCTACGACCGCTACGATGTGTGGAGCCTTGACCCTAATGGTGAGCGTGCTGCCATCTGCATCACAAACGGTGAGGGTAGAAAAGCCGGCATCAGTTATCGTATGGAGAAGACTGACCCGGATTTCCGCGCTGTCAACCAGGGAGATGTCTTGCTATATTCCATCTTTGATGTGACCGATAAGAGGGGCGGAATCGCCACACAGAAATTCACAGGGAAAGCCACTACCCCCAAGATTGATTTCCTTGATACCTATCAGTTTGAAAGCTTCAGAAAGGCTAAGAATGCTCCGGTCTACTCATGGACAGAGGAGAACTTCAGCACTTCACCAAACGTCTACGTCAGCCGTAACATTGAGAAAGGTGAGGCAAAGCGTGTCAGCGACACCAATCCCCAGATGGCTGAATACAAATGGGGCACAGCACAGCTTGTCCGCTGGTATGCCTACGACGGCAAACCATCTGAGGGTTGTCTCTATCTCCCCGAAGACTTTGACCCAGACAAGAGTTATCCTATGATCTCATATTTCTATGAGACATATAGCGAGAAGCTCTACAACCATTATGATATGCAGCCGTCGTGGAGCTGGATCAATTTCCCATTCTATGTGAGCCGCGGTTATGTGATCTTTGTTCCGGATATCCATTACACAGCGGGTGTGCCGGGAGAGAATGCCTACAATTACGTTTGCTCCGGCGTTGAGGAGATTTGCCGTCGCTATCCAAATATCGACAAGAACCGCCTTGGAATTGACGGCCAGAGCTGGGGTGGATACCAGACAGCCTATCTTGTGACCCGCACCAACATGTTTGCGTGTGCCGGATCGGGAGCCCCGGTTGGCAACATGACATCCGCTTTTGGTGGCATCAGGTGGGAATCAGGCGAATCACGCCAGGCACAGTATGAGGTTGGGCAGAGCCGCATCGGTCGTAACCTTTGGGAATCTCCCTATCTTTATCTTGCCAACTCACCGGTGTTCTTCGCCGACAGGGTAGAGACCCCATTGCTTATCATGCACAATGATGCCGACGGCGCAGTGCCTTGGTATCAGGGCATCGAGCTGTTTATGGCTCTCCGCAGACTTGGCAAACCGGTGTGGATGCTTGAATATAACGGTGAGGCACACAATCTTAAGGAGCGTCGCAACCGCAAGGATATCACCAAGCGTCTCCAGCAATTCTTTGACCATTATCTTAAGGGAGACCCAATGCCGGAATGGATGAAAAACGGCATACCAGCCATCCGCAAAGGTCAGGAATATGGTTTCGAACTTACTGAATAATAATGTCCTCCAGAGGAGATAGCAATATTGACAGAGAGATACTGAGACTGAGCATACCGGCCATCGTGAGCAACATAACGGTGCCGTTGCTCGGTCTTTGTGATACAGCCATTTCGGGCCATCTTGGCTCGGAACTCTTCCTTGCAGCCATTGCCGTAGGGTCGATGATGCTCAATGTTGTGTTCTGGCTGTTCGGATTTCTGCGGATGGGCACCACCGGAATCACCGCCAACGCCTATGGCAGTGGTGATGAGAATGAGATCCGGAAGGTATTCACCCGCTCCTTGATGCTCGGCTTCATGATAGGGGTGGCATTGGTGGCACTGCAGGTGCCGGTGTTTGCTTTGCTGGGCAAACTGGTTGGAGCTGAGGAGAGTGTCACCGACCTTGTGCGCGGTTATTTCTCCATTTGCATATGGGAGGCTCCCTCCATGCTTGCAACTATGGCTATCAGCGGTTGGTTTGTGGGTATGCAGTCTACAGTGTATCCTATGGTGATAGCCATCAGTGTGAATGTGATAAATATTATTGCCAGCCTGACCTACGTCTATGGTTTTGGCATGAGATTTGAGGGTATAGCCTATGGCACCCTCACTGCCAATTGGGCTGGATTTGGAGTGGCATTGTTGTCGGTGTTCCTTTTCAGGAAAGGGAAGGGAATTTTCTGCAGGATAGAAGACATCTTCAAAGGTGGAGGTCTGAAAGATTATTTCTCAGTGAATGTCAATCTGTTTTTCCGCTCTTTCTGCATCACCGCCGTCACCCTTGGCGTCACGGCAGCGGGAGCCCGTCTTGGTGCCCTTACCCTTGCAGTCAACGCTGTCTTGATGCAGTTTTTCACTCTCTTCTCGTTTTTTATGGATGGATTTGCCTTCAGTGCGGAGGCATTGGTGGGCAAGAGTGTCGGCAGCAAGGATGTGCCATTGCTTAGGAAGAGCGTAAGGCATATCTTGATGTGGGGATTGGGAGTGGCAGTGGCGTTTTCAATGGTCTATGTGTTTGGTTACTCTTTCATCACAGACTTGCTGACCGATGAGGTAGATGTGCGCCAGGGGGTAGCCGGGATGAGGCTATGGATTTGGCTTATACCGATAGTATCGGTTTGGGCTTTTGTGTATGATGGATTTTATGTGGGGATAACATCCACGGGAAAGATGCTTTGTGCAACTTTGACGGCGACATTGGCGTTTTTCTTTATATCATTCCTTCGAATTTCTGAGGAGGGAATAGAGTTGGTAGTGGTGTCAAACGGCTTTATATGGAGCGCGTTCTTATGCTACCTGATGCTACGCGGAGCCATTCTTGCCTCTATGTGGAGAGGCTCACGCCTGAGGGTGATCACATCTTGATGAAAACAGTTACTGTAAAACAATTATGATAAAATTTGTAAATGCTAAGATAAACATAGGGCTCAACATAGTCAGAAAGCGAGAGGATGGATATCATGACTTGGAGACGGTGTTCTTCCCGGTAGGACTTGAGAGCGGCATGCCTCAGCAACCGGAGCCCTTCGACGATATCCTTGAGGTTACGATGGTGCCCGGGAAGGTGACAGGATGCCGTTTCCAGCTGATGGGCAGAAAGATGGATATCTCCCCGGAGAAGAATCTTGTGGTGAGGGCAGCACAGATATTCTTCAAGTCATTGCTCGACAAGACCGGTGGGTTGGAACATGAGGGGATGTATTACGTCACCCTTGACAAGCATCTCCCGGATGGAGCGGGGTTAGGTGGAGGTAGTGCCGATGCCTCTTTCTGTCTGTCGATGCTTAACGAGCTCACCGGCGCGGAGTTTAGCGACAGCGAGCTCGCCGAAATGGCGGTGCGTCTTGGTGCAGATTGTCCGTTCTTTATCTATAACACCCCGTCGTTTGCTGAGGGTATAGGAGAGATACTGACTCCTATAGAGATTGATCTTAAGGGAAACTGGCTTCTTATTGTGAAGCCCAGTGTCTATGTCTCCACAAAGGAGGCATTTGCCGGGATAGTGCCCAAGGAGCCTAAATTTGACCTGCGTTTCCTTCCGCATCTACCTCTGGATAAATGGAAAGACAATGTGGTGAATGATTTTGAAGAGTCGTTGTTTCCGCGACATCCAGAGTTGGCACAACTGAAGTCGGAGATTTATGGCAGTGGTGCCGTCTATGCCTCTATGACGGGTTCCGGGTCTGCATTGTATGGCATATATGCCGATGAGCAGAAGGCGCGCGCGGCACGAGAAAGTTTTGACTCAACTAATAGTGGGGTTTGGTTGTTTGGTTTATAAGGTGGAATGTATAATTTTGCCTGTTTAATTTTGCCAATTTAACACTTATTGGCTTAATATTTGCTTTTATAAAATTAAAACAACTATCCTATGGAAAATAATAAAGATAAGGAATATGAGAGCCGTCAGGAAGAGACGGCGGAAGAGCAGGAGCTGAAACAGGGTGCCGACGCCATGACCCAGGAAGAGAATCTTGAGGCTGAGGGCATTAATGAGGAGTCTGAGGAAGATTCTGTAGAGAAGAGACTCCACGACCTCGAGGAGCAGGTTGCCAAGGAGAAGAAAGAGTATCTTTTCCTGATGGCGGAGTTTGATAATTTCCGCAAGCGTACCCTTAAGGAGAAAAGCGAGATTATCCGCAATGCCGGAGAGAATGTTCTGAAGGGCCTTCTCCCGATTATGGATGATTTCGAGCGAGGCATCAAGGCCTCAGAGAGTGGTGAGGACGTGGCTGCCGTAAGGGAGGGCATGGTGCTCATCTATAATAAACTGAAAAAATATCTCGCCCAGAATGGAGTGAAGGAGATGGATCCTGCCGACGACAGCTTCGACACGGAGAAACACGAGGCAATCTCAGTGGTGCCAGTGCCGGATGATGATAAGAAAGGTAAGATCCTTGACACAGTCGAGAAGGGATATATGATCAACGATAAGGTGCTCCGTCATGCAAAGGTTGTTGTAGGACAGTAAAAACACATTGAGTCATGGCAGGAAAGAGAGATTACTACGAGGTGCTTGGCGTGGCGAAAAACGCGAGTGCTGACGAGATAAAGAAGGCCTATCGAAAGATGGCTATCAAATATCACCCGGACAAGAATCCGGGTGACAAGGCAGCGGAGGAGAAATTCAAGGAGGCTGCCGAGGCTTATGACGTGCTCAGCGATGCCGACAAGCGCGCCAAGTATGATCAGTTTGGCCATAACATGGGTCCCCAGGGATTCGGAGGCGCTGGAGGCGGTGGTTTCTACAGCAGCGGCGGCATGTCGATGGAGGATATCTTTGCTCATTTTGGCGACATCTTTGGCGGCAGAATGGGTGGTGGCTTCGGTGGCTTCGAGGGCGCCGGTGGTGCCCGCCGTCCTCATGTCAACAAGGGCACAGACCTGCGCATCACAGTGAAGGTGACCCTGAAGGATATCATGAATGGTGTCGACAAGAAGCTTAAGATTCCTCGCCTTGTGGCTTGCTCACATTGTAAGGGCACCGGTGCCAAGGATGGCACTGCCTTCAAGACCTGTCCTCGTTGTCATGGCACTGGCTATATCACTCATGTGCAGCAGTCGATTTTCGGTGCGATGCAGAGTGAGTCGGTATGTCCGGAATGTAACGGTGAGGGTAAGATTATTTCTGAGCCTTGCACGTATTGCGGTGGCTCCGGTGTTGAGAAGAAGGAGGAGATTGTCAGCTTCCACATCCCGGCTGGCGTTGAGGATGGCATGACACTCACCATGAGAGGTCAGGGTAATGCTCCTCGCCACGGTGGTGTGAATGGTGACCTTCTTATTGTTATCCAGGAGGAGAAGGATACGGAACTTATCCGTGATGGCAATGACCTTATCTATAACCTTATGCTTGACTTCCCGACAGCTGCCCTTGGTGGCGGTGCTGAGATTCCTACTGTCGACGGTAGGGCAAGGCTGAAGATTCAGCCGGGCATCCAGCCGGGGAAGGTGCTTCGTCTGCGTGGCAAGGGATTGCCTCAGATGAACAGCAGCGTGAAGGGCGACTTGCTTGTCAATGTGATGGTATACGTGCCGGAATCATTGACAGATGCTGAGAAGTCTGCAATCGAGAGCCTGAAGGGCACTCCGAACGTTGTGCCGACAGAATCAACAGCCAAGCGTATCTTCTCACGCTTGCGCCACATCTTCAATAAGGAAAACCGAGGAGAGTAAATTGAAAATGGAAGAATGAAAATTGAAAATATTAGATAGACTAAAGAAAAATAGAGCCGGAAGCAAATAACTTCCGGCTCTATCTTTAGTGATTATTCAATGTATTGAATTTTTCAAATTTTGATCTTGAATGTCTCATTGCCCTTTTGAATTACGTAGACACCATTGGTGAACGTCTTGAAATCATCGGCAGTGGCATTCTTTTTCAAGAAGATACCGTCAACTGTGTAAACATCACAAGTCTCACCGTCTTCAAGAATCTCTTCAACGCCTGAAATTTTCAATACATGGACAGTGCAGGAAGCCGATGCTGTTACACCATTCTTATCTGTCGCGGTTGCTGTGACAGTAGCTTTCCCGACTCCTTCAGCGGTGATAAGTCCGCTACCGGTTACAGAAACAACCTCTGGATCAGAACTTGACCATGTAATCTCTACCTCACGGTCGGACGGAGTCACAATAGCAGAGAGCTGCTTTGTGTTGAGGAAGCGTAGATATACTTCCGTCTCGCTGAGTGTTATCGCTAATGGCTCGTTGCTTACATAGACAGGTATCCTGCTGTAAAGCCAGTTGCTTGTGTATGCACCTATCTCACTTTCTCCTTCATTGAGTGCACCAATTGTGACATACTGACCATCATCCCTCTTTTCTGTAGCAAATGATATCACATTGTAGTTTCCATTCACAAGATAGAGGTTATCATCCACATCCTCAGTCGGCTCAACCTGGAACAGATTTTTCACTGCATATGTCGCTGTCTCGCCAACTGAAAGGTTGATATAGTCTTTGAGAGCGGTGATACTTGTGGGCTGCTTCAGATTTACCTGAACATCGAATGAGGCTGAGTAATAAACACCATCATTTGTAGCCGTTGCATATACAGTGGTGTGTCCGGCTGATTTGGCGATGACAGTTTGGTTTGCAACCTCAGCGATATTTGTGTCTGCCACGCTCCATGTCAGCATATTTGCAAGTTCTTCTGGAATTGTGGTGACATCAATATGGCGAGACTCAGAAACCTCAAGTTCCATGTCTCCGTATGGGAAAGCGATGCCTGTCACGTTGATGTTGACAGTGGCTGTCAGACCATTAGCTGTTGTCCCGGTAATGGTTACGTTGCCAAGCTCACGGCCTGTAGGACGTATCACATAGTGTGATTTCAAAACGCGTGGCGACAACTTTCTCATCGGGTTACCAACCGGATCATATTCCTCGTATATCTCTGTCACAACCTCTACGATACCCTCCGGTTCGCAAGTCCAGATTATGTCATTGTTGACATAATCCTCATCTTCAGTGGTTACATCTTCTGGGAAGTTAAGAACCACGTCGAGAGGAATGGTAGAGAGTGATGATGTATTTGTAACTGTAATCTCGCTTTCTCCACCATCAAACGTTACAGAGATGCTTTCTGGGTAAGCGGTAACCTTGACAGTGATAGTAGCCTCAATTGAGGTGTTTTGTGCAAGATAAACGTGGATTACAGTTTCTCCATATCCATTGATAGTTATGAGTCCAGCATCATCTACGCTTGCAATCTCAGAATTCTGGGATTGGTAAATATATTGGGCATCTATGTTCTCCGGGAGGGTGAAAGCTTCAATCTGGAATGTGTCGCGTGGCTGGAGATCATTCAGCTCGTTAACATTAAGCACAATACCTTCAATATCAGATGAAACGGTTACAACACATGATGCAGTTGCACCAGTGCCTGAGGTGTATGTGATCACCGTCTCTCCGATACCCTCTGCCATGAAGTCTATGCCACATATCCACGGATTTGACCACCACCAACCGTTGATTTTGATTACATCTTCATTCGAAGAACTCCAACTACCGCTGTAGTCGTCCTCAAACGCAGCATTGTAAGCGTAAAGAGTGTTCCATTCTCCTACGCGCATTGACATAGTTTCTTGACTAATTGCAACAGAACCAACTTCAGGAAGTACGTTGATATTGACCCAATCATTATAGAATATGCCATCTAAGTATTTGCTGACGTTAATCTGAGCCTCTCCATATTTTAGTGCTGTGGCTAAGCCATTCTCATCTATTGAAACCACGTCTCTATTGGAAGTTTCCCAAGTGCATCCATCAAGTATTTCAGGTGAGCTTGCCTCCGCTGTGAACTGGATTGTCTCTCCAGGCAACATGTTGATGTAGCTATCAGGCTTATCAACAATCTTAATTCCTGTTACATTAATCACTGCGTCCTGAGTTAGACCATTTACAGTTGTAAGCGTAATATTTGCTGTTCCAAAATTTGACCCGGAGACATACCAATAGTTATTTCCCATCTTGACAATATCTCCGATATTTGGATCAGATGATACCCAAGTGATGTCTTTGCAAACATCGTCGCCATCAGGAGTAAACGAGATTTCTACGAGAGTAGTCAGGTCGACACCGTTGAAAGTGATTTCGGGATTTAGGATCTCGAAGCTCTCCGGCATCTGTCTTACCTGGACGTAAAGCCATCCTATCGGCCAACCCTGCTGCTCTGGATAAACCTGAATGTAGGTGTTGCCTATCCCGACTGCTTTTACAAGTCCGTTTTCATCCACAGTTGCCACATTTTCATCTTCCGAACGATAGGTGAGTGTCTGTCCGGCATCCGCAGGATCAGTTGTTACTGCTATCTGGAAGGTCTCGCCAGTGCCGAGAGATACCTCAGAAGCATTGAGCGATAGGTCATCAATCCAAGTATAGACAGTCACAGTGCAGGATGCAGAAGCTCCATTGGGAGCAGTATATGTAATAACCGCAGTTCCGTTTGATAAACCAGAGATATCACACCAATTGGCACTATAACCTTCGATTCTTACTACGCTTTCATTGGAATTACTCCAAGTGCCATCGTAGTTGTCTTCTCCTTCAGGTAAAAGCACATATAGATATGCCCAATCTCCAGATGGGATGGATATATTCGAGGAATTCAATGCCACAGAGCCGGCTTCCGGACGAACTGTGATGTAAGCAGAAGTCTCGTACCATTGATTATTGACATATGCACTTGCATAAATCCAAGTTTGCCCAGGAGACAGTGCGGTAACTATACCATCTTGAGAGACAGAGACGATGTTTGTGTCATTGATGCTCCAATTGAGTGCATTTAGAATCTCATCTGAGGATATTGACATTCCCAGAGACATTGATTGCCCAACAGTCATGTCACATTCATAGTTCTCAAACTTGATGCCGCTGACAGT
>CAZRUR010000005.1:0-17530 GCA_964603335.1 uncultured Sangeribacter sp. | reverse complement strand
ATTGCCCAACAGTCATGTCACATTCATAGTTCTCAAACTTGATGCCGCTGACAGTTACATTCCCTTCTACCGTCAATCCGTTAGGTGTCGTTCCGGTGATAGTTACAGTGCCGAAGTTTCTTCCACATGCTACATAATTACCATTGCCCCAGTTATAGATATCGATAATGCCATCCTCAGAGACAGACCACTCAATATTTTTGTTGACCTCATCATTGTCTGGGGAGAACTGCACATCAAGATAATAGGTACTACTGTTCAGTCGTGTTATCTGTATATCCGTATTTTCAAGCCATACGCTTTCCGGCATCTTGGCAACAGTAACCCGGATTGACCTATAAGGCCAACCCTGTTGTTCAGGATTAACATAGATCCAAGTCTCTCCATAACCAACAGCAGTTACAAGACCGTTGGCATCTACAGTAGCCACCTCTTCATTATCGGAACTGTAGCTGAAAGTCTGTCCTGCATTTTCTGGGTCAGTAGAAACAATCTCTATCTGGAATGTCTCGCCGGGAATGAGATCTTTCTCCTCTGCATTGAGAGTGAAATCATTAATCCCAGTATAGACAGTCACAGTGCAGGATGCAGAAGCTCCATTGGGAGCAGTATATGTAATAACCGCAGTTCCGTTTGATAAACCAGAGATATCACACCAATTGGCACTATAACCTTCGATTCTTACTACGCTTTCATTGGAATTACTCCAAGTGCCATCGTAGTTGTCTTCTCCTTCAGGTAAAAGCACATATAGATATGCCCAATCTCCAGATGGGATGGATATATTCGAGGAATTCAATGCCACAGAGCCGGCTTCCGGACGAACTGTGATGTAAGCAGAAGTCTCGTACCATTGATTATTGACATATGCACTTGCATAAATCCAAGTTTGCCCAGGAGACAGTGCGGTAACTATACCATCTTGAGAGACAGAGACGATGTTTGTGTCATTGATGCTCCAATTGAGTGCATTTAGAATCTCATCTGAGGATATTGACATTCCCAGAGACATTGATTGCCCAACAGTCATGTCACATTCATAGTTCTCAAACTTGATGCCGCTGACAGTGGCTGTTCCAGTAATTTCCAACCCATTTACTGTTGTACCGGTAAAGGTTGTTGTCCCGAATTCCAATCCTTGGATAACGTAGTTGCCATTTCCCCAGTTTTCGATCTCGACAATTCCTTCTTTGGAGAATGTCCAAGTCATCTCTTTGTTGATCTCATCACTGTCTGGGGAGAACTGGACTCCCAGATCATGCCAACCAGAGGATCTAATCATAATATCGGGATTATCGAGCCAGACGCTCTCGGGATACCCAACATCAGAATCCTGTGCTTGGACTCCGATGACTATTGCAAGTCCAAGCAGTAAAGATAAAAATCTTTTCATAAAGATTTAGGTTATGCCTCACGGTCTCCTAATGAAGCAATGATATTTCAAATATGCAGGAAACCAATCCACTCTTCAGCCAACCCTAATGAGCAAGTCTTATCGAGCAAGTCATCTGCGCCAACAATCAAAGTAAATCTACATATCGGATAATTACCTCCTTTAAATTTTGCTGGCAAAGTTAACAATTTTAAACCTATCCAAAAAGCACCCCTCTGTTTTACCCCCCCCATTAACAATTTTAAACAATATTTAACATATTTGCTTATAATGGTAACTACTCACCTATAATGATTTCACTGATGATAGCTCCAAAAATGTAGGGACATCGCAAAGCGATGTCCCTACATTTTTGCGATAACTTCAGCTGATAGGTGAGTACTTACTTATAATATAATGTGCATAATGAATTCTATATTTTATCAACTTTAGGATTTTGAGATTTGTTTATCTTGAAAGAATTGCATAACTTTGCAAGCAAACAAATTTACTGATATGGAGTATTCATTGACATTACAATCGAGGCAAGATTATCTCTTGATTAAGAAATTGTTGAAAGCTTTTGAAGGAGCATCGATAAAGCCTATCTCAAAAAGGAAATCAAGCATTGAGATTTCTTTACAGGAGGCTCGTGACGGCAAAGTGGACGGACCATTTTATTCTACAAAAGAATTAATGAACAATTTATTGAACTGATGTATAAAGTTGTCAATACCAAAAGGTTCAAGAAAGCTTTTAAAAAATGCGTCAAAAGAGGACTTGACATCAAAATGTTGGAGGATGTGATTGATTCATTAATTGCTACGGGAACAGCTCCTAAAGAATGTCGTCCACACAAACTGTCTTCTAAGTTCAACTTTGCATGGGAATGTCGTATCGGACCGGATTGGCTTCTTGTGTGGGAGCAATATGATGATGAATTGACTCTAATATTTATTGACACTGGCACCCATTCAGATATTTTCTAATCAGGATTTGGTCAGGACATGGGGGAGGAGGTTGCGGGTGGAGCCGTTGAAGTTGACCTTGTAGGATTTGGATGAGGCGTCGTAGCCCTCAATCACTCCCTGACCGAATACCTTGTGACTGACCTTTGTGCCGACAGCCATCACATCATCAGTAGTCTGTCCCAACTCACTGTTGAGCATACTGACAAGTCCGGCTGTGCCTGCCTTCAGCGCCGGGTCAAGGTTACCGATCACTTTCAGCATACCCTCCGGCACTTCCGACAAAAAACGCGACGGATATTTCAAGGCACCATTCTCATTCATATAACCCTCTGACTCACATAGCCAGAGCATCTTCTCTGCACGGGTCACCGCCACATACATCAGGCGGCGTTCCTCCTCCTCACCATCCTGGCGGCGCTCACGGATGGAACGGTGGTTGGGGAAGATACCTTCCGTAAGACCGATGACAAACACCTCCGGGAACTCAAGACCCTTTGCCTGATGGATAGTCATCATGCGCACCTTCTCAGAATCGTTGGTGCGGTCAGCGTTTGTGTAAAGGGAGATTTCCTGAAGATAGGAAGTAAGGTCGGTGTCGCCATCATCCATTCTTCCAGCCTCAAACTCCTTCATGGAGTTGATGAGCTCAGCAAGATTCTCAAGGCGTTCCTCCTCCTCGTCGTTACGGTAGAGGTCGCCAAGTCCACTCTCCTTAAGCACCCAGTCGGTGAGTTCCGACACACTCATCAGCGGCACACGCGCACGGGCTGCATCTATCAACTCAATAAACTGACGTAGAGAGGGTTTGGCGAAAGCCTTGTTGAAGATATTGTTGCGAAGGGTAGCCATCAGCGAATCCCCGGTGGCCTCCGCAATCTTTGCCAGATTCTTCATCGAGGCGTCTCCAAACTTCCTTGCCGGGAGATTCACCACGCGGCGGAAAGCCATGTCATCTGAATCGGAGGCTATGAGACGCAGATAGCATATCACATCCTTAATCTCCTTACGCTCAAAGAATCGCACACCGCCCCACACAGAGTAGGGGATATGTCGCTTCAGAAGGGCCTGCTCAATCTGTCGGGAGAGAAACGAACTGCGGTAAAGGATGGCAAAGGAATTGTAGGTCATCCCCTCCTTGCACCCCTCCTCAATCCTTTCAGCTATCTTCTCAGCCTCTTCCTTCTCCGACTTTGCATGCAGATGCACAGCCTGACGCTCATTGAGCTTCAGCGTGAAGAGCTCTTTCTTCACACGGTTTTTGTTGTGGTCAATTATGTGGTTGGCCACATCAAGGATATCGGGAGTGGAGCGATAGTTCTCGTTGAGGATAATATCCGTATTTGCCTTGAAATTGACGAAAATCTTAGGGTTGGCACCGCGCCATTCATAGATTGCCTGGTCAGGATCTCCCACAACAAACAGATTGCCATGGTGTTGAGTCAGGGCATAGAGCAGTTTCCAGTCGTCGCCGGTACAGTCTTGCACCTCGTCGACCATCACATAGTTCAGTTTCTCTGTCCAATATTTACGCGCATCCTCAAAATGGTTGAGGATATAGAGCGTAAAATAGAGAAGGTCGTCATAGTCAAGGGCAAACTGCTTGAGTTGAAGGCGAATGTATCTCACGGTAGCATCCGGACACTCATTGGAGGAATTGGGAAGGAGATGCTTCTGGATATACTGGTCCGGGTCGTAACCTTTCAGGGCTGCCACCCCTTTCAGAAACCTTTCCGCTGTGGTCTTACGGCGGTCGATTCCATACTCCTGCATTGCCTGTTTTGCAAGTTGCTTGGCGTCTTCCTCATCGATGATGATGAAATTTCGTGGATAGCCGATGCGGTAGATTTCGCGTCGAAGAAACTTGGCGCAAAAGCTGTGGATGGTGCATATAAAGTCATTGACACTACCACGGTCGACCATCGTGGAGATGCGTCGTTTCATCTCCTGGGCGGCCTTGTTGGTGAAGGTAAGGCACAGGATATTGCCCGGGCTAATGCCGATGTCATTCACCAAGAAGGCATAACGATGCGCCAGCACACGGGTTTTCCCGGAGCCGGCACCTGCCACCACACGCACTCTCCCCTCGGTGGCTTCTGTAGCTTTCTGTTGCTTGGCGTTAAGGTTCATAAAGCAAGGCTACGGCATTGGCGGCGATTCCCTCTTTCCTGCCGGTGAATCCCAATCCCTCAGTGGTGGTGGCTTTTACCGACACGCAGTCTGTGTCTATCTCCATAACGTCGGCAAGCGTCTGCCGCATTGTCTCGATATGGGACTTGAATTTTGGAGCCTCTGCCATGATGGTTATGTCGGTGTTTCCGATTTCCCAACCTTTCTCACGAATCAGGCGGCACACCTCCTTGAGGAGCAGTTTGCTGTCGGCACCCTTATATTTTGGGTCGGTATCCGGGAAATGGTAGCCAATGTCTCGCAGGGCGAGAGCGCCAAGAATTGCATCGCAAAGGGCATGGATAGCCACATCGGCATCGCTATGACCCAACAAACCGTGGGTGTGGGGAATCTTGATTCCACAAATCCATAAATCTCTGTCTTCCACCAATCGGTGGACATCATATCCTTGTCCTATTCTGTACATAGTTTTCCGTTTTCCGTTTTCCGTTTTTTGAGTTAACTCCATACTCCATCCTTCATCCTTCATACTTTCGCCCAACTATCTGCGGCGCTTGCCGAGAAGATCCTGCAGACCGTCCATGTCGAAAGAGAGTGTGAAGCGGAGAGTCTGGTCGAGCGGAGAGCTTTGGGCTGTGGCGAGCATATAGGATGCGTCGAGACGCAACACATTCAATGAGAAGCCGGCACCAAACGAGAAGTAGCTTCTGCCACCCTTTGATGCGTTCTCATAGTTATAACCCATGCGGGCGAAAAACTGCTGATTGTAAGAATACTCACCACCAAACGAAACATTAATCTCCTTCAACTCCTCCTTAAAGCCACCAGGAGCGTCAGAGAAACTCTTGAAAATGCCCGTGATAGGCGACATAGTCTCCCATTTCTCGAGCACCTCCTCATATTCCATCTGACCCTCGATGGTGTCCATATCGTAGTCTTTCTGACGCGGCATCGTTGGCACAAGGAGTTTATTGAGGTCAAGACCTATTGCCAATGTGTTGTAGTCGGCAAGGGGGAACATGAACTGGGTGCCGAGACGCAGGTTGGTGGGAAGATAGGCATAGTTTGCGCCGTGGTCATAGCTCACTTTCGTGCCTATGTTTGAAATGTCAAAACCCCAAGAGAACTGGCATTCATTCCTGCCCACCATTGGGTAGGTTACGTAGTAGCCGGAAATGTCCACAGAAAATGCACTTGCAGCTGAATTTGACTCTCCGGAATAGGAGTCATCATATGAAAGGTCTGAAAGGATGTAGCGCAACACGACACCCATGGAGAATTTCTCCGACAGCTTGCGGGAGTAGCCGAGGTCAAAGGCAAACTCATAAGGGTTGATTGTCTGTACATATCCATCGCCGCTATAATCCGACATCGACACCTCACCAAGAGAGAAGTAGCGGAAAGAAGCGCTCAAAGCCTGGTTGTCGCCTGAGCCTAATTTCCAGTAGCCGGATAAATCAGCAAGGAAGATGTCGTTCACAATCTTGCGAAGCCATGGGGTGTAAGACAAGGCAAGACCTCCCTGGCCATATGCAAACGCATATTTTGAAGGATTCCAGAACTGGGAGTTCATGTCGGGCTCGGTGGCTGCTCCGAGATTACCCATGCCGGAGCCCCTCGCATCGGGGGTGATGCTGAGGGTTGTCACGCCCGTATTGACCGGGTTGAAATCGTTATCCTTGATGTCGTTTTGTGCCGCCGCCTCAAATGCTGACAGAATCAGCATCAAGAGGAATGTGACAGTTGATATTCTTGTGGTAATTTTCATCTGTTTGGTGAAATGTTAGTTCGGAGGACAATTTCCAATGCTCCTATATATTAAAACTGAAAATGAGCCTAAATATTGCCCACTCATTTTATCAGAACTGAAAGGGTTGTCATATCGTTGCACGACAATTCCAAAACATCGTTAATGGCAATGTCAATACCCTCCGGAAGCCCTGGAATTATGAGATCTCCCATCTTTAAGGTGTTGGCATAAGATGCGTCAGAAATTGTCTGATTAATAGGAGTTTTTAGTTTGTTGGTGTCAAATTCACTGACGGGGACTCCATTTTTCAACATAACCACTTTCATATTCCCATCTGACGGAAACGGCATGAACTCGCTCATTATGAATGAGCGGTCGAACGACACAGCCTTGTCAACAGACAGATGCAATTCATTGAGCTTCTTCATCAGATCCTTTGCCCGGAAATGGATGGCGGGGGCAAATTCGGAATAATACCTTGCGGCAAACCGTGGAGCAATGGATTTGCCGAGTCTATGCACTCTTATGGCAATTACAGGAATTGCCTCAAACTCATCAGCAAAGTCAGGTATAAAGAAAGGTTTCCCTGCATTTGTCAGAGATGAATCTGCAAGGAAATGCCACGTTGGGATGGTAGGTTTTGGAGAGTCTTTATAATTGTTGTCAAAAACAAAAGTCTTCATCACACGTCAGCGTTAAGTCGGTTGTAAATGAGGGCGAGGTGTGCATATATTGAGGTGTTGGTCATGACAATTCCCTCTGCCACCTTAACTCTATAGGGGGTAAAATTCCAGATTGCCCTTATCCCTTCCCCGATAGCTATATCGGCAGTCTCTTGTGCTGCCTCAACCGGCACAGTAAGTATTGCTATGGTTGCGGGATTCCTCTTCATGACCTCCGAGACAGAGTCAATATGATAAATAGGCACATCGCCTACAGATGACTTCACCTTAACTGGGTCTATATCAAATCCCGCAACAATATCCATACCATATTTCAAAAGGCCGGAGTCATTCATCAGAGCTTTGCCAAGGCTTCCAGCTCCGAAGACATAAGCCTTATGTACGGTTTTGAAACCTAAAAACTCAGAAAGAGTATCTGCAAGCGCACACACCTCATAGCCTATTCTTGTCTTCCCTTTAAGGTTAAGGAAAGACAGGTCTTTGGCAATCTGCGAGGCATCAACATTCAAGGCTCTCGATATTTGGGTTGAGGAGACAAAATCCACGCTTTTTGACTTAAGGATCTCAATGTATGCAAGATACCAAGGAAGACGGCGAAGGGTAGGCTCCGGCAGAATTATATTGTTTCCGTTGTTTGTCATAGTCAATCAGAAAAAATTCATTGTGCAGCCACGGCAAGTTTGTTTGATTTGACAATTGTTGCTCCGTTGGCGGTGGTCACAATGGCGCGATAGATATATATTCCACGGCTCACTCTTCCTCCATTCTTATCGCAAAGATCCCAGCCTATTGTCGCTGTTGTCCCAGTGGCAGAGAGGGTAGATGATTCACCGGTCCATATTCGACGGCCCATAAGGTCATACACCTCAATTGTACAATCCATGTTTCCATTTGCTCCATCAGTTGCCACAATAAAATTGACACTTGTTGAGGCTGGGCTAACATCCGTGGTCAGTCTTGTGATTTCAGGCAGCCAAGATGCAGACACGGAGAATGTCAGTTCTTTGGATGTGGAGTTGTTGGCATTGTCCCATACGGTGAATTTCAGAGTATGGTCTCCCGGTTCAATCCCTTGTAAGGGATATGCGATGCTCCCGGAGAGGGAATTATCTGCATCGGGTGTATAATAAAGGTTTACATCATTATAGAATGTCTTTCCGTCAAGGGCGAGCGTCATGCTATGTCCGATTCCGGAATCCGACACATTAATGCCTGAGGGATCGGAGAAACTTGCATATATAATTGGAGACGGACTGACGAGGTCGCCGTCAGTGAATGACGCTGAGTTAAGGTAGAACTCATTTACAGATGGCCCTTCATAATCTTCAGGAGCAGACTCATTAAATCCATATACATAGAATTTTTCGAAAGCGCCGTTTGCCTCTCTTCCTGACTCATCATATGCGTAAAGCGAGATAAGGGCAGGTGAGTAGTTGTTTTCAATCTCCGGAGGCATATTGACCGTGGCTGTCCATGTGCCGTTTGCTACCTTTACACGCCCAATGAACAGCCTGTTTTTCCTGTCGTTGTAAGTTGATACCACGCCATCGGATCCATTCCCATTTGTGGTGACCACTGATTCTGCATCATACAGCTTAATCTCAACTATACCGTTGAAATCATCAACCATATTGCCGTCAAAATCAGTGACAATACCGGAAATGCCAAAAGAAGCGCGGGCAGGAATCACTGGCATCTCGTCTGAGGATATCACGTCAATGCCGTCGATGGAAGTAAGGTTGACAAGATAATCTGGAGATAGAATGCTCATGGCAGGATCGCCGATCAGCCCGTACCTCAGCTTATTAGTGTCGCCGGTGTAATCATTTTTCCCGTTAATCATAATGTCGCCAACCCTCATTGCTGAGCCATCCGAATTGCGCATATACACATATTTTGCAGTATACTCGTTTAGAACACCGTTTGACCGAATAAGCACCTCACGGCTTGGGCATATCATGCCGATCACCCCGGCATCCGGATTCAGCCACATAATCTCGGCGCCGCTCACATCGTCGTCGTCCCAACGGAGAAACTCGCAGGTGGCGGCATAAATAAACGGCAGATTGGTGTTGCTCATAGAGTTTATGTCAGTCCATGTCAGAAGAGACTCGTGTCCCCAGCTTTTGGGATTGGCGTGTCCTATGTAATCCACATAACCGACACCCTCACTGAAAAGGTCAAACATCCTTTGCTTTGCTTCAGGGTAAACAGCCCCGGTGGCTCCATAAGACAGTTTGTAGGAATCAAGGTATAACTTCTCGTATACGAAGTTGGCTCCGTTGCCATTTGAAGTCATGGCATCGTAAACTTTCTCAGCCTGATCAAGATGCTGCCCACTGTCTTGGTCGTCGGCGATAATCATCACGCTGTTGCGCCAGGACCCGAGTTTCGGGCTTGTGAGATATTTCTGGAGTTTTGCGACGGCCGTATTTGCCTCCGAAATAGATTTTACAGGCATTCTTCCAACGGCAACCTGTATATTTGCCGTTGCCATATTGATAGAGCCATAGGTGTTGTCCTCAAGCATCCCGATATAATCGTCGGTGGAATAGGAACTGCCTTTGGTGTTGGATAGTGACTGCCATATCGGCAGACGGGGATACCCGGCGTTCTTCACGGTTGCAGTCACCATCTTGTTGTCGTAAGAGGGACGCCCGAAAAGAAGACAATATTGTGTGTAATCTTCTCCAGCAGCACGGTCATACCACATCTTAAGCATCTTGCGGAATGCGGTAACATCCGCCACACCGGAAGAGAATTCATTATAAACCTGCTCGGCTGTGACTACTGCCACTTTTAACCCATCGGTGGCAGCATGAAGGTCTGCCAATTTTTGTGCGGCAGCCTTGAATGTTTCCGGTGTTATAATCACCATCTGAGGCATTTCAATGCCATGTATGTCTTGATTTGTGACCTTGCCAACTTCTGAGACTTGGCGCGATATGCCGGCAGCGTTGAAAGCCACATACTCATGATAACCCGCTGGCACTGCCAAGGAAGCCTCACTCCCTGATAAGGAATATTCCACATTTTCAGGATTAAGTGGGTCAGTCACGTCCCAGATTATTGTTGACTCACTGCAGTTGCCAATGACAGCAGTAGATGTGATTGTTGGGTTTAGATAGAAATATAACTCATTGCCACTAAGGGATAGTTCCCTCTCATATTCCACCTCAATATAGTCGAGGGCGGCTGTGAACAAGGCTCCTGAAGAGGAGTATTCAATAGTCAGGGTCAGTCTCTCTCCCGGTGATTCCACTTCCTTAACTGTTGTCGTTGTCTGGAAGAGAGTGTTTTCTGACGTTACAGCTGGAATTACATCTGAATTTGTTGATGGGAGTCTTTCCCCATTGGCACTTATCAACAGGGATGATGAGCCATTGGTCGTGTATGCACCAAAGCAAACTGTCACCACAGCAGAGCCTGTTATGCCGGGAAGATTGAAGGAAAAGTCACGTTTTTTCTGTGTCCTGAAGTCTTCTCCTAATAAAGTGCGACCGGTGTTGGTGGGCGCAATAAGGTCTTGTTCATGAGCTATCCTTTCAATGAAGGAGGTTATGATGTTGCCATTGTTGCCGGAGATTTGCTCACTGGTTGCCGGAGTGGCACGCGAAGGGTCTACGTCGCTTATAAAATAATAAGAATTATCGGAATAGGGATTATTGCTGTGGGCATATGTGGTGTTGTCTGGGACGTTTTCCCAGGTAAAGCAGTTGTGTCCAAAAAATACTATTCCGGCTGATGTCCTTACTGAGGGAATCAACGGGAGGTCATCAGGCATTGATTCATAAAGGCGTTCTGGAAGCATCTTGCCCCCATATCCATAAACATTGACCTTGTCAGGATCTGAGAACCCAAGCTTTTTAAGGGTGGCATTACTAATAAGTTGCATTCCAGACTCCGACACCTCAATCTTTGCCCAATTCCCTGACGCAAGTTTTGAGCTTGAAGCATATGAGTCTGCGCTTATGGAATAAACTGGAATAATGCCCACAAGAAAAATGAATGCTAATGCAACAAGTCGCATTGCCATTGCCTGATGATTAGACTTATTAATGATATTCTTATGAAAACTGTTCACTTCGTTCCAGTTGGTTAGAGATGGATTGCAAGAATAAAACCTGCATGATTAGAGGATATTACAACTCTTCAATATAAAACGTTAACTAAGGGTGAATTATTGTGGCTGTATGGGTTGATTTATGTCATTGTCAGAATAAGGCCATAGGCTTCCGTTGAGGAAAGACTCCCATTCATCGCGGTTTCCGCAGAACACATTTAAGTCGACATCTCCCTTAATGCCGTTGACAATCCCTTTGTGGCTGAACTGCCAGAATGTCCATTCCGCGCAGATGGGATATTCCTGAAAGCGACAAATCCACAGGGGATAACCTTGGAAAGAATCCACTATGTATTCGTAATAACCATCAAGGTTAGTGTAGAACATCACCCTGTGACCAAGCAAGTTGAGGTAGTCAACCATCTCAGTGAGTCGGCGGCTTATGGTTTCGGTTGGGATGGTGTCGGGATTCCCGTTCTTCTCCACGTCGATGACGATTCCCAGTTGAGGACGCCGGCTACCCAAAGCCTTCATGAGATTTATTGCCTGGTCCACTCCGTCGCGGTCAAACCGGAAGAAATGATAGACGCCGGTTTTTAGCCCGGCAGCGGTGGCCTTGTTGTAATTCTCACGAAACATCCTGTCTTTGAAATCCTGACCCTCAGTGGCTTTTATGAAGACGAACTCTATTCCGTCGTCAGCTGCTTTCTTGAAGTTTATCTGTCCGTTGTGGGCAGAGACATCGATTCCTCTCACCGGGTATTTGTCAGGGTCGACATATGGAGGCGTGGTTATAAACTGTTGGTATGCCCATACTGCCGCAAACAGCAACAACAGGAATACTGCAGCAAAACCAGCTGCTGCCAGCAAATCTTTACCCGGTCGATTTAAGAAAGGGAACTTCATACTACAAAAGTACAAATTATATTTAATAAAAATGAAATTGCCGATTAAAAATTTGTTAAAAGATAAGGATAAATCCATCCCTAATGATTAATTTTGCATTAGAATTATGGAAAGAAAGAGAGATTGAAGAACCAAAAGAGACAATGAGCGCTGCTGCATATCATATTGTTGTGATAGTGATTGCGGCTGTGGCAGTCATAAAGGGCTTCCGCAGCGGATTCACCGGCCAGGTGTCTGGCATCCTCGGATTTGCATTCGGCACCGTCTGCACCCACGTGTTCAGCGATCAGTCAGAGGCGTTGATGCGCAACCTGTTTCCCGGCTTTGAGGGACACGTTGGCTCAGCATTTATCTATAGCGTAACCTCTGCCGCTCTGGTCTATGTTGTGGTGTATCTGCTGTTTAAGATTTTGACGAAGGTGCTCCGCAGCGCCATGCAGGTGTTTTATGTCGGCATGCTCGACCGTCTTCTTGGATCGGCATTCTGCCTGATGAAATATATGCTGCTCGTGTCGATTGTATATAACCTCATAGTTTGTGTCAATCCCGCTTCCCAACTTATGAAATATGCCACTGCCGATGATGGAAATGTGGTGGAATGCATCATGCTGCTTGCCCCGGGGCTGCTTGGGTGTCACAGTTTTGAGGATTTCTCCCACATTCTTCAGCTTCGAGAGGCAAAGAAAATCAGTCAAAACATAAAAGAAATCACGATAAGTCATGCTTAAAGTCAAAGACCTCAAAGCCCAAATCAACGGCAAGGAAATATTGAAAGGAATCAACTTGGAAGTGCGTCCCGGCGAGGTGCACGCCATCATGGGGCCAAATGGTTCCGGGAAGTCAACACTTTCAATGGTGCTTGCCGGCAATCCGGCATATGAAGTCACCGGTGGCAGTGTGGAATTCTACGGAAAGGATCTTCTCGCCATGGCCCCGGAGATCCGGAGTCACGAGGGTGTGTTCCTCGGTTTCCAGTATCCGGTTGAGATTCCCGGCGTGTCGATGGTGAATTTCATGAGGGCTGCCGTGAATGCCAAGCGCGAATATTTCGGTGAGCCTCCCATGAGCGCCACAGAGTTTCTGAAGATGATGAGGGAGAAGCGTGCAATTGTTGAGCTTGACAATAAGCTTGCGTCACGCTCCGTCAACGAGGGTTTCTCCGGGGGTGAGAAGAAGCGCAACGAGATTTTCCAGATGGCGGTGCTTGAGCCTAAGCTTTCCATCCTTGATGAGACTGATTCCGGTCTTGACATTGATGCATTGAGAATTGTGGCTGAGGGTGTCAACAAACTGAAGACCGACAACAATGCCACAATTGTGATAACCCATTATCAGCGTCTCCTTGATTATATAAAGCCTGATTTTGTGCATATCCTATATAAGGGGAAGATAGTGAAGACCGGAGGTCCCGACCTTGCCCTCGAACTTGAGGAAAGGGGATATGACTGGATCAAGCAGCAGGTAGACGAACAATCAAATAATCTTTGACAGCAATGAGTGCACTGACACAATATATTGACCTTTACCGCACTCACAAAGAGCTGGTAGACCGCAACAGCGCCGACACGCTCAATGCGCTCCGCCCGCATGCTCTGGAGTGTCTGGAAAACTGTGTGCTTCCGGCAAAGGGGAGTGAGAATTATGAGACCACCGACCTTGAGGCTATCCTTTCTCCAGATTTCGGTGTCAACATAGCGCGGGTGAGCATCGACGTGAATCCGGCTGCCTCTTTCCATTGCGGGGTGCCGAATATGTCGACTTCGCTCTTTATGCTTGTAAACGATATATATTCAGAGACCGACTCCTCACGTCTCGGTTTGCCGGAGGGCGTGGAGGTGGGAAGCCTCCGCAATTTCTGCATTGACCATCCGGAGATATCCAGGCGCTATTATGGCGGGTTGGCAGACATGGCGAATCCGGTGGTGGCTCTCAACACACTGCTTGCGCAGGATGGACTGGTGGTGTATGTAAAGAAAGGTGTGAAGGTGGAGAAGCCTCTCCAGTTTGTAAACATACTCCAGAACGGAGCCCCACTGATGGCTGTGCGCCGTCTGCTTATAGTGCTTGAGGAGGATGCTGAGGTGAGGATTCTTTCTTGCGACCATACCCAGAATCCAGATATGGATTTCCTTTCCCTACAGACATTAGAGGTGTATGTCGGGAAGAACTCACATCTTGACTACTACGACCTTGAGGAGTCGACTGAACGCACATCCCGGCTCTCCTCGCTTTATCTCTGTCAAGAAGAGGGTAGCAACGTCTTGATTGACGGCATAACGCTTTATAATGGTGACACCCGCAATGAATATTTCTGCTCATTCAATGGCGAGCACGCGGAGTTGCGGCTCTTGGGCATGGGCATCGAGGACTGCAAGCGACACCTCGACACCTATTCCCGGATAGAGCATCGTGTGAAGCATTGCCATACAGATGAGTTGTTCAAATATGTTGTAGATGATGAGGCGGTAGGGGCATTTGCCGGACTTGTGCATGTGTTACCCGGGGCAGACAAGACCGAGGCGTATCAGAGCAACCGCAACATTGTCGGGACTGACACAGCCCGAATGTTCTCAAAGCCACAACTCGAGATATATGCCGATGATGTGAAATGTAGCCATGGCACAGCCATCGGTCAACTTGATGAGAAACAGGTGTTTTATATGCAGACACGTGGCATTCCGGAGGCAACCGCAAAACTGCTGCTTAAGCAGGCGTTTATGTCGGATGTGATTGACTGCGTGAGACTCGACGGATTGAAAGACCGTCTGCATATGCTTGTGGAGAGGCGTTTTGCGGGAGGTAGCGCAAATTGCAACACCTGCCGCTCAACATGCTCTACACCAAATGATTAATGTTATGGAAAACAGTGATATATTGAGAATCCGAGAGGAGTTTCCGATATTGACAAGGAGCGTTGCCGGAAAGCCTATGGCCTATCTTGACAATGGTGCCACATCGCAGACTCCCCGTAGGGTGGTGGATGAGATAGACAGGATTTATGTCAACACCAAGGCAAATGTGCATCGCGGTGTGCATACCCTCTCGCAAGAGATGACTGACCTCCAGGAGCGTTCCCGTGAGAAGATACGCCGTTATATAAACGCCGACTCCATCGAGGAGGTAATCTTCACTCGTGGCACCACTGAGGGGATTAATCTTGTTGCATCTTCCTTTGGACAACGCTTCAAGGAGGGTGACGAGATTATCCTTACCGTCATGGAGCATCATGCCAACATAGTGCCGTGGCAACTGCTCCGCGACAGGACTGGAATAGTGATACGTGTCGTTGACATTAGGGATGACGGTTCCTTTGATATTGACCAATATAAGGGTCTTTTCAACGGGCGTACCGTAATGGCTGCCTTCTGCCATGTCAGCAATGTGCTCGGCACAGTCAATCCGGTAAAGGAGATGACGGCTTACGCACATGAGAAGGGTGTCCCGGTGCTTGTTGACGGTGCCCAGGCTTCTCCGCATCTTGCGGTGGATGTCAAGGATATAGACTGTGATTTCTATGTTTTCTCGTCCCATAAGATGTATGGGCCCACCGGGGTTGGTGTGCTATATGGTAAGAAGAAATGGCTTGAGGAGATGCCTCCATATCAGGGTGGGGGAGAGATGATTGGGAAAGTTACCTTTGCCCATACCACCTATGCCGATCTCCCCTTCAAGTTTGAGGCTGGTACACCCGATTTTGTGGGTATTGCGGCTTTTGCCAAGGCCATCGAGTTTATCGAGGAAGTTGGCATTGAGAATATAGAAAGGCATGAGTTGGAATTGCTCCGTTACACTCAGGAAAGGATGCTGAAGATACCTGGTCTTAAGATCTATGGCACGGCGCCCGGTAAGAGTGCGGTGATCTCATTCCTTGTGGGCCATAGTCATCCCTATGATCTTGGGTTGCTTCTCGACAAACAGGGAGTGGAGGTGCGCACCGGTCATCATTGCGCCATGCCTCTGATGGACAGACTCGGCATCCCCGGCACAGTCCGCGCCACATTCGCCATTTACAACACTTTCGAAGAGGCTGGCGCATTCCTCAAAGCCCTTGAAAGAGCCGCCGCAATCCTCGAATAACTCCATTTTAACAATCCTTTATTGTCTTAAAATTTGGCCGGTTGAAATAAATGAACTATTTTTGTGCATTGAAATGCAACTATTCATAGTTGCAAATGTTGTAAAAGTATGGGAACCAGAGATAAGCTCATTGACCGATTTAAAAGGATGCCGAAGGACTTCACTTACGAAGAAACTGTGCGACTTTTTAAAAATATTTGGTTATGCTGAATATAGCAAAGGCAACTCATCCGGATCGCGTGTTCAGTTTGTAAGAAGTGCAGGCGATATCTTAAACTTTCACAAGCCGCATCCTGGATCGATAATGAAATTGGGGACGTTGAAGAGTATCTTTAGCCATCTTAAACAGCATGGTCATATATAAGTTTTTTTAATTATGGACAATTTGGAATATAAAGGTTATCAAGGAACTGTAGAGTACAGCAAGGAGGATGACTGCCTTGTTGGCAAAGTTATTGGACTGGCAAAGGAATCCATTTTATATGAGGGTAACACTTTAGATGAATTGAAAGCCGATTTTGAGGCTGGGATAGACAGTTATTTGGCCTATTGCGAATCCGAAGGAGTGACTCCAAGCAAAGGGTACAGCGGTTCGTTCAATGTGCGTGTCTCTCCTGAAACTCACAGTCGTATAGCCCTAAAAGCACTCAACGCCGGTATTTCATTGAATGCATTTGTGCGGCAATGCTTAGACAAGGCAGCTATGTTCTGAAATTTTTTTCAAAAAATGATATTATCGTGAACTTTTTTGCAACCCCGATTGTATTATATACAGAAAATCGTTTCATGATGTTAGGTTAGTTCGAAAAAGTATTATGGAAAAACAGGTGATGCTCGGTTGTGAAACCAGGCATCATTTTTTATGAGATTGGCTCAAAGAATTCTTGATTGGAAGAAGTTAAGAAAGCAGATAATCGGTCACCTTTTTGACGGCATGGTGATAGCTTGCCTTGAGTGCACCAACTGAGGTGCCGAGTATGTCAGACATTTCCTCGTATTTCATCTCATCGAAATATCTCATGTTGAACACGAGCCGCTGCTTCTCCGGCAGTTTGGCAATAGCTTTCTGCAACTCAGCCTGCAGCTCGTCACCGTCGAAATATTCGTCTGCCTCTATATTATTAAGGAGGAAAGAGTCGTCGGCTTCCTCGCCAAGCTGCAACCTTTGCTTCTCCTTGTTGATAAAGTTGATCGACTCATTGATGGCAATCTTGAAAAGCCATGTCGACAGTTTGGCGTCGCCACGGAAATTCTGGAGGTTGTTCCACGCCTTCAGGAACACGTTCTGCACAAGGTCATTGGCATCATCATGGCTTGCCACCATTTTGCGTATCTGCCAATACACCGACTGGCTGTAGGTCTTCAGCAGCACATCAAACGCCCGTGAGGCAGTTGCCGGGTCATGCAGCTGTCTCACAAGTTCCTGTTCATCTATGGGTGTCTGATATGCCATAATTTATAGTGTCATTCTGCCGGCTTTTTCGGTCGGCACATATTTTTCACGTTGTAAAATTAATAAAGATTTTCTTAAAATTTACCATTCCTTAAACACTATAACGTAATTTAACAAATTTTCAGAAT